>NZ_JBYSWT010000010.1:0-193373 GCF_058781435.1 Pseudomonas sp. FW507-12TSA
GAACTCAGCAGTGAAACGATGCATCGCCGATGGTAGTGTGGGGTTTCCCCATGTGAGAGTAGGTCATCGTCAAGATTGAATTCCGAAACCCCAATTGCGAAAGCAGTTGGGGTTTTGTTTTTCCAGGGAAGAAAACCAGGGCGAGCCAAGGCCCTCGCGCATTCCTTTTCCCGGCGTGTTCCTCGCAGCATTAATGCCGACCCCAGCCATGCGCAAGCCGATCATCCAGGCCCATGCTTAAGCTCCTCGGCCCAGCCCAGCCCAGCCCAGCCCAGCCATGGCATGGTCATCAATATCCCCCGGGTTTCGCCTGCTGCACTTCGACGCAGTCCTGCAGAGGCAACCTCACGGCGACTTATCCACAGCCCTTGGCCGTGGTGCTATTCCTCCAGGCAATGCCAGCCCGCTACTTCCTGTGGACAAGTATCCCTACCCAAGAGCCACGACCGCTCTAGCGTGCCATTCGGCGGGATTCTGATAATTCAGGCGAGTAATTCAGATAATTCCCTAAGGGTTCGAGGATTCTTGCCGACAGAGTGTTGAGACATGCGTGCACCAAGTAGAGCGGTCAGAGAATGTCGCCTGCGCTGTTACCTGGAATGTTGCATTCCGTACGCATCCCCATTTTCGGCATAAGAAGTCCCATGAAATGAATCTCAAGTTCAGCCATAAAATCCTTTTGGCCGCCTCTGGCATAGTGGTTCTGGCTTTTGCGTTGTTCACTCTGTACAACGACTACCTGCAACGCACTACCATTCGACAGAACCTCGAATCTTCTATCCAGCAAGCCGGCGAGCTCACTTCCAGCAGTGTGCAGAACTGGATGAGCGGACGGATCCTGGTGCTCGAGAACCTGGCGCAGAACGTCGCTCACCAGGGGCATAACGCTGACTTCCCGGGCCTGGTCGACCAGCCAGCCTTCACCACGAACTTCCAGTTCACCTACGTTGGCCAGGCCAATGGCACCTTCACCCAGCGTCCCGACGCGAAGATGCCCGACGGCTACGATCCACGCCAGCGTCCCTGGTACAAGCAAGCTGTCGCTGCCGACAAGACCATGTTGACCCCGCCCTACATGGCGGCCGTCGGTGGCCTCGTGGTGACCATCGCCATGCCGGTGAAGAAACAGGGCGAGTTGCTGGGCGTGGTCGGTGGTGACTTGAGCCTGGAGACCCTGGTCAAGATCATCAACTCGGTGGACTTCGGCGGCCTCGGCCATGCCTTCCTGGTCAGCGCCGACGGTCAGGTGATCGTCAGCCCGGACAAGGACCAGGTGATGAAGAACCTCAAGGACATCTACCCTGGCGCCAACGTACGGATCGCGAACGGCAACCAGGAAGTGGTCCTGAACAAACAAGAGCGCATTCTTTCCTTCACTCCGGTGACCGGCTTGCCGAACGCCGAGTGGTACATCGGCCTGTCCATCGACAAGGACAAGGCCTATGCGCCGCTGAGCCAGTTCCGTACCTCGGCGCTGATTGCAATGTTCATCGCCGTGGGCACGATCGCCGTGCTGCTGACCCTGCTGATCCAGGTCCTGATGCGTCCACTGGTGACCATGGGTCGTGCGATGCAGGATATTGCCCAGGGCGAGGGCGACCTGACCCGCCGCCTGGTGGTGGCGAGCAAGGATGAGTTCGGTGAACTGGGTAGCTCCTTCAACCAGTTCGTGGAACGTATCCACGCCTCGATCTCCGAAGTGTCCTCGGCCACTCGCCAGGTCCACGATCTGTCCCAGCGCGTAATGACCTCATCCAACGCCTCGATCATCGGCTCCGACGAGCAGAGCGCCCGTACCAACAGCGTAGCGGCAGCGATCAACGAACTGGGTGCCGCCACCCAGGAAATCGCCCGTAACGCTGCCGATGCCTCCGAGCACGCCAGTGGCGCCAGCGATCAGGCCGAAGACGGGCGCCAAGTGGTCGAGCAGACCATCCAGGCGATGACCGAGCTGTCGCAGAAGATCAGCCTGTCCTGCACCCAGATCGAGACCCTGAACGCCAGCACCGACAACATCGGGCACATCCTCGACGTGATCAAGGGCATCTCCCAGCAGACCAACCTGCTGGCACTCAACGCCGCCATTGAAGCGGCCCGCGCCGGTGAAGCCGGCCGTGGTTTCGCCGTGGTGGCCGACGAGGTGCGCAACCTGGCGCATCGCACCCAGGAATCGGCGGAAGAGATCCACAAAATGATCACTTCCCTGCAGATCGGTTCCCGCGAGGCGGTGTCGACCATGAACGCCAGCCAGGCTTCCAGCGAAGAGAGCGTCGAAGTGGCCAACCAGGCCGGTGCCCGCCTGATCAGCGTGACCCAGCGCATCGGCGAAATCGACGGCATGAACCAGTCTGTGGCTGCTGCGACCGAGGAGCAGACCGCGGTGGTGGAAGCCCTCAACATCGACATCAGCCAGATCAACCTGCTGAACCAGCAAGGTGTCGCCAACCTCAACGAAACGCTGAAGGATTGCGATGCCCTATCGCAACAGGCCAGCCGCCTGAAGCAACTGGTCGACAGCTTCAAGATCTGAAGCCCGCCCCGGGGTTTCCAAAGCCCGCTCCTGCCTCATGGCAGGGCGGGCTTTTTCATGGCCGGGATTCAGCCGAGGGGTTCGCCTAACAGCCCCAGGTGGGTATTGATCACCTGCAGCAGGCGCTGGCGTTGGGACTTGATGAAGAAGTGGTTGCCCAGCACCTCGATCAGCTCGAACTCACGGGTGGTGAACTCTCGCCAATTGAGCATGTGGCTGGCGGTCGCCAGTGGGTCCTCGCTTCCGTAGAAGGCCGTGAGTGGTACGTTGAGGCAGCCGCTGGAGGTGTCGTACCAGGTTTCGAAGAGTTTCAGGCCGGTGCGCAGCAATTGTTCATAGGCTTGCAGGTCGTCCTGTCCACGGGGGATTTCCAGGGGACTGCCGCCCAGGGTCAGGATCGCCTCGCGAAAGGCCGCATCGGGCAGGGTATGCAGCAGGGGACGACGGGGCAAGCTGTCAGGGCTGCGACAGCCGGAGACGAACAGGTGGCGGGTCTGCCGGGGGAACCGCTCCTGGGCGTATTTGCTGGCCTCATAGGCCAGCAGCGCCCCCAGGCCATGGCCGAACAATGCATGGGGCTTGTGCAGCCAGGGGGCCAGCGCTGCAAAGGTATTCTCCAGCAGGCTCGGCCAGTCGTCACAGGGGGCTTCGTAGCGCCGTGGACCATGCCCCGGCAAGTTCACCACCACCAGTTCGATATGGTCGGCCAACCCGCTGGACCAGACTCGCAGCTGCTCGGCGGCCGCCCCGGCCTGGGGAAAACAGATCAGGCGGATCTGCGTGGCTTGTCCAGAGTTGACCACCAGGGTCCATTGTCGGGTATCGGTATCCACAGCTTTTCCTTAAGCATGGGGGCCGGCAGTTCCTCTCCCGGCGCGACAGGGCACTAAAATAGTGGCTGATGCTGCTCAATGCACGCGCTCGTCAGGCTCTCGTGCACAGCAGGCGACGGCTGCCCGCTGCGGAGCACATTCTGCCGGTGACTGATTTCAAGGTGCCATTGTTTTTTGCCGGGCCAGCCTTCACCATCAGCCGATTCACGATAGCTCCCATGGATGCGACGCATTGGCGGCACGTTTAGCTCTTTCCCGGACCCTGCGCTGGTTCGGCTCGGCATTGCTGCTGGCCGGCATGCTGTTGGGCGGCCTGCACGCCGACTGGGACTTCTCCCTGATCAGCCGGCGGGCTACGGCGCTCTATGGACCCCTGGGCGAAGGCCAGCAACGCATCGACGCCTGGCAGCACCTGCTGGCGACCCAGAAGCAGGTGGCCGAACGCGAGCAACTGAAGGTGGTCAACCTGTTCTTCAACAAGAACATGCGATATGTCGAGGACATCGACCTCTGGCACCAGGTGGACTACTGGGAAACACCGATCGAGGCCTTGTGGAAGGGCGCCGGCGACTGCGAGGACTATGCCATCGCCAAGTACTTCAGCCTGCGCCGCCTTGGGGTCTCCAGTGACAAATTGCGCATCACCTACGTCAAGGCCCTGCGCCAGAACCGCGCGCACATGGTCCTGACCTACTATTCCACCCCGGATGCCATGCCGCTGGTACTCGACAGCCTGGAAGACTCGATCCGCCCGGCCAGCGAACGGACCGACCTGTTGCCGGTGTACTCCTTCAATGCCGAAGGGCTGTGGCTGCCGGGAGCCAAGGGCAACAAGCGCGTCGGTGATACCAAGCGCCTGTCGCGCTGGCAGGATGTACTGAAGAAAATGCAGGCCGAAGGATTCCCGGTCGAGACGACTAACTAGGAGCACGAGCCCAGATGTCTTTGTTCAAACAACTGCTGATCGCAATCTGCGTGTTCCTGGTGGTGGCCTTCAGCGGCAGCTTCATGGTCAGCCTGGAAAGCTCGCGCACCCAGTACGTCAACCAACTGCGCTCCCATGCCCAGGATGCGGCCACCGCCCTGGCCCTTTCGCTGACGCCGAACATCGACGATCCGGCGATGGTCGAGCTGATGGTCAGCTCCATCTTCGACAGCGGCTACTACGCCAGCATCCGGGTGGTGGACCTGGCCACCGACAAGACCATCGTCGAGCGCAGCGGTATTCCCGAGGTGGGCAACGTGCCCCAGTGGTTCGTCAGCCTCATCGGCCTGGAGCCGGCCGGTGGCGATGCCATCGTCAGCCGCGGCTGGGAGCAGGCGGCCCGGGTCGAGGTGCTCAGCCACCCGATGTTCGCCGTGGCCAAGCTGTGGCAGAGCGCCCTGGGCAGCCTGGGCTGGCTGTTGATCTGCGGAGCGGTGAGCGCGGTGCTCGGGGCGCTGTTGTTGCGTCGTCAACTACGGCCGTTGGACTACATGGTCAAGCAATCCCATGCCATTGCCCGGCGCGAGTTCCTCAGCTTGCCGGAGCTGCCGCGGACCCCCGAGCTGCGCCGGGTGGTGCAGGCTATGAACCAGATGGTCGAGAAGCTCAAGGCGCTGTTCCAGGAGCAGGCCGAGCGCAGCGAAAAACTGCGCGCCGAGTCCTACCAGGACAGCCTTACCGGGCTGGCCAACCGGCGATATTTCGAAATGCAGCTGCATGCCCGGGTCAGCAATCCGGAGCAGGCCAGCTCCGGTTACCTATTGCTGTTGCGGGTCAAGGATCTGGCCGGACTGAACCAGCGCCTGGGTGGTCAGCGCACCGACCAGTTGCTGGTGGCGGTGGGTGAACAGCTGCTGCGCGAGTGCGACAAGTACCCCGAGACCCACAACCTGGTCACCCGGGTCCGTGGTGGCGAGTTCGCGGTGCTGGCTCCGGGGCTGGTGCGTGAGGAAGCCATCCAGCTGGCGCAGAACCTGGACAGCGCCCTGGGCAACCTGCACGCCACGGGCGCCACCGATGTGGCGTCGGTCGCGTCCATTGGCCTGGCGGCCTTTGCCCATGGCGACTCGCCGCAGGCGGTGCTCAGCCTTGGCGACCAGGCCCTGGCCCAGGCCGAGGCCCAGGGCGATGCCAGCTGGGCCTGTCTTGACCAGAGTGCCAGCGCCCAGGTCGGGGACGATCACCATGCCTGGCACAAGCTGCTGGACCAGGCCCTGTCGCAGCGGCGCTTCCAGCTGTATTTCCAACCGGTGGTGGCGGCCCGGGATACCTCGCTGGTACTGCACAACAAGGTGTTGTCGCGGTTGCTCGACGAACAGGGCCAGACCATCCCCGCCGGGCGCTTCCTGCCCTGGCTGGAGCGTTTCGGCTGGACCTCGCGCCTGGACCTGCTGATGCTCGAACAGGTGCTCGGGCACCTGGCAGGCCATTCGGAGGCCCTGGCGTTGAACCTGTCGGCCGCCACCCTGGCCGATCCGCATGCGCTTAACCGGGTCTTCGATCTTCTGCGCCAGCACGCCGACCTGGGTCCTCGCCTGACCCTGGAGATCGGCGAGGAGCAATTGCCGGACCAGGTCCGCCTGGAGCAATTGACCCGGCAACTGCGGGAGCTGGGCTTCTCCCTCAGCCTGCAGCGTTTTGGCGGTCGCTTCAGCATGATCGGCAACCTGGCGCGGCTGGGCCTGGCCTACTTGAAGATCGACGGCAGCTACATCCGCGATATCGACCAGGAAAGCGACAAGCGCCTGTTCATCGAAGCCATCCAGCGTGCCGCCCACAGCATCGACCTGCCGCTGATCGCCGAGCGGGTCGAGACCCAGGGCGAGCTGCAGGTGATCCGTGAAATGGGCTTGTTCGGAGTACAGGGACAGTTGTTCGGCGAACCTGCGCCCTGGAACTGAGGAACCGGATCACGCCACGCCGGCAGGCCGGTAGGGCGGATTCAGATCAATCCGGTTTCATCATCGTTGATCAAGCGGCTCAAGCCACCTAACGCCTCACGGGCGTTGCTACGGTCCAGCAGCTTGACCTGGGCCGCTTCCGGCAAGTCGGTGATGCGGATCACGCCCTTGCTGGTCAGGACCTGGATCAGGTCGTCCAGCACCCGGATCATATCCAGGTCACTGTGCTTGAGTTGCTTCAGGCTGACTTCCACCGCCTCGTTGGCGTACCAGGTCTGGATCTCGTGGTGGTCGGCGGGCAGCGTCTCGGTGGCTTCGGCGTAAGCGGCGGCTTCCACGCGAATCAGCTGACCTTGTGCATCGCGTTGCACGTAGAACATGGCATATCCCTCAGGCATTTTTCTCAGCGTCTAGCCGCCGGCAGCATAGGCCAACGCGGTACTCAGGAGGCGAGTATGCGTTGTGCCGGGCCAATCGTCACGGCGCTTGCTGTCTGCCGGGGCCTGGCCACCGCTGGCGAGCGGCGGTGGCCAGGAGCCGATCAGCTGTTGTTGTGGTCGATCTTGATGGTCGGATCGCTGCCGGCGATCAACGAGTTGATGCTGGCATTGGACCAGTTGTTGCCCTCCAGCTTGATCGTCACGTCGGCGTTGGCCAGGCCGCCGGCGGCGTTGAGCTTGCCTTCGGAGCTGACCTGCAGGGTCGAGACCCCGTCCACGGTGGTGATCTTGAGGAAGTTGTCGATGGTGCTGGCGCTTTCGCCCTGCAGCAGGTCCCGCAGGTCGATCCGGTCACCCTCGCTGGCCTTGAAGTCCTTGATCACGTCGTTGCCAGTGTCGCCGGCCTTCCAGACGAAGGTATCGGCTCCCGAACCGCCGATCAGGATGTCGTTGCCCTGGCCGCCGATCAGAGTGTCGTTACCGGTGCCGCCCAGCAGGATGTCATTGCCCTTGCCGCCGTCCAGCAGGTCGTTGCCGCCCTGGCCGAAGAGAATGTCATTGCCGGCGCCGCCCAGCAGCGTGTCGTTGCCGTCGTGGCTGCCAGATACATCGAACTCGGTGTAGTGCTCGGTGATGTACTGGTGCACGTTGCTGGCGCTGACCTTGCTCACATCGACCCCGGTCTGCTTGGCCACATAGGCCTGCATGGCCTGGTAGCCCTCGCCGGCCACACCGTTGAAGCTCACCAGGTCGCCGAACAGGATGTCGTTGCCATTGCCGCCGCTGATGGTATCGGCACCCGGCATGGTGGCCTCGGTATGGCCGATGATCGAGTTGGCCAGGTCCTTCGGATCGATATTGGTCTGCGGCTTGCCATCGGTGTCGTACGGCTTGAGGTCGTTGAGGCTGACCCCGTTGTTCAGGCCGATGGCCTCCACTTCCGAAAGCTTGCTCAACAACGCGAAGCCGGAATTGGAGTTGTTGGTGGTGTACCAGTCGGTGCTGTTGCCGGAACCGTCCCGGTACGACAGCTCGTAGGTGCCGTCGCCCTGGGCGTGCACGGTGCCCAGCTCCCTGGCGCTCCAATAACCCCCGCCCCAGCCGGTATTGATATAGGTCTGCAGGGTCAGCGTACCGTTGCTGCTCACGCTGTAGGCGTGGGTGTTGTCCAGGTACGTGGTATTGATGGTGTCGCCCAGCTTGTAGTTGTTGACGTTGATCAAGTCATCGAGCTTCGGACCACCGCTGTAGAGCGTCGGGTTGGTTTGCTCGCCGGCCTGGTAGTAGGTCGGCTTGCCGTCGGTGATGAAGTACGTCAGGTTCTTGGCATTGGTGTTGCTGGTGGCCTGGTTGCTCTGGAAGAAGTTGGCCGTGGCCTTGAACACGTCCTCGTAGTTGGTACCGCCGCCGGAGCTCATGGAGTCCAGCACTGCCTTGAGCTGGTTCAGGGCGTTCGGGTCATTGAGGTTCACCGACACCGTCTTGTTGACCTGGGTGTCGAAGTCCGCGAGGAAGATGTTCACCGTGCCCGAACCGGCGCCGCCAATGCTGTTTTTCAGGGTGTTGAACACCGCGGTCAGGGATTCCTTGGCTGCGGCGATGGACGAGCTGCTCATGCTGCCCGAGCTGTCCACCATGAAGGCGATGTTGTAGTTGGTGCCCGGGACCACGGTCAGGCCACCGATGTCGGCGACCACGATGTCGTTGCCTTCGGTGCCGGTGAAGGTGTCGTCGCCGGAAGTGCCGACCACCGGGTTGTATACGGCCGGGTAGACCTTGACCGGGATCTGCGCCGAGGTGCTGGCCGAACCGCCCAGGGACTCGGTGGAGGTCGACGTCACATTGAGGTTGAACGTGCCGTTGTAGTAAGGCGGCGGAGTGACCGTCAGGCTGCCCAGGTTCCAGCCGGTGACGTTGGCTTCGCCGGAACTCGCGGTCACGGTGAAGCTGTGGCCGGCGCCGTCGCTCAGGACCGAGCCTTCAGGCATGCCGCTGATCTTCACGCTCAGGGTTTCCGAACCATCGGTATCGGTCAGGGCGGTGGTGATCTTCGACACCTTGACGCTGCCACCTTCGGCACCTTCATTGAGCTTGTAGCCGTCGTAGTAGCCTTCACCGTTGCTGCCATGCAGCTCGGAAAGGGTGACGCCGGCATTGTTCAGCGCGGTCTCGTTGGGGTACATCGGGATGTTGGCGCTGTTCAGGTCGACTGCCGCACCGCCATTGACCGACAGGTTGACATCGTAGCTTCCCGGGCCGCTCTGGTTGGCATGGTAGATGTCCAGGGTGTAGTAGCCGCTGGTGGTCGGGGTGAACGAGCCGCTGATACCGCCACCCGAGCCCCACAGTGCGGTGGCCACGTTCTTGCCGCCAATGGTGATCAGCAGGCTGTCGTCGCCGGTACCACTGAAGCTGTAGGTCTTGCCGGCCTCGAGGTAGATCAGTCCGGAAGTTTTCGAACCGCTGCCACCTGCGACGCTGCCATCGGACTGGGCATTGGTCACCGTCGTGCTGCTGGTCGGTTTGCCGGAGTTGTCGAACACCGCCTTGAGCGCGTCGCCGGTAATGCCGTTGCCGTTGGTTCCCAGGCCGTTGAGGCTGGTCCAGGTCTCTTTGAGCAGGCCCACGGAGTTCACATTGTTGTTCGCCACGCCCAGGCTCGGTGCATCGGCCACCGGAGTGATGTCGATGTTCACCGTGCCGGTGTTGCCCAGGGCCTGGCCGTCGGTGGGCTGGAACTTGATCTGCGCGTAATCCGCCTGCTGGTTGCCCACGCCGTTGCCGCCGTAACCATTGGTGCCGGATTCATTGGCATCAGGCGTGAAGCGCAGCTTGCCGGCATCGATATCGGCCTTGCTGAAGGTCTGGTTGTTGGCCACGTCCTTCCAGGTCGAACCGTCGAGGTACTGCAGCTTACCGTCGCTCGGCAGCTGGGTGATCTTCACGCCGAGGCTGGACGCCGGGCTGTCGACATCGCTGACGCCGAAGTTGTTCCAGGTCAGGGTCAGCGCGGTGTCTTCGGTACCGGTCACTGCGCCGCCGGTGGCTACCGGAGCATCGTTGACCGCCACCACGTTGACCGTGGTGGTGGCGACGTTGGAGTAGTTGCTGCCATCGGTCACGGTCACGGTGATGGTCCGTGGCGTGGTGCTCGGATCTTCACTGTTGTTGGTGAAAGTGATGTTCTTGATCTGCTGCATGTAGTCGGCCAGGGTCGCGTTGCCCGACAGGGTCAGCGTGATCGAACCGTCTTTGCTGTTGGCGTTGATCGTGATGCCGTTGACGCTGTTGCCCAGGTTCAGCGAGTCCCCGGGCTGACGGTTGGTCAGCACGATGGTGGCGCCGGTGAGCATGGTGCTGTCCGGATCGGTGATGCTCAGGTCGGTATCGGCGATCGACACGCCAGGGCCGCTGGTGCCCTCGGTGAAGGTGACCTTGTAGTCGGCGCCGGTGGCACCGCTGGAGTTGTTGGCATCCAGGTCGATGACTGGCGGCGCGTCGTTGTCGATGATCGAGGTGGTGACGCTACCGTTGGTGCCGCTGACCACCAGTTTTTCGAAGTTGCCGCCAGTGGCCGAGTCGATCTTGACCACGAAGTTTTCCGTGCTCTCGGTGATCTTGTCGTCGATGGTCGCTACGTTGAAGGTGGCGCTGCTGGCGCCGGCCGGGATCTTCACGGTGTAGACGCCGGTGAAGTCCGAGCCGTCGGTGGCCGTGCCGCTGTAGCTGATCTTCAGGGTGACTTCGGTTTGCGCCGGATGGGTCAGGCTCACGGTGTAGCTGGCGGTCTGGCCCTCGACCACCGAAGCGCTGCCGGTGATGCTGACCGACGTGGTGTCGATGGTATCGGTGACGTTGGTCACGGCTGGAGTGGTGTCGGTGACCAGCTTCTCGAAGTTGCCACCGGTAGCGCCGCTGATGCTGGCGTTGACCTTGCCGGCGTCGATGTACACGTCATCGGCTGGCGCGGCGACGGTCACGGTGCCGGTGGTCTTGCCCGCGGCGATGGTGATGACGGCGCCGTTGTTCAGGGTCACGGTCACCGGAGTGCCGGCGGCGTTGCTCAAGGTGGCGGTGTAGACGATCGAGCCGCCCTCGGCCACGGTGCCGGTAGCGCTGAGGCTGAGGGTCGTGGTGTCGACGGTATCGGTCACGGTGGTATTGACCGGAGTCTTGTCCCCTACGAGTTTCTCGTAGTTACCGCCGCTGACGTCGGTGATCGAGTTGGTCACGGAGCTATGACCGATCAGGGCATCGTTCGGGGCAGTGATACTCACCGAGCCAGTGCTTTCGCCAACCGGGATGGTGATCTTCTCACCGTTGGCCAGGGTGACGGTCACCGGCGAACCGGTGACCGGCGCGGTCACGGTGGCGGTGTAGGTGATGGTTCCGCCTTCGGCCGCCGAAGACGTGGCCTTGAGGGTCACGGTGGAGGTATCGATGGTATCGGTGACATCGGTCACGGCTGGCGTGGTGCTTGGGACCAGCTTCTCGAAGTTGCCGCCTTCGGCCTTGGTGATGGTCGCTTCGACCTTGCCCGCGTCCTTGTACACATCGTCGGCCGGAGCCGGAACGGTGACAGTACCGGTGGTCTTGCCGGCACCGATCATGATCACTGCGCCGTTGCTCAGGGTCACGGTGACGGGAGTGCCGGCAGCGTTGGTCAGTGTCGCGGTGTAAGTGATCTGGCCACCTTCAGCCACGGACGGTGTAGCTGTCAGCGACAGGTTGGTGGTGTCGATGGTGTCGGTCACGGTAGTGCTGACCGGTGTTTTATCAGCGACCAGGTTCTCGTAGTTACCGCCGCTGACATTGGTAATCGAGTTAGTGACGGAAGAGTGACCAACCAGGGCGTCATTAGGTGCAGTGACGTTGATCGAGGCGGTGGTTTCACCGACTGGGATCGTGATCTTCTCGCCATTGGCTAGGGTCACTACGACCGGCGAACCGGTGACTGGGGCAGTGACAGTCACGGTGTAAGTGATTTGACCGCCTTCAGCCGCCGACGGAGTCGCCTTCAACGACACGGTCGAATCATCGATGGTGTCGGTCACGTTCGTGACAGCTGGCGCCGGGTTGGTAACCAGGTTTTCGAAATTACCGCCTTCGGCTTTGGTGATAGTGGCTTCGACCTTGCCGGCGTCTTTATAGACGTCGTCTGCCGGAGCAGGGACGGTCACGGTACCGGTGGTTTTACCGGCTTCGATGGTGATTACGGCGCCGTTGCTCAGGGTCACGGTGACCGGAGTACCAGCAGCGTTGGTCAGTGTCGCGGTATAAACAATGGAACCGCCTTCGGCCACGGTTCCGGTGGCGGAGAGGCTGAGGCCAGTGTCATCAACAGTGTCAGTGACGTTGGTATTCACCGGGGTCTTATCAGCGACCAGGTTCTCGTAGTTACCACCACTCACATCGGTGATGGAGTTGGTCACCGAAGTGTGGCCAACCAGCGCGTCGTTTGGAGCGGTGACGTTGATCGAGGCAGTGGTTTCACCCACCGGGATCGTGATCTTCTCGCCATTGGCTAGGGTCACTACGACCGGCGAACCGGTGACTGGGGCAGTGACAGTCACGGTGTAAGTGATTTGACCGCCTTCAGCCGCCGACGGAGTCGCCTTCAACGACACGGTCGAATCATCGATGGTGTCGGTAACTTCAGTAACAGCCGGAGTTGTACTCGGCACCAAGTTCTCGAAGTTGCCGCCTTCAGCCTTGGTGATAGTGGCTTCGACCTTGCCAGCATCCTTGTACACATCATCTGCCGGGGCAGGGACGGTCACGGTGCCAGTGGTTTTACCGGCTTCGATGGTGATTACGGCGCCGTTAGACAGGGTCACGGTGACTGGGCTGCCCGCAGCGTTGGTCAGCGTGGCGGTGTAAACAATGGAACCGCCTTCGGCCACGGTTCCGGTGGCGGACAGGGTCAAAGCAGTGTCATCAACGGTATCGGTGACGTTGGTATTAACTGGAGTCTTATCGGCGACCAAGTTCTCGTAGTTGCCACCGCTCACATCAGTGATCGAGTTGGTGACGGAAGAGTGACCAACCAGGGCGTCATTAGGTGCAGTGACGTTGATCGAGGCAGTGGTTTCACCGACTGGGATAGTGATCTTTTCACCATTGGCCAGGGTCACGGTCACAGGCGAGCCGGTAACTGGCGCGGTCACGGTGACGGTATAAGTGATTTGGCCACCTTCAGCCGCCGAAGGTGTTGCCTTCAACGATACGGTGGAGTCATCGATGGTGTCAGTGACGTTGGTGACGGCTGGCGCAGGGTTGGTAACCAGGTTCTCGAAATTACCGCCTTCGGCCTTGGTAATGGTCGCTTCGACCTTGCCGGCGTCCTTGTACACATCATCTGCCGGGGCAGGGACGGTGACGGTACCAGTGGTCTTGCCCGCCTCGATGGTGATTACGGCGCCGTTGCTCAGGGTCACGGTGACCGGAGTACCGGCAGCGTTGGTCAGGGTGGCGGTATAAACAATGGAGCCGCCTTCTGCGACAGTTCCAGTGGCGGAGAGACTGAGGCCAGTGTCGTCGACGGTATCGGTGACGTTGGTATTCACCGGGGTCTTATCGGCGACCAAGTTCTCGTAGTTGCCACCGCTCATGTCAGTGATCGAGTTGGTGACGGAGCTATGGCCAACCAGGGCGTCGTTTGGAGCAGTGACGTTGATCGAGGCGGTGGTTTCACCGACTGGGATAGTAATCTTCTCGCCATTGGCCAGGGTCACGACCACAGGCGAACCTGTTACGGGTGCAGTGACGGTCACGGTGTAGGTGATCTGACCGCCTTCAGCCGCCGATGGGGTTGCTTTCAACGACACAGTCGAGTCATCGATGGTGTCGGTCACGTTAGTGACGGCTGGCGCCGGGTTGGTCACCAGGTTCTCGAAATTACCGCCTTCGGCTTTGGTGATGGTGGCTTCGACCTTTCCGGCGTCTTTATAGACGTCGTCGGCCGGAGCAGGGACGGTCACGGTACCGGTGGTTTTACCGGCTTCGATGGTGATTACGGCGCCGTTGCTCAGGGTCACGGTGACCGGAGTACCGGCAGCGTTGGTCAAGGTGGCGGTGTAGACGATGGAACCGCCTTCGGCCACGGTTCCAGTGGCAGAGAGGCTGAGGCCAGTGTCATCGACGGTATCGGTGACGTTGGTATTCACCGGGGTCTTATCGGCGACCAGGTTTTCGTAGTTACCACCGCTCACATCGGTGATCGAGTTGGTCACCGAAGTGTGGCCAACCAGCGCGTCGTTTGGAGCGGTGACGTTGATCGAGGCGGTGGTTTCACCCACTGGAATGGTGATTTTTTCACCATTGGCCAGGGTCACGGTCACAGGCGAGCCGGTAACTGGCGCGGTCACGGTGACGGTATAAGTGATTTGGCCACCTTCAGCGGTCGAAGGCGTTGCCTTCAGCGACACAGTCGAGTCATCGATGGTGTCGGTAACTTCAGTAACAGCCGGAGTTGTACTCGGCACCAAGTTCTCGAAATTACCGCCTTCGGCCTTGGTGATGGTCGCTTCGACTTTACCGGCATCTTTATAGACGTCATCGGCCGGCGCCGGAACAGTGACGGTACCGGTGGTCTTGCCTGCTTCGATAGTAATCACCGCACCGTTGCTCAAAGTCACGGTGACCGGAGTACCAGCAGCATTGGTCAAGGTAGCGGTGTAGGTGATCTGGCCACCTTCGGCCACGGTTCCGGTGGCGGACAGGCTCAGGCCAGTGTCATCAACGGTGTCGGTAACGTTGGTGTTAACCGGGGTTTTATCGGCGACCAGGTTCTCGTAGTTACCGCCACTTACGTCAGTGATCGAGTTAGTGACGGAAGAGTGACCAACCAAGGCGTCGTTCGGAGCGGTGACGTTGATCGAGGCGGTGGTT
The DNA here is from genome assembly GCF_058781435.1 of Pseudomonas sp. FW507-12TSA. NCBI lineage: Bacteria > Pseudomonadati > Pseudomonadota > Gammaproteobacteria > Pseudomonadales > Pseudomonadaceae > Pseudomonas > Pseudomonas sp. FW507-12TSA. Next base: position 14,580 of record NZ_JBYSWT010000010.1, read on the forward strand.
TCACCGACTGGGATGGTGATTTTTTCACCATTGGTCAACGTGACGGTCACAGGCGAACCGGTGACTGGCGCGGTCACGGTGACGGTGTAGGTGATTTGGCCACCTTCGGCCGCCGAAGGTGTTGCCTTCAGCGTCACCGTCGAATCATCGATGGTGTCGGTCACGTTAGTGACAGCTGGCGCCGGGTTAGTCACCAGGTTCTCGAAGTTACCGCCTTCAGCTTTGGTGATGGTCGCTTCGACTTTTCCAGCATCTTTATAGACGTCGTCAGCCGGAGCCGGAATGGTCACGGTGCCAGTGGTCTTGCCCGCTTCGATAGTAATCACCGCGCCGTTAGACAGCGTTACGGTGACTGGAGTACCGGCAGCGTTGGTCAGGGTGGCGGTGTAAATAATGGAGCCGCCTTCGGCGACAGTCCCGGTAGCGCTCAAGCTCAGACCGGTGTCATCAACAGTGTCAGTGACGTAGGTATTTACCGGGGTCTTATCGGCGACCAGGTTTTCGTAGTTACCGCCAGTCACATCGGTGATCGAGTTGGTGACGGAGCTATGGCCAACCAGCGCGTCGTTTGGTGCAGTGATGTTGATCGAGGCGGTGGTTTCACCCACTGGAATGGTGATTTTTTCACCATTGGCCAAAGTGACAGTCACAGGCGAGCCAGTCACAGGTGCAGTGACGGTCACGGTGTAGGTGATCTGGCCACCTTCGGCTGCCGAAGGCGTCGCCTTCAACGACACGGTGGAGTCGTCGATGGTGTCAGTGACGTTGGTGACGGCTGGGGTTGGATTGGTCACCAGGTTTTCGAAGTTGCCGCCTTCGGCTTTGGTAATGGTGGCTTCGACCTTGCCGGCGTCTTTATAGACGTCGTCGGCCGGAGCAGGGACGGTCACGGTACCGGTGGTTTTACCGGCTTCGATGGTGATTACGGCGCCGTTAGACAGCGTTACGGTGACTGGGCTACCTGCGGCATTGGTCAGTGTCGCGGTGTAGGTGATCTGGCCACCCTCAGCCACAGTTCCAGTGGCGGAGAGGCTGAGCCCAGTGTCGTCGACAGTGTCGGTGATGTTGGTGTTGACCGGGGTCTTATCGGCTACGAGGTTCTCGTAGTTGCCACCGCTCACATCAGTGATCGAGTTGGTGACGGAAGAGTGACCAACCAGTGCGTCATTAGGTGCAGTGACGTTGATCGAGGCGGTGGTTTCACCCACTGGAATGGTGATTTTTTCACCATTGGCCAGGGTTACGGTCACAGGCGAGCCGGTAACTGGCGCGGTCACGGTCACGGTATAGGTGATCTGGCCACCTTCGGCTGCCGAAGGCGTTGCCTTCAACGACACGGTCGAATCATCGATGGTGTCAGTGACGTTGGTGACGGCTGGCGCAGGGTTGGTAACCAGGTTCTCGAAATTACCGCCTTCGGCCTTGGTAATGGTCGCTTCGACCTTGCCGGCGTCCTTGTACACATCATCTGCCGGGGCAGGGACGGTGACGGTACCAGTGGTCTTGCCCGCCTCGATGGTGATTACGGCTCCGTTGCTCAGAGTCACAGTGACCGGCGTGCCGGCAGCGTTGGTCAAGGTAGCGGTGTAGGTGATTTGGCCACCTTCGGCGACCGTACCAGTAGCACTCAAGCTCAGGCCAGTGTCATCAACGGTATCGGTGACGTTGGTGTTAACCGGCGTTTTATCGGCGACCAAGTTCTCGTAGTTGCCACCGCTCACATCAGTGATCGAGTTGGTGACGGAAGAGTGACCAACCAGGGCGTCGTTCGGTGCAGTGACGTTGATCGAGGCGGTGGTTTCACCCACTGGAATGGTGATCTTTTCACCATTGGCCAGGGTCACTACGACCGGCGAACCGGTGACTGGGGCAGTGACAGTCACGGTGTAAGTGATTTGACTGCCCTCAGCCGCCGACGGAGTCGCTTTGAGCGAAACGGTCGAATCATCGATGGTGTCAGTGACGTTGGTGACGGCTGGGGCTGGATTGGTCACCAAGTTTTCGAAGTTGCCGCCTTCAGCTTTAGTAATGGTCGCTTCGACTTTACCGGCGTCCTTGTAGACGTCATCGGCAGGCGCCGGAACGGTCACGGTGCCAGTGGTTTTACCGGCTTCGATAGTGATTACGGCACCGTTGCTCAGGGTCACGGTGACTGGCGTGCCGGCAGCGTTGGTCAAGGTAGCGGTGTAGGTGATCTGGCCACCTTCGGCCACGGTTCCAGTGGCAGAGAGGCTGAGGCCAGTGTCGTCGACGGTGTCGGTGACGTTGGTATTAACTGGAGTCTTATCGGCTACGAGGTTCTCGTAGTTACCACCAGTCACATCGGTGATGGAGTTGGTGACGGAGCTGTGGCCGACCAACGCATCGTTCGGTGCGGTGACGTTGATCGAGGCGGTGGTTTCACCGACTGGGATAGTAATCTTCTCGCCATTGGCCAGGGTCACGACCACAGGCGAACCTGTTACGGGTGCAGTGACGGTCACGGTGTAGGTGATCTGACCGCCTTCGGCTGCCGACGGAGTTGCCTTCAGCGTCACCGTCGAGTCATCGATGGTGTCAGTGACGTTCGTGACCGCTGGCGCCGGGTTGGTAACCAAGTTCTCGAAATTACCACCTTCAGCCTTGGTAATGGTTGCCTCGACCTTGCCGGCGTCCTTGTACACATCGTCAGCCGGAGCCGGAACGGTGACAGTGCCTGTGGTCTTGCCCGCTTCAATGGTGATCACTGCGCCGTTGGACAAGGTCACGGTGACCGGAGTGCCGGCGGCGTTGGTCAAGGTGGCGGTGTAGGTGATCTGGCCACCTTCAGCCACAGTTCCAGTAGCGGAGAGGCTGAGACCGGTGTCATCGACGGTGTCGGTAACGTTGGTGCTAACCGGCGTTTTATCGGCGACCAGGTTCTCGTAGTTACCGCCAGTCACATCGGTGATGGAGTTGGTGACGGAGCTATGGCCAACCAGCGCGTCGTTCGGTGCTGTGATGTTGATCGAGGCAGTGGTTTCACCCACTGGAATGGTGATCTTTTCACCATTGGCCAGGGTCACTACGACCGGCGAGCCAGTCACTGGGGCAGTGACGGTCACTGTGTAGGTGATCTGTCCACCTTCAGCTGCCGAAGGGGTCGCCTTCAGCGATACGGTCGAATCATCGATGGTGTCGGTGACGTTGGTGACGGCCGGAGTTGTACTCGGCACCAAATTCTCGAAGTTGCCGCCTTCAGCCTTGGTGATGGTGGCTTCAACCTTACCGGCGTCTTTATAGACGTCATCGGCAGGCGCCGGAACAGTGACAGTACCGGTGGTTTTACCCGCTTCAATGGTAATCACCGCGCCGTTGGACAAGGTCACGGTGACCGGAGTGCCGGCGGCGTTGGTCAAGGTGGCGGTGTAGGTGATTTGGCCACCTTCGGCGACCGTACCAGTAGCACTCAAGCTCAAACCAGTGTCATCAACAGTGTCGGTGACGTTGGTATTCACCGGCGTTTTATCGGCGACCAGGTTCTCGTAGTTACCACCACTCACATCGGTAATGGAGTTGGTGACGGAGCTATGGCCAACCAGCGCGTCGTTCGGTGCTGTGATGTTGATCGAGGCAGTGGTTTCACCCACTGGAATGGTGATCTTTTCACCATTGGCCAGGGTCACTACGACCGGCGAGCCAGTCACTGGGGCAGTGACGGTCACTGTGTAGGTGATCTGTCCACCTTCAGCTGCCGAAGGGGTCGCCTTCAGCGATACGGTCGAATCATCGATGGTGTCGGTCACGTTAGTGACGGCTGGGGCCGGATTGGTTACCAAGTTCTCGAAATTACCGCCTTCGGCCTTGGTAATGGTCGCTTCGACTTTACCGGCGTCTTTGTAGACGTCATCGGCAGGAGCCGGAACGGTGACTGTACCGGTGGTTTTACCCGCTTCGATGGTGATTACGGCGCCGTTAGACAGCGTTACGGTGACTGGGCTGCCCGCGGCGTTGGTCAGGGTTGCGGTGTAGACGATGGAACCGCCTTCGGCGACAGTCCCGGTAGCGCTCAAGCTCAGACCGGTGTCATCAACGGTGTCGGTAACGTTGGTATTCACCGGGGTCTTATCGGCAACCAGGTTCTCGTAGTTACCGCCAGTCACGTCAGTGATCGAGTTGGTGACGGAGCTATGGCCAACCAGTGCGTCGTTTGGAGCTGTGACGTTGATCGAGGCGGTGGTTTCACCCACTGGGATGGTGATTTTTTCACCATTGGCCAGGGTCACGGTCACAGGCGAGCCGGTAACTGGCGCGGTCACGGTGACGGTATAAGTGATTTGGCCACCTTCAGCCGCCGACGGAGTCGCCTTGAGCGACACCGTCGAATCGTCAATGGTGTCAGTGACGTTGGTGACCGCTGGCGCCGGGTTGGTCACCAGGTTTTCGAAGTTGCCGCCCTCGGCTTTGGTAATGGTCGCTTCGACCTTGCCGGCGTCCTTGTAGACGTCATCGGCAGGCGCCGGAACGGTCACGGTGCCAGTGGTTTTACCCGCCTCAATAGTAATCACCGCACCGTTAGACAGCGTTACGGTGACTGGGCTACCTGCGGCATTGGTCAGTGTCGCGGTGTAGGTGATCTGGCCACCCTCAGCCACAGTTCCAGTAGCACTCAAGCTCAAGCCAGTGTCGTCGACGGTGTCGGTGACGTTGGTATTCACCGGGGTCTTATCGGCGACCAGGTTCTCGTAGTTGCCACCGCTCACATCGGTGATGGAGTTGGTGACGGAGCTGTGGCCGACCAACGCATCGTTCGGTGCGGTGATGTTGATCGAAGCAGTAGTTTCACCCACTGGGATGGTGATTTTTTCACCATTGGCCAAGGTCACCACGACTGGAGAGCCTGTCACAGGGGCGGTGACGGTCACGGTGTAGGTGATCTGACCGCCTTCGGCTGCCGAAGGCGTTGCCTTCAGTGTCACCGTCGAGTCATCGATGGTGTCAGTGACGTTCGTGACCGCTGGCGCCGGGTTGGTCACCAGATTTTCGAAGTTGCCGCCTTCAGCCTTGGTGATGGTCGCTTCGACTTTACCGGCGTCTTTGTAGACGTCGTCTGCCGGAGCCGGAACGGTGACGGTACCGGTGGTCTTGCCCGCTTCGATGGTGATTACGGCGCCGTTAGACAGCGTTACGGTGACTGGGCTGCCCGCGGCGTTGGTCAGGGTGGCGGTGTAAATAATGGAACCGCCTTCGGCGACAGTCCCGGTAGCGCTTAAGCTCAGACCGGTGTCATCAACGGTATCGGTGACGTTGGTATTCACCGGGGTCTTATCGGCGACCAGGTTTTCGTAGTTACCACCGCTCACATCGGTGATCGAGTTGGTCACCGAAGTGTGGCCAACCAGCGCGTCGTTTGGAGCGGTGACGTTGATCGAGGCGGTGGTTTCACCGACTGGAATGGTGATTTTTTCACCATTGGCCAGGGTCACTACGACCGGCGAGCCAGTCACTGGGGCAGTGACGGTCACGGTGTAAGTGATTTGGCCACCTTCAGCCGCCGACGGAGTCGCCTTCAACGACACGGTCGAATCATCGATGGTGTCGGTAACTTCAGTAACAGCCGGAGTTGTACTCGGCACCAAGTTCTCGAAATTACCGCCTTCAGCTTTGGTGATGGTGGCTTCGACTTTACCGGCGTCTTTATAGACGTCATCGGCCGGAGCAGGGACGGTCACGGTACCGGTGGTCTTGCCCGCTTCAATGGTGATGACCGCGCCGTTGCTCAGGGTCACAGTCACCGGAGTACCGGCAGGATTGGTCAGTGTCGCGGTGTAGGTGATCGAGCCACCTTCAGCCACGGTGCCGGTGGCACTCAAGTTCAGCCCAGTATCGTCGATGGTGTCGGTAACCGTGGTCACCGCTTTGTCGGGGTTGGCAACCAGGTTCTCGAAGTTGCCGCCATCGGCCTTGGTGATGCCGACTTCAACCTTGTCGCCATTCTTGTAGACGTCATCGGCTGGTGCCGGGACGTTGATCGAGCCGCTGGACTTGCCCGCCTCGATGGTGATCACCGAGCCGTTGGACAAGGTGATGGTCACCGGGGTCTGCGCCGGGTTGGTCAGGGTTGCGGTGTAGGTGATCTGCCCGCCTTCGGTGACACTGGCATCGGCGGTCACGGTTACCGTGGTGGTGTCGATGGTATCGGTGATCTGGGTCACCGCCGGGTTCGGATCGACAGTGACCTGCAGGCCACCGCCGCCGGTGGTGCCGGTGACGCTTACGCTGATCTGGCCCGGGTCGATATAGACGTTGTCCTGGGGCGCCATGGGCACCTGTACGGTCCCGGTCAGCTGGCCGGCGCTGATCACGATGACCGCGCCATTGGACAGGGTGACGCTCAGGTCAGTCAGCGGAGCCTGGGTCACGGTGGCGGTGTAGACCAGGGTGCCACCGGCTTCGGTGATGGTCGGGGTGGCGTTGAGGGTCAGGGTGGCCGGACGCAGGCTATCGCTGCCGCTGCCATTGGTGGTGCCATTGCTGTTGGCCAGGCCGCCAAAGTTGTTGTCCAGGGCCGAAGTGGCCCGGCCCAGGCCGGCGGTCGGGAAGCCGATGGTGGGGTCTACCCGGCCGGCGGTTTCCTGCAATTGGACGAAGCTATGGCCGCCCCCGGCATTGCCCCCGGTACCGGCAGCGGTCGGGCCGGCGGCAGTGGCTTCAAGGTCGGTGGTCGGGTCGACGCCGGCGGCGATGGCCTGCTGCAGTTCTTCGACCGAAGGCGCGGCTTGCGCGGCGGCCTGGGCCAGGTCGGCGCCGGAGTCCGGAGCGGCACCGCTCCATTGAGTGTCACGTCCCAGGTCGAGCGTACGGCCATCGGTCAGCTCCAGGCTGACGGCGCCCGCTGGGCCGGTATCCACCTGGTCGCCCACGAACAGGCGGTCACCCTCGATGAGTACACGCCGGATCCCTTCCGGGGATACCACGAAAACTTGACCGACAATGCTTTTGACGATGGCAACAACACTGCTCATTAAGGACTCTCCGGTGTACCGCTCATTCGACTTCCATGTACCGGCTCGGGCGCTGGCCGCAGCTCAGTCTGGGGGTACATTGCTGTGTATTTGGGAACGGGTAATTGACAGGTGGATTGTCAATATTTTGGCTATATTCTTTCGAGATTAAGTTTATGCCAAACTATTGACCTTATGGGTGCCATCCTAAACAATCGCTCTATTAATGTCACATTGATATTCACGCGGTAACCTGACTTGAAGTATGTGAACCAGTTCTTAGTTTGAACTTTCCGACAGACGGTCGTTGTGGTTGTAGTCATTCGATGTGGTTCCACGTTCTGACGTGAATCTGGACATACCGTCCGAGGAAATTTCTTACCATGCGTTTTCACCTGTTCAAGGCCCTGCCCTTCGCTCTTGCCGCCAGTTTCGTACAGGCGCAGACACTCCCTGAAGCCATGCAGAAAGCACTGGATGTGCACCCGGAAATCCAGGCCGGTGTGAACAGCCGCCTGGCTGCCGATTACCAATTGAAAGCCGCCAAGGGGGGGTACCTGCCCCGTGTCGACATGCTCGCCGGCTATGGCCGTGAAGGCACAGATAACCCCACTACTCGCGCGGGTAGTGGCAGCAATCACTGGGAAAGCATGACCCGTGGTGAGTCAAGTTTACGTCTTCAGCAGATGGTTTTTGACGGTTTTGCCACCTCCAGCGAGGTTGGGCGTCAACAAGCCACCGTCAACTCCCGGGCCTATTCTCTGCTGGGCACCTCCGAGCGCACCGGCCTGACCGTGGCCCAGGTGTACCTGGACGTGTTGACCCGTCGCCAGTTCGTCCAACTGGCCGAAGACAACCTGCGCAACCACGAACGTATCTACGACCAGATCAAGCTGCGCACCCAGCGTGGCGTAGGCAGCGGCGCCGACCTCGACCAGGCCGAAGCTCGCCTGGCCCAGGCCCGCAACAACCTGATCACCGAGCAGACCAACCTGGCCGACGCCCAGACCAACTACCTGAGTGCGGTAGGGGAACTGCCCGACCAGCTGGAGCGTCCTGCCAGCTTCATGGCGATGATGCCGGCCAACCTCGACGAGGCTCGCCGCCAGATGCTGGAGAACAGCCCGATCCTGCGTTCGGCCGAGTCCGATATCGTGGCGGCCGAGAAGCAGTACGAAGCGGCCAAGTCGGCGTTCTACCCACGTTTCGATGCGGAGCTGGGACGCACCGCGGACAACGACCTGGACGGCCAGAACGGCCACAACAACGAATGGCAGGCCATGCTGCGCATGCGCTTCAACCTGTTCGCCGGCGGCAGCAACAAGGCTGACCTGGAGTCCAAGGCCTACCAGTCGAACCAGGCCCTGGATATCCGCAACAATGCCCTGCGGGTGCTGAACGAAGAACTGGGCCTGGCCTGGAACGCCATGAACAACGCCAACTCCCAGGTGCCGATCGCCCAGGAATACGTCGATCGCAGTACCGCGGTGCGTACCGCCTACCAGAAGCAGTTCAGCCTGGGCGAGCGTACCTTGCTGGACTTGCTCGACAGTGAAAACGAACTGTTCACCGCTTCCCGTCGCCTGGCCGAGATCAAGAACATTCAGTTATTTACTCAGTATCGAATCAAGGCGACCATTGGCGAGTTGCTCAAGAGCCAGGGAGTGGTCGCACCCATGGCTTCCGTCGTGCAGAACGACGTGAAGCCCAAGGTCCAGCTGCCTGGGATGAATTGAGCTAATTTCATCCTTATAGCCAGCCAAGAGTGTCGAGAGTGGAATCAGAAGTCCGTCGAGTGCAGCTCCATCATGATCCACGCGGTATGCATGACGACCCTTTGCTGGACGGTTTGCTGACCCTCTGCTTCTTGCACCAGAAGCCCGCCAGCGCGGCAATGCTGACCACCGGCCTGCCATTGCCGTCCCAGCGCCTGAGCGCCGCGCTGCTGCCTCGCGCAGCGGCCCGGGCCGGGCTCCAGGGCCGCGTCCTGCGGCGCAAGCTGGAACAGATCCCGAGCATCGCCATGCCCGCCCTGCTGTTGCTCAAGGACGGCCGCAGCGCCGTGCTGCTGGGCTGGCAGGGCGATGACCAGGCGCGGCTGTTGCTCAGCGAGAGCGATGGCGGCGAGGTCTGCGTCAACCGCGAGCTGCTGGCCGACGACTATATCGGGCAGGTGTTCTTCGCCCAGCCCCAGCACAAGTTCGACGTCAACCACGGTTCGCTGATCCCTCGGGCCCGCTCCTGGTTCCGCGATACCCTCAAGCGCTCGCGCTGGCTGTACATCGATGCCGTCGCCGCCAGCCTGCTGATCAACATCATCGCCATGGCCGCGCCGCTGTTCGTGATGAACGTCTACGACCGGGTGGTGCCCAACCAGGCGACCGCGACCCTGTGGATGTTGTCCATCGGCATCATCGGCGCCTATGTCTTCGACCTGATCCTCAAGGGTTTGCGCAGTCTGTGCCTGGACCTTGCCGGGAAGAAGACCGACCTGATCATCTCCGCCACGCTGTTCGAGCGCATCGTCGGCATGGCCATGAAGTACCGTCCACCGCGGGTCGGCAGCTTTGCCCAGAACATCCACGAGTTCCAGAGCCTGCGGGACTTCCTTGCCTCGCTGACCCTTACCAGTCTCATCGACCTGCCCTTCACCCTGCTGATCTTCCTGGTGATCGCCATCCTCGGCGGGCACCTGGTGTGGATCCCGGTGCTGGCCTTCCCCATTGCCCTGGGTATCGGCTATGCATTGCAGAAGCCCCTGGTGGCGACCATGGAAAAGACCATGGCCCTGGGCGCCGAGCGCCAGTCGAGCCTGATCGAGACCCTGGCCGGGCTGGATGCGGTCAAGGTCAACAACGCCGAGAGCGAGCGCCAGTACCAGTGGGAGCAGACCATCGGCACCCTCAGCCGCCTCGAGCTGCGGGTCAAGATGCTCTCCAGCCTGGCGATGAACATCACCCTGCTGATCCAGCAACTGGCCGGGGTGGTGATGATCATCTTCGGCGTATACCAGATCATCGACGGCAACCTCAGCATGGGCGGCCTGATCGCCTGCTACATGCTCAGCGGCCGCGCCCTGAGCCCGCTGGCTTCGCTGTCCGGCCTGCTGACCCGCTACCAGCAGGCCCGCGTCACCATGACCTCGGTGGACCAGATGATGGAGCTGCCCCAGGAGCGCAACTTCGGCGAGCGTCCGCTGAGCCGTAGCGTGCTGCAGGGCGCCATCGAATGCCGGCAGCTGAACTTCACCTACCCGGGCCAGCAGAATCCGGCGCTGAAGAACATCAACCTGGTGATCAAGCCGGGCGAGAAGATCGGCATCATCGGCCGCAGCGGCTCGGGCAAGAGCTCCCTGGCCAAGTTGCTGGTGGGCCTCTACCAGCCGGACTCCGGAGCCTTGCTGGTGGACGGCGTGGACATCCGCCAAATCGACGTCAGCGAGCTGCGCCACAACATCGGCTACGTGCCCCAGGACATCCAGCTGCTGGCCGGCAGCCTGCGCGACAACCTGACTTCCGGCGCCCGCTACGTCGAGGACGAGCTGGTGCTGCAGGCCGCCGAGCTGGCGGGGGTCCACGAGTTCGCCCGCCTGCATCCCCAGGGGTACGAACTGCAAGTTGGCGAGCGCGGGCAGAACCTGTCCGGCGGCCAGCGACAGAACGTCGCCCTGGCCCGCGCCCTGTTGCTCAACCCGCAGATCCTGCTGCTCGACGAGCCCACCAGCGCCATGGACAACACCGGTGAGGAGCGCTTGAAACAGCGCCTGGAAGCGGTGGTGCAGACCAAGACCGTGGTCCTGGTGACCCACCGGGCCTCGCTGTTGTCGTTGGTCGACCGGCTGCTGGTGGTCGACCGTGGGCAGATCCTGGCCGATGGTCCGAAGGCAGTGGTCATGGAAGCGTTGAAGAAGGGGCAGATCAGTGTTGCTTAAGCCGCAAATCAGGGACTCGATCCGCCGTTACTTCAAGGGCAGCGATTCCCTCCAGGGGCAGCCGCTGCCCGAGGTCAACAAGGCCCTGATCGAAGATACGCCACGGGTCATCCGCCTGACCATCTGGGGCATCATCGCCTTCTTCCTGTTCATGCTGCTGTGGGCCAACTTCGCGGTGATCGACGAAGTGACCAAGGGCGAGGGCAAGGCGATTCCTTCCTCCAAGGTGCAGAAGATCCAGAACCTTGAAGGCGGGATCGTTGCCGAGCTGTACGTCAAGGAAGGCCAGGTGGTAGAGGCCGGCGCGCCGCTGATCCGCCTGGACGACACGCGCTTCCAGTCCAACGTCGGCGAAACCGAGACCGTGCGCCTGTCCATGCTGCTGCGGGTCGAGCGCCTGAGCGCCGAGGTGGAGGAGCGTCCGCTGAACTTCCCCGAGGACGCGCTGCGGGATGCCCCGGGCCAGGCGGCCAGCGAGAAGTCCCTGTACGAGAGCCGGCGCCAGCAGCTGCATGACGAGATCGGTGGCATGCAAGAGCAACTGATCCAGAAGCAGCAGGAGCTGCGCGAGTTCAACTCCAAGCAGGCGCAGTACCGCCAGCAACTGGGCCTGCAACGCCAGGAAATCAACATGTCCGAGCCGCTGGTGGCCCAGGGCGCGGTGTCGCCGGTGGAAGTGCTGCGGCTCAAGCGGGCCGAGGTCGAGACCCGTGGCCAGCTGGACGCCACCACCCTGGCGATTCCACGCGCCGAGTCGGCGATCAAGGAAGTGCAGCGCAAGATCGACGAAACCCGCGGCAAGTTCCGCAGCGAGGCCCTGACCCAGCTCAACGAGGCCCGCACCGAACTGAACAAGGCCAGCGCCACCGGCAAGGCCCTGGAGGACCGGGTCAGCCGGACCATGGTCACAACACCGGTGCGCGGCATCGTCAAGCAGTTGATGGTCAACACCATCGGCGGGGTGATCCAGCCGGGCAGCGACATGGTGGAGATCGTGCCGCTGGACGACACCTTGCTGGTGGAAGCCAAGATCCGTCCCCAGGACATCGCCTTCCTGCATCCGGGGCAAGAAGCGATCGTCAAGTTCAGCGCCTATGACTACACCATCTACGGCGGCCTCAAGGCCCGCCTGGAGCAGATCGGCGCCGACACCATCACCGACGAAGACAAGAAGACCACCTACTACATGATCAAGCTGCGCACCGAGCGCAGCCACCTGGGCAGTGACGACAAGCCGCTGCTGATCATCCCCGGGATGGTGGCCTCGGTGGACATCATCACCGGCAAGAAGAGCATCCTCAGCTACCTGCTCAAGCCGATCATCCGCGCCCGCGCCGAAGCCCTGCACGAACGCTGATCCCTACCCTGCGCCATGCTCGTTCGCCGGACGGCCCTTCGGGGCCGTCTGTCCCGGCAAGCCGTGGCGTGGGTTGGTCCCGCTCAGGATCGCGACCCGCAATCCTGCTAGGATTGCGTTCCAGTCATCATCGATCAGTCATGAGTGCTCAGAATGCAACTTCCGGACATGAATCTCCTGGTGGCCCTCGACATCCTGCTGGACGAGGGCAGCGTGGTGGGCGCCGCGCGCCGCATGAACCTCAGCCCGGCGGCCATGAGCCGGACCCTGACGCGAATCCGCGAAGCCCTGGGCGATCCGGTGCTGGTGCGCGCCGGGCGCGGCCTGGTGCCGACGTCCAAGGCCCTGGAGCTGCGGGCCCAGGTGCATGAGCTGGTGGAGCAGGCGGCACTGGTGTTCCGTTCGGCGGACACCATCGATCTCGCTTCGCTGCAGCGGCGCTTCAGCGTGCGTGCCAACGACTTCTTCGTCGGTGTCTACGGTGGTCGCCTGATCGATATCCTCGAGCGTCAGGCGCCGCTGTGCGAGCTGCGCTTCGTCCCCGTAGGCGATGGTGACGACGAGGCCCTGCGCGAAGGGCGGATCGACCTGCGCATCAGCAATACCCGGCCCCTGAGCCCGGAAGTGAAGGTGCAGAACCTGTTCACCACCAACTTCGTCGGCCTGGTGCGTGAAGACCATCCGTTGCTGGCCGAAGAGATCACCGCCGAGCGGTTTGCCGCCTATCCCCACATCAGCATGTCCCGGCGCGGCATCGCCCGTGGCCCGATCGACGCAGCGCTGGCCGAACTGGGGCTCAAGCGCCGGGTACCGATGATCGCCCCGGGCTTCCACGCCGCGATGTTCATGCTGCCGGACTCGGACCTGATCCTGCCGGTGCCCAAGGAGTCCCAACTCAGCGTTCGGCGCCTGGGCCTGCGGCTGCGCTCCTTCGTACTGCCGATCCCCCTGCCGACCCTGATCCTCAACCAGTCCTGGCATCCGCGAGATGACAAGGACCAGGCCCACAAGTGGTTTCGCGAGGTGGTCCGCACCTGCTGCCACGAGACCTGGAAGCAAGCCCAGCAGGGATCCTGACGCAGGGGCGCCGATCATTGCGTTTGGTGCATTTATTAAGTTCCGATAAGTCAGTTTTCGTCAGTACTGGCTGTTCATAAACTGCTCTGGTATTTCTTTATCTGGAGCAGTACGTCCATGAGTTTCCTCGCTGTCGCTGCGCCTGCTTCGGTCGAAGCCGCCAGCAAGCCGGCGGCCCCCCCTGCGCAAGCCTTTGGGCTGCGGATTGTCATCGGGCTGGTGGGTGTGTTGTTGGCGGTGCTGGTCTCCGGCCTCAACGAGATGGTGACCAAGATCGCCCTGGCGGATATCCGCGGCGCGCTGTTCATCGGCTATGACGAAGGCACCTGGCTGGTGGCCTGCTACACCGCCACCTCGGTGGCTGCCATGGCGTTCGCGCCATGGTGTTCGGTGACCTTTTCCCTGCGGCGCTTCACCCTCTGTGCCATCGCGCTGTTCACCCTGCTGGGGATCTTGTGTCCCTTCGCCCCCAACTACGAAAGCCTGTTGCTCCTGCGGACCCTGCAAGGCCTGGCTGGTGGCGCCTTGCCGCCGATGCTGATGACCGTGGCCCTGCGTTTCCTGCCGGCCAACGTCAAGCTCTACGGCCTGGCCAGCTATGCCCTGACCGCCACCTTCGGCCCGAGCCTGGGCACGCCGCTGGCGGCGCTGTGGACCGAGTACGTGGGCTGGCGCTGGGCCTTCTGGCAGGTGGTGGGGCCTTGCTTGCTGGCCATGGCGGCGGTCGCCTACGGCCTGCCCCAGGACCCGCTGCGCCTGGAGCGTTTCAAGCAATTCAACTGGCGCGGCCTGCTGCTGGGCTTCCCGGCGATCTGCATGCTGGTGATCGGCATCTTGCAGGGCAATCGCCTGGACTGGTTCGAGTCGTCATTGATCACCCTGTTGCTCGGTGGCGGCCTGATCCTGCTGGTGTTGTTCATGATCAATGAATGGTCGCAGCCGATTCCCTTCTTCAAGCTGCAGATGCTGGGCATCCGCAACCTGTCGTTCTCCCTGCTGACCCTGGCCGGGGTGCTGGTGGTGCTCACCGCGGTGATCATCATCCCGTCTTCCTTCCTGGCCCAGGTCCAGGGCTACCGGCCGTTGCAGACGGCGCCGGTGATGCTGGTGATGGCCTTGCCGCAACTGATTGCGCTGCCGCTGGTGGCGGCCTTGTGCAACCTGAGCTGGGTCGACTGCCGCTGGGTGCTGGGGATCGGCCTGGGCATGCTGACCCTGTCGTGCCTGGGGGGCACGCACCTGACCTCGGCCTGGATCCGCGATGATTTCTATGTGCTGCAACTGCTGCAGATCTTCGGCCAGCCGATGGCGGTGCTGCCCTTGCTGATGCTCGCCACGGGCAGCATCGCACCGGTGGAAGGGCCTTTCGCATCGTCCTGGTTCAACACGGTCAAGGGCCTGGCGGCGGTGGTCGCCACTGGGGTCCTGGACGCGCTGACCACGCACCGCCTGCATGTGCACTCCACCATGCTGGTGGACAGCCTGGGCAACTCGCCCCTGGTGGACGACCGGGTGCCCGGCCTGGCCGCGCGCCTGCACCAGCAGGCGGTGGTCCTGACCTGTGCCGACCTCTTTTTGTGCATGGCAGGGGTGGCCGCTGCGCTGATCCTGCTGATTTTCTGGCTGCCGACGCGGATGTATCCGCCGCGTGCGCCTGTTTGAACGCTGATTGATACGGAAGAATTCCCATGACTATTGCAAGCAAAGACAAGATCGCCATCGCGGTGGCGGCGGTAGCGGCCCTCGGCGTGCTGGCCTACCTGGTGGCGCCGGGGCTGTTCGGCCGCTCCGGCGAGCAGAGCACCAACGATGCCTTCATCGTCGCCGACTACACCCTGGTGGCGCCCCGCGTGGCGGGGTTCATCAAGGAGGTGCTGGTGGAAGACAACCAGCAGGTCAAGGCCGGGCAACTGCTGGCGCTGATCGATGATCGCGACCTGCGGGCCGCGGCCCAGGCGGCGGACGCCGAGACCCTGGTGGCCAAGGCGCAATTGCAGAACGCCCGGGCGACCCTGGACCGCCAGAGCTCGGTGATCGCCCAGGCCCAGGCCGC
Organism: Pseudomonas sp. FW507-12TSA; assembly: GCF_058781435.1. Taxonomy (NCBI): domain Bacteria; kingdom Pseudomonadati; phylum Pseudomonadota; class Gammaproteobacteria; order Pseudomonadales; family Pseudomonadaceae; genus Pseudomonas; species Pseudomonas sp. FW507-12TSA. Next base: position 29,960 of record NZ_JBYSWT010000010.1, read on the forward strand.
GGTGGTGGCTGCCCGGGCCGAGATGGATTTCGCCCAGCATGAGCTCAATCGCTACAACCACCTGGCCGGGGTCGGCGCCGGCACCGTGCAGAACGCCCAGCAAGCACGTACCCGCATCGACCAGGCCAGCGCCCGGCTGGCGACGACCACGGCGGCCCTGGCGGCGGAACGCAAGCAGGTGGAAGTCCTCACCGCCCAGCGCGATGCCGCCGAAGGTGGCCTGAAACGGGCCCAGGCGGCCCTGGAAATGGCCAGCTACGAGCTGTCCTACACCCGCATCGTCGCCCCGGTCGACGGCATGGTCGGCGAGCGCGCGGTGCGGGTCGGTGCCTACGTCACCCCCGGCAGCAAGATCCTCGCCGTAGTGCCGCTGCAACAGGCCTATGTCGTGGCCAATTTCCAGGAAACCCAGCTCGCTGCCATGCGTGCCGGGCAAGTGGCCGAGGTGCGTGTCGACAGCCTCGGCGGCGAGACCCTGCATGGCCGTGTCGAAAGCCTGGCCCCGGCCACTGGCGTGACCTTCGCCGCAGTGAAGCCGGACAACGCCACGGGCAACTTCACCAAGGTGGTGCAGCGCATCCCGGTGAAGATTCTCCTGGACCCCAACCAGGCAATGGCCGAGCGCCTGCGTGTGGGCATGTCGGTGGAAGCCAGCGTCGATACCCGCAGCTCCGCCACCAGCGCCCGTGAGGTGACCCAGCGATGAGCCTTGAATACAGCAGCCACGGGGCCCGTACTCTGCTGGCAGTGAGCTTGTTGGCACTGGCCGCGTGCACTGTCGGCCCGGATTTCCAGCGGCCCCAAGCCACCCAGCTCCAGGCCTGGCCGACGCCGGCACAGGCCGCCGACAGCCAGGCGGTGGACAGCACCCTGCAAGAGCGCTGGTGGGAAGTGTTCGCCGATGCGCAACTGTCGGCCCTGAGCCGTCGGGCCCTGGCCGACAACCTCGACTTGCAACTGGCCACCAGTCGCTTGCAGCAGAGCAGGGCAGCGCGCCAGGTGATCACCGCCCAACGCTATCCTGGCACTGCCGCCAATGGCGGCTATGGACGCAAGCGCAACAGCGCCGAAGGCCTGAACGACCCCTCCGGGCACCAGGGCAAGTCCGACTTCAACCTCTGGGAGGCCGGCTTCTCGGCCTCCTGGGAGCTGGATTTCTGGGGCCGCGTGCGGCGCGAGACCGAGGCCGCCGATGCCAGCCTGGAGGTGGCGGAAAATGACCGGCGCGTAGTGTTGCTGTCGGTGCTGGCGGAAACCGCCCAGGACTACATCCAATTACGCAGCGTACAAAGCACCCGGGCCGTCACCGAGCAGAACCTGGAGGTTGCGCGCCACAGCCTGAAGCTTTCGCAATTGCGCCTGGCCGACGGGGTGGCCACCGACCTGGACGTGGCCGAGGCCGCGGCCCAGGTCGCCACCATCGAGGCGCGCCTGCCGGAGTTGCAGCAGCGCCAGGCGCAGTTGATCAATGCCCTGAGCCTGCTGTTGGGCGAGCCGCCCCAGGCCTTGCAGAAGGAGTTGGCCGGCGATGCGCCAGTGCCGCAGCCACCGGTGCGGTTGGCGATCGGCCTGCCTTCGCAACTGGCCGAGCGCCGTCCAGACATCCGCCAGGCCGAGGCGCGGTTGCATGCGGCCACGGCCAGCATCGGCGTGGCCAAGGGGGATTTCTATCCGCGCATCACCCTGTCCGGCAACTTCGGCTCCCAGGCCATGCAGTTGGCGGACTTCGGCTCCTGGAACTCCCGGCAGTACAGCTTCGGCCCGCAGTTCAGCCTGCCGCTGTTCGACGGCGGTCGCCTGCGCGGCGTGCTCAAGCTGCGTGAAGCCCAGCAGCAGGAAGCGGCGGTGGCCTACCAGCAGACCGTGCTGCGGGCCTGGCATGAAATCGACGACCAGCTGACTCGCTACAACGCCAGCCAACTGCGGCGCGACAGCCTCGCCGAGGCGGTGCGGCAGAACCAGATCGCCCTGCGTACCGCGCAGCAGCAGTACATCGAGGGGGTGGTGGACTTCGTCAACGTCCTGACCGTGCAGGGCGCCTTGCTGGCCACCCAGGAACAGCTGGTGGAAAGCTCCGCCGGGGTATCCCTGGCCATGGTCGGTTTGTACAAGGCCCTGGGCGGTGGCTGGGAGTCGGTGTATCCGCTGGCTAGCCAGGGTTCTGCAGGAACACCACGTAGCCTTTGAACCAGGGGCTGTCGCGCAGCGCCTGGGGTTCCTGCCAGGCGCCACCCTGGATCAACCCGACCTTGTAGGGCAGGCCCATGCGGTCCAGGCGTGGCAGGTAGGCGCCATAGTTGGCGATGCTGTGGCGGCCTTGGTAGGTCTGCACCACCACTTCATCCACCACGCCCTGGAGTTGGCCGATGGCTTGCGGGTCGGCGTTGCTGCCCCAGTCCATCAGGCCGGTGATGCTCAGGCGGTACTGCGCCGGCAGGCGCTGGCGCAGGTCCCGCAGGAACTGCCCGTAGCGCTCCAGGTCACGGGTGCCGCTGTCGAAGTCGATCTGGATACCCACCACCCGGGTGCCGCTGTTCTGCCAGCGCTGCACCTGGCCCAGCAACTGCTGGTAGACCTTCTCCGGCCAGGCCAGGGTGTGGGCGCGATACACCACCCACACCTGTTCCTGGCGCAGTCGCGACACCGGCAGGCCCTGGGCGATGAGCTCGACACCCCGTGCCGGCTGGCGCCGTGAACGGCTGACCTGGCCCTGGAGGATGTACAGGGTCCTGGCCTGGGCCAGCACCGGTTGGGTCTTGACGCCGCTCCACAGCCAGAAGGCATCGTGGTCGGCGGCGTCCACCGCTGCGGCCGCCGGATTCGTCCAGCACAGCCACAGCGGCAGCAGGCAGCAGCCTAGGTATTTCCTCACCAGTAGTAACGCAGCGACTGGGCCCACTGGGTGTCCCCCAGCTTGGTCTTCAACTGGCGGAACCAGGCCTTGCGTACCTCTGGCTCCACGCCCTGGCCGCCACAGCGGTTGTTGCCGGAGGAGGCGTAGCAGTAGATCCCCCGGTACAGGGCGAAGGCCCGCTCATCGCGGCTGGCCTTGGGGTTGTCGATCACCTTGCGGTAGCTGTCGAGCCGCGAGTAGGTGCTGCCCGGGAACTGGTCCGGAGTGCCGCCCAGGCGCTCGGCCTCGGGCTTGGTATCCAGGGGCATCTGGTCGAAGTTGTTCAGCCGTATGAACTCCGCCAGGCACAACAGGCCAGCGGGGGACTTGGGGTCTTTCTGCAAGCTCGCCGCGGTTTCGGCAATGCCCGGGCATGTGTAGTTGGCGCTCTCGCCCGCCTCGCCCTGGCCATTCCAGTTGAACACCTGCAGCGAAGGGCCGTCGGCGTAGATGTAGCCCAGGTAGTTGCCGATGTTGTCGTTGGACAGGACGCCCTTGCCCTGGCTCGTATCCAGGCCCTGGTTGACGCTGTGCAAGTCTTCGCTGAAGGCGGCGTACCGGCCACGGGTCAGGCTCTTGTACAGCAGGACGAAGTACGCGGTGTTGCGTTCCTCGAGCGAATCGGCCTGGCTAGCTTGCTGGCGCAGTAGCTCGGGCGAGGCCACGTGGCGCAGGAGGATGGCGCGCACCTGGGCGGACTCGATCGGCGAGTCGGCGGCGAACACCTTGGCCAGTTCGCCGCTGCGTTCGTAGGTGTAGGCCAGGGCCAGTTCCAGTTGTTCGCGTTGCAACGGTTGCTTGGCCAGGGGCAGCAGTTGCAGCCACAGCTGCGTTGCGCCCTTCCAGTCTTGCTGGGCCTGCATGGCCATGCCGCGCAGGGTCTGCTGGCTGAAGGCCAGGTAGTCCAGTTGGGCCGGAATCTGCGTCGGCAATTGCTTGAGCGCTGTTGCAGGTTGCTGCTCGACAAACAAGGTGAAGGCCGCTTGCAGATAGTCGTACAAGGCCGGTTGCTCGCTGAACAGGGCCTTGTGTTGCGTTAAGGCTTCGCGGGTCAGCCTGGACGATGGATCTTTGCGCATGTCCATCAGGTCCCGGACCGCCAGCAGCAGCGGAACCCGGATATCGGCATCGGGATTGTCCAGCAGCTTGTAGTCGATCTCCGCCACCAGGTCGTCCTGGCGCTTGTCGTCGGAGTTGTCCGATCTCCGGGTCAGTTGCTGGCCGTAGTCATCGGCCAGGGCCCGGGTATCGCCTTGCAGCCAGTGCACACGGCGGATCAGCCCCTGGGCGGACACAGCATAGAGCCCCTGTGGATAAGTTTTCAGGTAGGCATCGAAGCCTGCCCCGGCTTGTTGCAGCGCCGACTTATCCACAAGCTTGAGGTTGACCGTGCCCCATTCGTCCAGCGCGCTCTGCTGGGCCTGGTTGAGAGCGGTGCGCGCCAGCATGTAGGTGGCCGTCTCGGCCAGCCAGGGCAGGGCGTTGTCCTTGAGGCTGGTGAAGCCCCTGGTCGCGTCATCGAAGTGACCGTCATAGAACTGGACGCTCGCCTGCAGATAGCTGGCCAGGTCGCGAGCCGGGGCAGAAGCCAGGTTTGCCGGCAGAAGGTCGGCCAGCGGGTTGGCTTCCCAGGAACAGGCTCCCAGCAGTTTGATCCGGGCCTGGGCCAGGGCCTGGCGGTCAGCGGGACTCAGTTGCGGGTTGTCCAGTTGAGCGACGAAGGCCAGGGCGCTGGCGTCCGAGTTGCTGCGGCAGCGGCTGCCTTCGCCCTCGATGAAGTTGTCCCCGGCGGCCTTCTGGTTGTCGCGGGAGATGCCCAGGGCCTGCAGCCGGCTGTTGAGCTCGGTGGCAGCGGGAGACAGGCTTGCCTTGGCGCTGTCGCCGTCGTGCTCGTCCGCCGGGTCCAGTGGCCGCAAGCGGTACGTCGGGAAGGGCACGGGGCCGAAACCCAGGCTCAGGTCATCTTTGGTCAGCGCGCGGGGCACCAGCGCCAGGCTGCCCTGGTCGGCCATCAACAGGCGCAGGTTGACCCGGCTGTCGTTGCCTGGGCTGAGGAAGGGCAGGTTGCTGCAGCCGTCCAGTCGGTGGGAGTAGAGCTTCCAGGTCGGTGCACAGAAGTCGTCGGAGCTGGCCTGGGCCTGGCCGGCACAGAGAGTGGCCAGGAGCAATGACGAGAAGAGAGCGATGCGCATGAATTGTCCCTAATTCAGGAGGCCATCAGGACAAGCCTTCAGCTGTTGATGAGTGAGGCGGACGGCCCGTTGCGCGGATTATATGGCCATCCGCCCGGTTCTGCTGTGCGCCGATCGACAGCGCGGCTGCGCGCGTAGCGAAGGCGGGTGATGAATCGAGGTGCGTGCAACTGTAGGTCACGGGCAAGCCACGTCACGCTGTTCACTTAAGCAAGGTGATCCCCTGTAGGAGCAGCCGGTCGATGCTCGCTTGTTCGCGAGGGTCGCTACCGGTAGCGCGTGTCTACTGGATAGGCGCAAGGCCCTGAAGTCCATCGCCGGCAAGCCTCGCTCCTACAAGCTCCTTGACTGATCGGCATTACGCACAAGCCCTGGGGGTTCTGGCCTACAATCAGCGCGTCATGGCTCCGGGCGGGAGCGCAGATCTATCGGCAGAGGGTGGTGATGGGCGTACCGAGTACCGAGCAAACGGCCAAGCAGCGGTATCGCCAGGCTGTCACGCATTCGCAGCCCCTGGCGCAATTGCTTCGTGAGCCCTGGCTGGTGCCGCTGCTGTTGCTGGCCCTGGCCTTGCGTTTCTACGAGCTGACGGCGGCGGCGATCTGGGGCGACGAGGGATCCAGTGTTTTGTTGGCCCAGTTCCCGCTGGCGGGCATCTGGAGCCACGCCGCCTACGATGTCCATCCGCCGCTGTATTTCCTCCTGCTGCATGGCTGGATCGGCCTGTTCGGCGATTCGATCCTGTCGATTCGCCTGATGAGTGCGTTGCCTGGGGCGCTCGCGGTATTCCTCGGGACCTGGTTGATGCACCTGGTGGCCGGCCGGCGGGCCACGCTGCTGGCCTGCCTGCTGCTGGCGCTGCTGCCTACCGCCGTGCGCTACAGCCAGGAAGTGCGCATGTATTCGCTGCTGGGGGTGTGGCTGCTGGGAGCGACCCTGGCCCTGGTCTACTGGGTGCGGGCGCCACATCGCCGCCGCTACCTGGTGATCTACGCGTTGCTGATGGCGGCCGGTTTCTATACCCACTACTTCACGGCGTTCTGCGTGGTCTCGCACTGGCTCTACCTGGCCCTGGCCCGGCCCCAGGAAGAAACGGCCCGGCATTTCCTGCGGCGCCGGAGCTGGTGGTGGGCCAACGTCGTCATCGTGCTGCTGTTCCTGCCCTGGCTGCCGGGGCTGGTGGACCTGCTGCTGCACATGGATGAATTGAAGGCCGGCGGCGATGTCGGTTGGGAGCCACCGGTCACCCTGCGTTCATTGCCTTCGATGATCTGGCAACTGCTGGCCCAGGACGATGGCGAAGGCATGCCCTGGTGGTTGTTCGTCAGCCTGCCAGCATTACTGGCGGCGGTGCTGGCCTACCTGCTTTGCAGCGATCGCAGCCGGTCCCGCCTGGCTACCTTGCTGGTGATCTACAGCGTCTTGCCTCTTTTGCTGGTGTTCGCGGTGTCGTTCATCTCCCCGGTGTTCATCGAGCGCTACCTGACGGTGCCAGCCCTCGGGCTGCCGTTGTGCCTGGCCCTGGCCGTCGACCGGCTGGCGCAACGCTTCAAGATCCTGGCCGTGGCGCTGCTGCTGGTGGTGCTGGCGGTGTTCGCAGTGGGCCTGAAGAACAACTACACCGTGGATGCCGACGACCAGTTCAACAACATGGTCGAGTACATGAATCGCCATACCCTGCCTGGCGACCAGGTGGTGCTGGGCGATATGTTCTGGTACCTGACCTGGGGTTACTACGACCGCAGCCATACCGCTCCGCGGCTGTTCACGCCGCCTGGCGCGGCAGGCGTGTCGACCCGGCCCAACCGCTATGGCTTCGGCACCCTGATCGATGAAAACGCCGAGGTCAGCCTCGATCGCCTGGACGACCTGCCGCCGGGCAATGGCCGGGTCTGGCTGGTGATGAGCCGGGTCGATCCGGACGAATTCCCGGTGATTCCAGCTCATTGGCGCAAGCTCGACCAACATGCCGGCGGCGACACCCAGGCCGTGCTCTATGAAACCTGCGGCTGGGCTTGCCCGGGGCGCTGAGCAGGCGCTCTCCCGGCCTGTGGATAACGCCGGCTCGCCGCGAGTGTCCGGGATCACCGTTGGGAAGTTGTTCCGGCACCTGGCCGCACCCGGCCTAGACTTGCATCAGGGAGTCACAGTCCTGTCCCCGTGGCCGGGGCACCGAGGTGCATCATGCGTATGGCGAGAACCGTGCAACACAGTCTGGAGCAAGCCCACTGCCAGTTCGACCTGGTAACCCATCCCCATTCGGCCAGCAGCCTGGAAACGGCTCGGGTGGCGGGAGTGCCGGCGGAGCGCCTGGCCAAGTCGGTGATCCTCGACGACCAGCACGGGCGCTACCTGATGGCGGTGCTGCCGGCCAGCCGCCACCTGGACCTGGGCAAGGTACGCGGCAGCGACCAGTGGCGAGTCACCCGGGAAAGCACCCTGGCGTACCTGTTCAACGACTGCGAGCGTGGCGCGGTGCCGGCCCTGGGCGAGTCCTACGGGCTGGACGTGGTCATCGACCCATTGCTGACCCGCCAGAAGGACATCTACCTGGAGGCCGGAAACCACCACAGCCTGGTGCACATGAGCATGGCCGAATACCTGCGGATGGTGCCCAATGCCGAGGTCTGCGAAGTCTGTCACTGATCAGGAGCCCTACCATGGAATCACCGACCCACAACCTGCCAGCGCTGTTCAAGCAACTGGGGCTGGCCGATGACCCGGTGAGCATCGACCGCTTCATCACCACCCATTCCCCGCTGAAACCGGAACTGCACCTGGCGGATGCGTTTTTCTGGAGCAAGAGCCAGGCGGATTTTTTACGTGATGAAATCCTCGACGATGCCGACTGGGCCGAGGTGGTGGACCAACTGGATGTGTTGTTGAGGAAGGGACGGGGTGGATGATGAGCTGTGGTTGTTGGGAGCGATAATTTAGACCAGAATCATGACCTGAATTGAGGTCATGAAAATGCAAAGTATCCTGGCTGACAAAGCCGTCAGCGTATCTGAATTGAAGAAGAATCCTTCAGCGGTATTGAACGGCGCTCAAGGTGGCCCGGTGGCTGTGTTGAACCACAACCGGGTCATGGGCTACATGATTCCTGCCGAAGTTTTCGAAGCGTTGATGGAGCGTTTGGACGATCTGGAACTGGCCGAGATCGTTCGGGCGCGCAGTCAGGAGACTCCCGTCCCGGTCAGTCTGGATGACTTATAAACTCGAGTTCCTGCCTTCGGCGCTCAAGGAGTGGAACAAGCTGGGCCATACGCTTCGCGAGCAATTCAAGAAGAAGCTCGCGCAACGGCTGCAAATGCCCCAAGTCCCCGCAGATGCCCTGTACGGTTTACCCGAATGCTACAAGATCAAGCTCAAGGCCTCGGGTTATCGGCTGGTCTATAAGGTTATCGAGCAGCGCGTTGTGGTGGCTGTTGTCGCAGTTGGTAAGCGCGAGCGCGGGGCTGTTTACGAGCAAGCCAGGAAGCGTTGAAGCGCATTCGGAACCTGTCCTGGGTATTTGTTACAAAACTTGACTGAAAATATTCGTTGATGTCATATTGATAGTTAGCAAACTATCAGTATGCGAACAGTCTTGTGCCCAAATCCCTTGAATCTCTTCACATGAACATCAGCAGTGGCATGGTGGTCGCGGCGCGGCATTGGCGTCGGATCTGCCAGAACACCCTGATCAACTTCGGGGTCTCCGAAGCCTGCGCAGTGCCCCTGTTGATGATCGGGCGGCTGGGCGAGGGCGTGCGCCAGGTCGCCGTGGCCCAGGCCGCAGGCATGGAAAGCCCGTCCCTGGTGCGCCTGCTGGACCAGCTATGCACCGCCGGTTATGTCTGCCGCAGCGAAGACCCCCATGACCGCCGGGCCAAGTGCCTGAGCCTGACCGACAGCGGTCGCGAGTTGGTGCAGGCAGTGGAGGGCGAACTGGTGCGCCTGCGTCACGAAGTCCTGGCGGGCATCAGTGCCCAGGATCTGGAAGCGGCCTTGCGGGTGATCCAGGCCTTCGAATCCGCCAACCACTCGCCGGTGCAGCCATCTTGAAAGGATTTTTTACCGGTGTGCCTCCCGCGCGGGACTGGTTCTACGGCGTGCGCACCTTCGCCGCCTCGATGATCGCCCTGTACATCGCCATGCTGATGCAGATGCCCCGTCCCTATTGGGCCATGGCCACGGTGTACATCGTCTCCAGCCCGTTCGTCGGCCCTACCAGTTCCAAGGCGCTGTACCGCGCCATCGGTACCCTCCTTGGCGCCTCGGCCGCGGTGCTGTTGGTACCGATGTTCGTGCAGAGCCCCTACCTGCTGGTGGTGATCATCGCGCTGTGGACCGGCATCCTGCTGTTCCTGTCCATGCACCTGCGCACCGCCAACAACTACGCGCTGATGCTGGCCGGCTACACCTTGCCGATGATCGCCCTGCCGGTGGTGGACAACCCCCTGGCCGTGTGGGACGTGGCGCAAGCGCGAACCGAGGAAATCTTCCTCGGCATCATCTGCGCGGCGGTGGTCGGCAGCATGTTCTGGCCCCGGCGCCTGGCCCCGGTATTCGTCGGATCGGCGGGCAAGTGGTTCGCCGATGCCGCGACCTACAGCCGGCGCTTCCTCACCCGCAATGTGCAGCCCGAGGAAGTCAGTGCCCTGCGCGCCTCGATGGTGGCGACCTTCAACACCCTGGAAATGATGATCGGCCAGTTGCCCCATGAAGGCGCGCGGCCGCAGACGGTGCGCAACACCAAGGAACTGCGTGGGCGGATGATCCACCTGCTGCCGGTGGTGGACGCCCTGGACGACGCCCTGTCTGCCCTGGAGCGCCGGGCGCCGGAGCTGGCCGAACGCTTCGCGCCCTTGCTGGCCAAGGCCGACGAGTGGCTGGAAAGTACCGCCCAGGATGCCTCGACGCAGCGCTGGCAAGCCCTGCGCGGCGAGCTCGAAGCCCTGCAACCCGATGCCCGGGCCCTGGACGATCGGAGCCAGTTGCTGTTCTCCAATACCCTGTACCGCCTGGGCGAGTGGATCGACCTGTGGCAGGACTGCCGTAGCCTGCAGCACGCCATCCAGTGCGAAAGCCAGGACACCTGGCGCGCGGTCTACCGCCATTGGCGCCTGGGCCGGCTGACGCCCTTCCTCGATCGTGGACTGATGCTCTATTCGGCGGGCTCCACGGTGCTGGCGATCATCGTCGCCTCGGTGCTGTGGATCCTCCTGGGCTGGACCGACGGTGGCAGCGCGGTGATCCTGGCGGCGGTGGCTTGCAGTTTCTTCGCCGCCATGGACGACCCGGCGCCGCAGATCTACCGGTTCTTCTTCTGGACTGCGCTGTCGGTGCTGTTCGCCAGCCTCTACCTGTTCCTGATCCTGCCCAACCTGCACGATTTCGCCATGCTGGTGCTGGTGTTCGCCGTGCCCTTCATCTGCGTCGGCACCCTGACCGTGCAGCCCAGGTTCTACCTGGGCATGCTCCTGACCATCGTCAACACCGCGTCCTTCATCAGTATCCAGGGCGCCTACGACGCCGATTTCCTGAACTTTTCCAACTCCAACCTGGCAGGCCCCATCGGCTTGCTGTTCGCCTTCATCTGGACCCTGGTCGCCCGGCCGTTCGGTTCGGAACTGGCGGCCAAGCGCCTGACCCGCTTCAGCTGGCGCGACATCGTCAGCCTTTCGGAGCCGGCGACCCTTGCCGAGCACCGGCACATGGGCGCGCAAATGCTCGACCGGCTGATGCAGCACCTGCCGCGCCTGGCCATGACCGGCCAGGACACCGGCGTCGCCCTGCGCGAACTGCGGGTGGCGCTCAACGTGCTGGATCTGCTGGCCTATGCGCCCCGGGTCCAGGGCGTGGCCCAGGGCCTGTTGCGCCAGGTGGTGGCCGAGGTGGGCGAGTACTTCAAGGCCTGCCTCAAGGCCGGTGAGCGCCTCGAGGCGCCGAGCCCATTGCTGATGACCCTGGATCGCACCCGCCGGGCCCTGGACAGCCAACGGCTGCAAGGCGACGACGAAACCCGCCGGCACCTGCTGCACGCCCTCAGCGGCCTGCGCCTGGCGCTGTTGCCGGGCGTCGAGTTCGTGGCCTCGGGCGAACATGAAGCACCCCTTCCCCCTGGCATCGATGGAGCGCCCCTATGATCGGTGATCTGGATATCAGCGGGGTGTTCCTGCCCACGCTGCTGGTGCTGATGGGCATCACCTATGGCGTGTACCTGCTGGTGCATGGCTTGCTGACACGCCTGCATTTCTATCGCCTGGTCTGGCACCGGGCACTGTTCAACGTGGGTCTCTACGCCTTGTTGCTAGGCGTCGTCGACTCTCTCAGCCGATACCTGATGACATGAAAAAACCTTTATTGACCATCGGTCGTGTGGTCCTGACGTTATTGGTGGTGACCTTCGCGGTCGTGGTGGTCTGGCGCATGGTGATGTACTACATGTTCGCGCCCTGGACCCGGGACGGGCATATCCGTGCCGATATCGTGCAGATCGCTCCGGATGTCTCCGGGCTGATCCAGCAGGTAGAGGTCAAGGACAACCAGCTGGTCAAGCGTGGCCAGGTGCTGTTCAGCATCGACCAGGACCGCTTCCACCTGGCCCTGCGCCAGGCCCGGGCGAACCTGGCCGACCGCCAGGAAACCCTGGCCCAGGCCCAGCGCGAGGCCAAGCGCAACCGCGGCCTGGGCAACCTGGTGCCGCGCGAGCAACTGGAAGAGAGCCAATCCCGCGAGGCCCGGGCCCAGTCGGCCCTGGCCGAGGCCCAGGTGGCGGTGGACAGCGCCCAGCTCAACCTCGACCGCTCGGTGGTGCGCAGCCCGGTGGATGGCTACGTCAACGACCGCGCGCCACGGCCCCAGGAATTCGTCACTGCCGGGCGCCCGGTGCTGTCGGTGGTGGACAGCAATTCCTTCCATATCGACGGCTACTTCGAGGAAACCAAGCTCGACGGCATCCATATCGGCCAGGCCGTGGATATCCGCGTGGTGGGCGACCGTGCGCGCCTGCGCGGGCATGTGGAGAGTATCGTCGCCGGGATCGAGGACCGTGACCGCAGCAGCGGCAGCAACCTGCTGCCCAACGTCAACCCGGCTTTCAGCTGGGTGCGCCTGGCCCAGCGGATCCCGGTGCGTATCGCCTTCGACGATGTGCCGGCGGACTTTCGCATGATCGCCGGGCGCACCGCCACGGTGTCGATCATCGACGACCAGCCGCGGCAGGAGCCCGGGCAATGAACCACGGCGCGCGTTTGGCCCTGCTCGGGTTCGGCTTGCTGCTCTCGGCCTGCCAGGTCGGGCCGGATTACCAGTTGCCCAAGGATGCGGCGCTGCAACGCCCGGACCTGCAAGGCGAGTTGGCGGGCAAGGGCGCCAATGTGGTCTCGGCCCCGGTGCCCGGCGATTGGTGGCGCCTGTACCACGATCCGCGCCTGGACCAGCTGGTGCAGCAGGCCCTGGCTTCCAGCACCGATTTGCGCGTAGCGGCGGCCAACCTGGCCCGGGCCCGGGCCCAGGTGGACGAAGCCCAGGCCGCCGGCGGCTGGAGCGGTGGGGTCAAGGCTGGGGTCGAGCGCCTGCAGGAGTCCGGCGAGGCCTTCCTGCTGCCGGAGAAGGTGCCGGTGGCCAACGTCGGCAACCTGTCCATCAGCACCTCCTACCAGTTCGACCTGTTCGGCACCCTGCAGCGCGGCATCGAGGCGGCCAAGGCCAATGCCGATGCGACCCAGGCCGCGGCGGACATCGCCCGCATCACCCTGGTGGCGGATGTGGTGCGGGCCTACACCCAGGTCTGCGCGGCCAACGAAGAACGGGAAATCGCCGAGCACTCCCTGGGCCTGCAAGCCCAGAGCACCGAGTTGACCCAGCGCCTGCGCGATGCCGGGCGCGGCGACGAAACCCAGGTCACCCGCTCCCAGACCCAGTTCAAGTCCCTGCGGGCCGAGTTGCCGCGCTACGAAGCGGCGCGCCAGTCGGGGCTGTTCCGCCTGTCGATGCTGCTGGCCAGGCCGGTGGACCAGTTGCCGGCCGGCACCGCCAGCTGCGCCGAGCTGCCGCATATCGCCCAGCTGTTGCCGGTGGGCGATGGCGCCGCGCTGCTCAAGCGCCGTCCCGATGTACGCCAGGCCGAACGTCACCTGGCGGCGGCCACCGCACAAATTGGGGTAGCCACCGGGGCCCTGTACCCGGACATCAGCATCGGTGCCACCGTGGGCACCGTGGGTATCCTCGATAACCTGGGCAAGGCTTCCACCAATCGCTGGGGTTTCGGCCCGGTGATCAGCTGGACGGTGCCGGCCAACGGTGCCCGTGAGCGCATCCACGAAGCCGAGGCGACGAGCCAGGCGGCCCTGGCGCATTTCGACGGGGTGGTGCTCAACGCCATTCGCGAAACCCAGACCGGCCTGGCCCAGTACAGCGCCCAGCTGCAACGGCGCGATGCCCTGGCCGACGCCGAGCAGTCGGCACAGGTGGCGGCGGACCAGACCCACCGCTTCTTCCAGGCCGGACGGGCGTCGTTCCTCGCCGACTTGCAGGCCACTCGTACCTACACCGACATGCGCGCCCAGCTGGCGGCGGCCAACACCCAGGTAGCGATGAGCCAGATCGACTTGTTCCTGGCCCTGGGCGGCGGTTGGGAAAGCGGACGAACGCAAGCTCCGCCAGCCACGAAACCCTGAGGCCGTTGCTATGCTTTGATCAGTTGGCAAGACGCCGAGTGCCGGGCGCCTTGCCATGATCAAAGCGTGATGGCCATGGGGATTCCAATAATGAAAAACCCTTATGCTCCGGGCTTCTGGTGCGCGCTCTGCGCCCTGATACTGCTGTCTGCCACCTACTTCTACGGGGTCATGCTGGCCCACCAGATCGACAAGGCCATGGTGTTTCTCGACAGCGCCAGCGCCTTGATCGCGGTGATGGCCATCGGCGTGGTGGCGTGGTCCTCGTTCCAGAGCCAGAAAATCAAGAAGAGGCAGCTCGAGCAGAGCAAGACCCTGGTGGCCATCTGGGACACCAAGGTGGCCCTGCGCCGGGTCGAAACCGTTTTTGACCGATACTTCTGGGGTAGCTACTGGCAGCCCGGGCGGACCTTCGCCGAGGTCATGGGCGAACTCACCGGCACCCCGCTGGAAAAAAGCCTGGAGGCGCTGAAGGCGCAGTGCATGCGGCTCGACAAGCAAGCCGACGACGGCCACCACTGGCTGAGCAATGCCCGGGAGCTGTCGGATGTCGCCACGGCCATGGCCCGGGAGCGCTACCAACTGGATTTCTGCGACCCTCGTGGCGAGTCCCGAGGCAACAGCGCGGTGATCGATCGCGACTTCGAAGTGCTGGTCTACACCTGGAGCGCCCGGCTCAAGAGCTTCGACCATCAGCTCGATGCCCTCGAGCTCGAATTTTCCTAACGGCAAACTCCAAGCCACAAGCCACAAGCCACAAGCCACAAGCCACAAGCCACAAGCCACAAGCCTGGAGCCAGCGGGCCCCTGCCTTTTGCTTTCGCTTGGCGCTTGCGGCTTGAAGCTTGCAGCTGCACCACTGTTGCACTGCGCCCCACCGCCAATGCTAATCTGCGCCGGTTTCACGCGGAGTCGAGCCGCGACCCGTCATGGGTTCAGGGAAGACCAGCACACTTTCAAACTATGGATATCGATCGGGTCAAACATGAATAAGTCAGCAGGCGTACTGTTAGGAATCGTCGTCGCAGTGGGTGCAATCAGTGCCGGCGGCGCCTGGTACACCGGCACCAAGCTGGAAGGGGTTCTGCAGCAGCAGATCGTGGAGAGCAACAAGGAGCTGCAGGCAGCGCTGATCGGCTACGACGCCACTGCGACCCTGGAGCTGGTGTCCCTGGAGCGCGGTGTGTTCAGCAGCAACGCCCGCTATCGCTTGAAGGGCCAGGGCGAGTTGTTCCACGGTGACCTGGAACTGCTGATCGCCGACCATATCGAGCACGGCCCGCTGCCGTTCTCGCGCCTGGTTCGCTTCAAGTGGCTACCCGTCATGGCTTCCAGTCATTACGAGCTGGTGAACAACTCCCAGACCGACAAATGGTTTGCGGCCACCAAGGGCGCTGCACCGTTCAACGGCGTGGTCAATGTCGGTTATGACCTGTCCGCCGAGGGCACCCTGGATTTCGCTCCGATGGAACTGGCCCTGGATGAGCTGAACAACCTCAAGTTCTCTGGCCTGAACGCCACCTTCAGCGTCAGCGAGAATCGCCGCAAGGCCAAGGTCGACGGCTATATGGACAGCCTGGACCTGTTCCTCAGCTCGCCGGACAAAGCCCCGCTCAAGATGGAAATCAAAGGCTTGACCCTGGCCAGCAACCTGCACAAGAGCAGCTTCGACTACTACCTGGGCCAGAACACCCTGGAGCTCAGCGGCCTGAAGGCTACTTTCGGCGACAAGCAGTCGGTATTGACCCTGAAGAACTTCGAACAGAAGACATCCACTGAAGAAACCGGCAGCAACGTGGCCGGTCGCGCGGATTACCGTGTGGGCGAGATCGCCTTCGATGGCAAGGCCGTGGGTTCCGCCGAGATGCTCTGGAGCATGAAGGACCTGGACAGCCAGGGCATGCTGGAGCTGGTCCAGGTCTATCAGAACGTATTGCAGCCGTACCAAAAAACTGCCGCCGAGGCCTCGGCCAAGGGCGAAGAGGCACCTGAGCTGCAAATGAGCGAAGCCGAGGAGGCCAAGATCCGTGCGGCGGTGAACAAGGTCCTGGCCGCCAAGCCTCAGATCGCCCTGGAAAGCCTGGCGCTCAAGACCGGCAATGGCGAAAGCCGCTTCAGCCTGAGCCTGGACCTGGCCAAGCCGCAGAGCCTGGAGCTGCCCACCGCAGAGCTGGGCAAGCAGTTGATCAGCCAACTGGATGCCAAGCTGTCGTTGTCCAAGCCGATGGTTGCCGACGTGGCGGCCCTGCAGGCCCAGGCTGAAGGCATGACCGACGCCAAGCAGATCGCCGAACAGGGCGCCGCCACCGCGGAAATGCTCAGCGCCATGGCCGTTGCCACCCAACTGGCCAAGCTGGACGGCAACAACGTGGTCTCGGCGCTGCACTACGCCAACAACGAAGTGAACTTCAACGGCCAGAAGATGACGGTCGAGCAGTTCATTGGCTTCGTCATGAGCAGGGTAGCCGGCGCCGGCGCGCAGCAGTAAGCGACCGCCGCTCGATCGCCATTGGCGATCGGTTGCATCACCCTCGACGCCCGGTGCCGTGGATGCCACAGCCCGGGCGTCGTGCTGTCCAAGGCCCCGGTGCACGGGGCCTTGGGCACGTTTTGCCGATCTGATTCTGAATAATTATTGCGTCGCAATTTCTGAACTAACCTACGTGGAAGACTTCTCCCGGAAAGTTTCGCCGGGTCGCTTGGTCCCGGTCGCCGGGGCGTACAGGCGTGGACGCGGCACTCCGGCCAGCCATGTAAAGGTGCTGACGAAATGCAATGCACTGTTCATCCTGCTCGCCGCTTTGGCCTGCGCCCATTGTTTCGTCTGGCACTGTGCAGCCAACTGTTGTTGCCCGGGCTGGCGTTCGCCGACACCGCCTATGACCAACTGATCATCCAGGCCCGGGCGGGCAGTTATGCCCCGGCCCTGAGCCACTTGCGCCAGGTACCGGCCAACCAGTTGACCAACGGGCTGGTCAGCGACCACCTGCAGATCGCCAGCTGGGCCGGGTTGGATAGTGAAGTGGTGAATGTCTACGAGACCCAGGGGCGCAATCGCGTGCTGCCGGTGCAGGCCCTGACCGCCACCGCCCGGGCCTATCGCAACCTCAAGCAATGGGACAACGCCACCCGGCTCTATCGCCAGGCGCTGGAGCGCGACCCCAGGAACGCCGACCTGCAACTGGGCCTGGCGCTGACCCAGGCCGACGCTGGCCAGCCCGCAGAAGCCGTGGCCCGGGCCCGGGCGCTGGTGGCCGCCAAGCCGGAGGATCCGAACCGGCGCCTGGCCCTGGGCTACGCCCTGACCCGGGCCAACCAGCCCCAGGATGCCCTGGTGGAATACGACCAGGCCTTCGTCCGTGCCGGCGAGCGGCCCGACGTACTGCGCGAGTACATCTACGCCCTGCAGCGCGCCCGCCTGCCGGAGCCGGCCGTGCGCCTGGCGCACCAGCATCCCGGGTTGATCGATCCGGTCATCCAGCGGCGCATGGAAGCTGACCTGGCTGCCGAGCGGGTGCGCCTGTCGGAGCTGGCCAGCCGCAGCGAGAAGGAACGCTTCGTGGTGGCCGATCGCGCCCTCGCCGACTACGACACGCTGTTCGCCGCCTGGGGCAACGATCCCAAGGCCCAGGACGACGTGACCCGCTGGCGCATCGACCGCCTGGGGGCGCTCAAGTCCCGGGCGCGGACCGCCGAGGTGATCAGCGAGTACGAGCAACTGACCGCCGCCGGCGTGGCCATTCCCACCTACGCCCTGCGCTGGGTCGCTTCGGCCTACCTCGACCAGCGCCAGCCGGAGGTTTCCGCCGACCTGTACCGCAAGGTGCTGAGCGCCCCGGATGCCGACCGGGGCAACCGCGTCGAAGACACCACCGGCCTGTACTACTCGCTGCTGGAAAGCGAACAGCCCGAGGCGGCGCTGAAGGTGGCCACCGACCTGGCCAACAGCGAACCCCAGCGCATCCAGCTGGTGGGGCAGACGGTGGGCGATCCCAACGACGATTGGCTGGACGCGCAATTGCTGGCGGCCCAGGCCGGCACCTACGGCAATAACCTGCCTGACAGCGAGCAGCGCCTGGACGACCTGGCCACCAAGGCCCCGGGCGACGTCAATGTGCGCCTGGCCCAGGCCAACCTGTACCTGGCCCGGGAGTGGCCGCGCCGCTCCGAATACCTGCTCAAGGAGGTCGAAAGCGTGGCGCCGCGCGACGTCGCCCTGGAGGTTGCCCAGGGGCACACCGCCCAGGACCTGCAGGAATGGCGGCAGCTGGATGCCCTGACCGACGATGTGGTCGCGCGCTATCCGCAGAACCGCGCGGTGCAGCGCCTGGCCCGAGAGCGTGAGGTCCACGACATGGCCGAGCTGCGGGTCTCGACCTATGGCGGCAAGAGCAATGGCGGTGGCAACAACGGCGCCGGGGCGGTCTCCGGGAGCCGCGATTTCGGCATCGAGAGCCGGCTCTACAGCCCGCCCATCGATGAAGACTGGCGCGTGTTCGCTGGCGTCGGCTACGCCATGGGCGACTTCCAGGAGGGCAAGGGCAACCACCGCTGGCAGCTGCTAGGTGTGGAACGGCGCACCCGCGACATGACCCTGGAGGCCGAGGTCTCCAACCACTCCTACGGCTACGGCAACAAGACCGGCGCCCGCATAGCCCTGGCCCGGGACATCGACGACCATTGGCAGTACGGCGGCAGCCTCGACTACCTCACCGCCGCGACGCCGCTGCGGGCCCTCAAGAACGACATCAGCGCCAATGGCGGCAGCGCTTTCCTGCGCTGGCGCGCCAATGAAAGCCGGGAGTGGAAACTGTCCCTGAGCCCCTCGCACTTCAGTGATGGCAACAACCGTTTCGAAGCCCTGCTCACCGGCCGCGAAGGGGTGTACCGCTCTCCCGAAGTCCAGGTCGACCTGGGCCTGGAGGTCGGTACCAGCCACAACACCCGGGACGACGCGCCGTACTTCAATCCCAAGTCCGACTTCAGCGTCCTGCCGACGGTGAACGTCAACCATGTGCTCTACCACCGCTACGAAACCTCGTGGAGCCAGCAGTTCCAGTTCGGCGTCGGCACCTACAGCCAGCGCGACTATTCCACCGGCGGTGTCGGCCTGGTCAGCTACGGCCAGCGCTATAGCTGGAACGACGTGTTCGATATAGGCGCGGTGCTGAGCGTGATCAACCGACCCTACGACGGCGAGCGGGAAACCGACTTGCGCCTGGCCGTGGACCTTACCTATCGCTTCTAGAGGACGGTGACGATGAGCCTGATCGAGCGTTGCATCCTCTTGCTGGGCGCACTGCTGCTCAGTGCTTGTTCCCAGCCTGCCGCGGACTTCGTCGCCCCGGCGCAACGGCCGATGCCGAACAACGAAGCGCCCTGGCCGAAGAACCACGTGCTGGGCATCGCCTACCACGATATCGAGGATCGCAACCCGGACCAGCGCGTGGTGGCGGTGCGCACCGACCGTATGCTCCAGCAACTGGCATGGCTGCGCGAGAACGGCTACAAGCCGGTCACCGTGGACCAGATCCTGGCGGCCCGGCGGGGCGGCCCGGACTTGCCGGCCAAGGCCATCCTGCTGAGTTTCGACGACGGCTATTCGAGCTTCTATACCCGGGTCATGCCGGTGCTGCGCAGTTATCGCTGGCCGGCCCTCCTGGCCCCGGTGGGCACCTGGATCGACACCCCCGCCGACCAGCCGGTGAACTTCGCCGGCGACCTGCGGCCGCGCTCGCAATTCTTGACCTGGGCGCAGATCCGCGAGATCTCCCGCTCCGGCCTGGTGGAGATCGCCGCCCACACCGACAGCAGCCACCTGGGCATCCTCGGTAACCCCCAGGGCAACATGCAGCCTGCTGCTGCGACCCGGCGCTACGACCCGCGCACCGGACGCTATGAAAGCGAGGCGCAGTTCCAGGCGCGCATGCGCAAGGATGTGAGCACCATCTCGGACAAGATCCAGGCCGCCACCGGCTATCGTCCGCGGGTCTGGGTCTGGCCCTATGGCACGGCCGATGGCTCGACGCTGCAGGTGGTCGACAGCCAGGGCTTCAAGCTGGCGCTGACCCTGGACGATGGCCTGGACCGCCTCGACAACCTGATGAGCAGCCCGCGTTTCCTGGTGGTCTCGGACCCGGACGGCATCCATTTCTCCAACAGCATCGTCGGCGTCGAGACCGCGGCCCCAATGCGTGTGGTGCACGTGGACCTGGACAACGTCTACGACCCGGACCCCAAGCAGCAGGAGATCAACCTCGGCAAGCTGGTGCAGCGCATGGCCGACCTGGGGGCCAATACCGTGTTCCTCCAGGCCTTCGCCGATCCCAAGGGCGACGGGCTGGTGCAGTCGCTGTACTTCCCCAATCGCCACCTGCCGATGCGTGCCGACCTGTTCGACCGGGTCGCCTGGCAACTGCGCACCCGCTCCCACGTCAAGGTCTATGCCTGGATGCCGGTGCTCAGTTTCGACCTGGACGCCAGGCTGCCCCGGGTCACGCGCTGGGACCCGCAAACCGGCCAGGTGGCGGTCGATCCGAAGCAATACCGGCGCCTGTCGCCTTTCGACCCGCAGGTCCGCCGCCTGATCGGCGACCTGTACGAGGATGTGGCACGCATGACCTCGGTGGACGGCATCCTGTTCCATGACGACGCCGTGCTCTCGGACTTCGAGGACGCCAGCCCCCAAGCCTTGCGTGCCTATGCCGCCCAGGGCTTGCCAGGCTCCATCGCCGGGCTGCGCGACGACCCCGCAGCGCTGCAACGCTGGACCCGCTTCAAGAGTCGTTACCTGATCGACTTCACCCATGAACTGGCGGCCAAGGTCCGGGCGATCCGCGGGCCCCAGGTGCAGACCGCGCGCAACCTGTTCGCCGAGCCGATCATCAATCCCCAGAGCGAAACCTGGTTCGCCCAGAACCTCGACGATTTTCTCGCCAGCTATGACTGGACCGCGCCCATGGCCATGCCGTTGATGGAAGGGCAAAGCCCACGGCACTCCGGGCCCTGGCTGGAAGCCCTGGTGGATCAGGTGCGCACCCGCCCCGGTGCCTTGCAGCGCACGGTATTCGAACTCCAGGCCCGGGACTGGACCCAGAAGCCCGCCAGCGATTTACCGGCCGGGCAGATGGCCGACTGGATGGGCCGGCTCAAGCGCCAGGGCGCTATCAACTTCGGTTACTACCCGGACAACTTCCTCGAGAACTCACCGGACCTGAAGACCTTGCGGCCCGCGCTCTCCAACAAATGGAGTCCATGAATCATGCTGGATCGTATCTTCGCTGTAGTGGTCTTGGCCTTGGTCATGGGGGTGCCCCTGGGCCTGATCTTCGTGGTGACTGGCGAATTCCTCATGGATTTCGTCTTCTACTACCCATTGTTCATGTCGGCGCTGTGGATCGCCGGGGGCCTGTATTTCTGGCTGCACTGGGAGCGGCACTGGCCTTGGGACGACGAGACCTTGCCGCCACCGCTGGCCGGCGAGCCGCTGATCAGCATCCTCATCCCTTGCTACAACGAGGGGGATAACGTCGCCGATACCATCCAGGCCGCCCTGGCCCAGCACTATCCGAACATCGAAGTGATCGCCATCAACGATGGCTCCAAGGACAACACCGGGCAGATCCTCGACCAGTTGGCCGCCCTCGACCCCCGCCTGCGGGTACTGCACCTGGCGCAGAACCAGGGCAAGGCGGTGGCCCTGCGCATGGGCGCGGTGGCGGCCCATAGCGAATACCTGGTGTGCATCGACGGCGATGCGTTGCTGGCGCCCAACACGGCGGCCTACCTGGTGGCGCCGATGCTGGATAACCCACGCCTGGGCGCGGTGACCGGCAACCCGCGCATTCGCACCCGCTCGACCCTGGTGGGCCGGGTGCAGGTGGGCGAGTTCTCCTCGATCATCGGCCTGATCAAGCGTACCCAGCGGGTGTTCGGCAAGGTCTTCACCGTCTCCGGGGTGATCGTCGCCTTCCGCCGCACGGCGCTGCATCGGGTGGGCTACTGGAGCCCGGACATGATCACCGAGGACATCGACGTCAGCTGGAAGCTGCAGCTGGACCATTGGTATGTGTTCTTCGAGCCCCGCGCCCTGTGCTGGATCCTGATGCCCGAAACCCTGCGCGGCCTGTGGAAGCAGCGGCTGCGCTGGGCCCAGGGTGGCGCCGAGGTGCTGTTCAAGAACATCCGTGGCATCTGGGAATGGCGGCATCGCTACCTGTGGACCCTGTTGTTCGACTATTGCCTGTCCACCGGCTGGGCCTTCACCTTCTTGCTGTCGGTGATCTTCTGGGCCCTGGGCAAGTTCATCGTCATGCCCGAGGCCATCGCGGTGCACACCATCGTGCCGCCGGCTTTCACCGGCCTGGTGCTGGCGATGGTCTGCCTGACCCAGTTCGCGGTGAGCATCCTGATCGACCGCCGCTACGAGAAGGACCTGTGGAAAACCATGTTCTGGGTGGTCTGGTATCCCCTGGCGTTCTGGTTCATCAGCCTGTTCACCACCCTGGTGAGCTTTCCCAAGGTGTTGTTCAGCGAGCACCGCAAGCGCGCGCGCTGGATCAGCCCGGACCGTGGGATCAAGCCCATCGATGACAAAGAGGAGGCGCGCTGATGAAAATCATCCGCACCCGCCAGCGCCCCTTCCTGGTGATAGTCGATGTCTTCTTCACCCTCGTGGCCTGGGGCGCGCTTCTCTATTTACTGGTCCGCGGGCTGTGGCCGTTGCTCTACACCCACGAAGGGCCCAGGTTCGAGGCCGGTGTACTCGATGCCCTGACCACCTTGCAGTTCTATGGGTTGGTGGCGGTGATCAACGCGGTGCTGCTGATCTCCTGGGCCCGCTATCGCCAGCGGCGCAGTCGCAAGTACCCGCCACGCCTGCCGGCCCCGGCGGTGGACGACAAGCGCCTGAGCGAGACCTTCAAGCTCAGCGACGAGACCTTCGCCCAGATGCGCCAGCCCGGCAGCCTGATCGTGCACAACGATGCGGAGGGCGGCATCAGCCATGTCACCACCCAGTTCTACCGCATCCAGCCCGAGGCCCAGCCTCACCCGCCCCTGGTAGCGGAGCCGCCACCACGGGTGATCCACCTGCGCTCGGAGGGGGATGAGGGCAAGACCTAGCGCGATGACCATGACCGATCCACCCGCATGGCTGGTTTGAAATGAATAACCCGGGCTTTGAGGCCCGGGTTTTTTATTACCGTTCGTCGGCAATCCGGGGGCGCAGTGAGAAATTTATAATCTTGTTTTATATCAACTAGTTAATTTGATTTTTTAGGGGGTTTCCGAAAAACAGTAAATTATTGACGCCATGGGTGACTGCTGACTGTTTGCCCGGATATGCTCTGCAGCGCTATTCGCCAACATGTACGCCAGAGTTTCAAGCAACCTGGAAGTGCCTGTGCCTGAAACCGAAATGCCGCTGTCAATGCACCGCTTTTTTTGCGGGTAAATCCCCGGGATCAAAGGGGTTGCCGGTGTTTTGCAGGGCTGGTTCGAATAGCGGATAACACTTTGATATATATGTTTTTTTCATGTTCATGGTGACTATTTAGAGCATTCTTTTGTTCGCCATGGATCATTCTTATAGACAGGAAAGTGTTCAGTCTAAGTTGTCGATAGTTAATTGACGCCTCAATGGTGGCAAATTAGCATCGCCCGCTTTGTTGACTCTTGCTGCTGTTTCGAAGGATCGAACATGTATTTTCCTACCCTCGGGATGAGGTTGTGTTGTGTGCTGTCCTGCCTGGTGTTTTTGGCCGGCTCACTGAACAGTGTCTCTGCCGCTCCGCTGAACAATCCTGGTGACCAGGACCTGATTCGCGAGCGCCAGAACCGCCTGCTGGAAGAGCAGCAACGGCGCCTCGAAGACCTCAAGGACCTGCCTGGCAAGAGCGCGCTGCCCGTGGCGCCGACGGCCCCGACCGACAGCCGCTGCTTCCCCATCGAACACATCGAGCTCAAGGGCGCCGACGCCCTGTCCGCCACCGAGCGCGAACGCCTGCTCAAGCCCTACATCGGCCAGTGCCTGGGCGTGGCCCAGCTCAACGAGTTGCTCAAGGTCATTACCGACCACTACATCGCCAAAGGCCTTGTCACCAGTCGTGCCTACCTGCCGCAGCAGGACCTGTCCCGCGGGCACTTGCAGGTGCTGGTGGTTGAGGGCCGCCTTGAAGGCTTGAAGGCGGCCGAAGGCAGCAGGCTCACGGCGCGCGAGCTGGACATGGCGTTTCCCGGGAGTGTCGGGCAACTGCTCGACCTGCGGCAGATCGAGCAGATGGTCGACCAGCTCAACCGCCTGCCGTCGAACCAGGCACAGATGGAACTGGCCCCCGGCCAGGCGGTGGGCGGCAGCGAGGTGCTGGTCAAGAACACCCCGCAAAAGCCCTGGCGGGTCGGTCTGTCCCGCAGCAACGACGGGCAGAAGAGCACCGGCGAGCAGCAATGGGGCAGCTCCTTGGAATGGGACAGCCCCCTGGGCCTGGCTGACCAGCTGGTGCTGCGCGGCGGCCATGACGCCATCAGCGACCACCAGAAGACCTCGCGCAATGCGATGCTCTACTACAACCTGCCGCTGGGCTGGTGGAACCTGAACTACAGCTACAGCCAGAGCGAGTACCGTTCCCTGGCCCAGGGCCAGGGCTTCAACTTCAAGCAGACCGGCGACAGCCAGAACCACCAATTGCGCGTGGAGCGGGTGATCCATCGCGACTCGGTGAGCAAGACTTCGCTCAACGCCGGCCTGACCCACCTGCGCACCAACAACTACATCGAAGACAGCAAGCTGAGCACCAGCAGCAACCGCTTGAGCGAAGTGCAGTGGGGCATCAACCATGGCCGGCGCATTGGCGGGGCCTTCGTCAACCTCGACCTGGGGCTGCAAGAGGGGGTCGGCCTGTTCGATGCCCAGCGCCAGTCCGAGCGCGACCGGTACGGCAACCGCCAGGCCAACGCCCGCTACCGCAAGTACACCGCCACCGCCAGCTACCTGCAGCCGTTCAAGCTGTGGGACGAGTCCCTGGTGTTCAGCAGCCTGGTCACCAGCCAGCGCAGCGAAGACATCCTGTTCAGCTCCCAGCGCTTGAGCCTGGGCAGCCAGTCCTCGATCCGCGGCTACAAGGACCAGAGCCTCAACGGCGACAGCGGCTACTACTGGCGCAACGACCTGCGCTGGAGCCGCCCGGTGACCTGGGACTGGCTGCGCCCGGTGTTCGCCGAGTACGGCACGGGGCTGGGGTATGACGTGGGTGCCATTCGCCACGACCGCTACAACGCCGAGCAGCACGGGCGGGTGTCCAGCGACTCCATCGAGTTGTTCGCCCGTGGCCAGCACCTCGCCGCCAGCGTGACCTTCGCCCATTCCCTCGAGCGGCCAGATGCCCTGAGTGACCGCGAAGCCCCGATCTATTTCCGCCTGGATCTTTTTCTCTAATTTCGCTCTTTACCCGAGATACCCGACATGGACGTTCGTCAGTTTGCCTTCCTGGCCCGCCAGCCCTCCGCCGCCCTGCAATCGCGTGATTCGTTCTGGGGCCTGCCCAAGCGTGGCCTGGCGTTCATCCTGGCCAACATGATGTTCTGGCAGCCGCTGGTGGTGATGGCCGACGGCATCGTGGTCAACGGCAGCGGCACCACGCTCGGCCAGGCGGGCAATGGCGTGCCTGTCGTCAACATCGCCACGCCCAATGGCGGCGGGTTGTCCCACAACAAGTTCAGCGACTACAACGTCGGCCAGCAGGGCGTGATCCTCAACAACGCCACCGACCGTACCCAGTCCACGCAACTGGGCGGGATCATTCTCGGCAACCCCAACCTGGGTGGCCGCGCGGCCAATGTGATCCTCAACGAGGTCAACGGCGGCAGCCCCAGCCAGCTCAAGGGCTACACCGAAGTGGCGGGGCAATCGGCCCATGTGATCGTCGCCAACCCCTACGGCGTCACCTGCAATGGCTGCGGCTTCATCAACACCCCGAAAACCACCCTGACCACCGGCAAGCCGGTGATCGAGAATGGCCAATTGCAGCGCTACCAGGTGGACCAGGGCAGCGTGGCCATCGAAGGTGCGGGGCTCAACGCGAGCAATATCGACCAGTTCGAGATCATCACCCGCAGCGCCAAGGTCAACGCCCAGATCCAGGCCCGGCACCTGGCGCTGGTCACGGGCGCCAACGACGTCGACGCCCAGACCCTCAAGGCCACCGCCCGGGCCGCCAACCCGGCGGATTCCCCGCAACTGGCCATCGACTCCTCGGCCCTGGGCGGCATGTACGCCGGGGCGATCAAGCTGGTGGGCACCGAAGCCGGCGTGGGGGTGAAGCTCGACGGCAAGCTGATCGCCAGCGGTGGCGATATCCAGCTCGACGCCAACGGCCAGTTGCGCATGGCCCAAGTGACGGCCGACAAGGGCGCA
The DNA here is from genome assembly GCF_058781435.1 of Pseudomonas sp. FW507-12TSA. NCBI lineage: Bacteria > Pseudomonadati > Pseudomonadota > Gammaproteobacteria > Pseudomonadales > Pseudomonadaceae > Pseudomonas > Pseudomonas sp. FW507-12TSA. Next base: position 56,123 of record NZ_JBYSWT010000010.1, read on the forward strand.
GTGGCGATCAAGGCCCAGGGCCTAAAGACCCAGGGCGCGGTGTATGCCGGGACCGAACTGAAGGTTGAAACCCAGGGCGACCTGCACAACCGCAACAACCTGGTGGCCCGGGACCGCATCACGCTCACCAGCGGCGGCACCTTGAACAACCAGGGCATCATCGAGGCCGGGGTCAATGCCGACAACAGTCGCAATGCCCAGGGCGATTTGAGCCTGCGTGCGCAGAGCCTGAACAACGCCGGCAAGAGCCTGGTGGCCAGCCGTGATCTGAGCGTGACCACCACGCAAGCCCTGGACAACCAGGGCGGCACCCTCAGCGGGCAGCGCCAGGTCACGGTCAATGCCGGGACCCTGGACAACCGCCACCAGGGCCGGGTGCTCAGCGCCGGTAACGCCGACCTGACTGCCGGCCAGCTGCTCAATACCCAGGGTGGTCTGGTCAACAGCGCCGGCCAGTTGAACGCCCGGGCCTCAGCCCTGGACAACCGGCAGGGCGAACTCTCGAGTCTGGCTGGCCTGAAGCTGCAAGTGGCGACGCTGGACAACGTCGCCGGGCTGGTCACGGCCGGTACCCAGTTGCACCTGAACGTCGACGGGGCCCTGAACAACCAGGGTGGCCAGCTCACCAGCCTGCAGACCCTGGACCTCAAGGCCGGGCAGGTGGACAACCGTGACGCAGGACGCATCGCCAGCAACAACAAGCTGACGGCCAGCCTCACGACGCTGGATCAGCGTAATGGCGGACGCCTGACCAGCACCACGGCGCTTGACCTGAATCTGAACCAGGGCTTTCTGAACAATCAGGGGGGCTTGATTCGTGGTCCGCGCCTGGTCCTGAACAACCTGGCGCAGGTCAGCAACCAGGACGGCGAGATCTCCAGCGCCCAGGCGTTCACGCTGAACGCCCAGGGGCTGGATAATCGCGGCGGCGAACTGCTGAGCGACCAGGGCCTGACCCTGCGCCTGGATCAGGCCCTGAACAACGCCGGCGGCCTGATCTCGGCCAAGGGCCTGACAGTCCGGGCGGCCGCGCTGGACAACAGTTCCGGCACACTCACCAGCCAGAACGCGCTGAACCTGAACCTGGACGGCGCCCTGACCAACCACGAAGGGGAGCTGTCCAGCGGCGCCGATGGCGAACTGCACGCGGCCAGCCTGGACAACCACGCGGGCAAGCTGATCAGCGAAGCGCGCCTGACGGCTATCGTCGCCGGCCTGCTGGACAACCAGGGCCAGGGGCAAGTCAGTGCCCAAGGAGCACTGGCGATCCAGGCGGGCAGTTTTGACAACCGTCAAGGCCACCTCATTGGCCAGGACCTGCTCACTCTCGACAGCGCGCTACTGGACAACCGCCACGGCAAGGTCAGTGCCGGGCAGCGCCTGCAACTTAACGTCGGCCATCTGGATAACCGTCTCAACGGCCTGCTGCTGGGGCGCTCGGCGGTCAACTACCTGGGCACGACACTGGACAACCGGGGCGGCTTGCTAAGCGGCGCCGGGCCGGTACAGCTGGATGCTGCGCTGGTGGAAAACGCCGGTGGCCGGGTGGCTAGCCAGCAAGACCTGAACGCCAATGTCGAACGTTTCAATCAGCAAAAAGGTGAGTTGGTGGCCCAGGGCAACCTGAGCCTGGCAGGTCGTGTCCTGGATAATCGTGAGGGCGGGCTGGTCGGCGCAACAAAAGCGCTGGAACTCAAGGTCGATGACATCGACAACCAAAGCGGGAGCCTGTCTGGCTCCACCGGGGTGAAGGTCAATGGCGCGCGCCTGGACAACAGCGGCGGCAAGCTGCTGACCGACACGGACCTGACGCTGCAGGTTGCGCAACTGATCAACCAGAGCCAGGGCCTGGTCTCCGGCAAGGGCCAGGTGACCGTGCAAGGCCAACGCCTGGATAACCGCGAAGGCACCGTCTCCGGGGAGAAAGGCCTGGCGCTGCACCTGAGTGGCAAGCTGGACAACACCCGGGGCGTGCTCACCACTGAAGGCGCCTTAGGGGCCAGTGCCGCCAGTGTGGATAACTCCACCGGCAAGTTCTCCAGCGCCGGCGCCCTGACCCTGGCCAGCAGCGGAGCCCTGGACAACCGGCAGGGTTCGATCAGCAGTGCCGGTGGCCTGGGGCTTGGCAGCTCCAGCCTCGATAACCGTCACGGCCTGCTCGATGCCAAGGGCCCGGCAACGGTGACCACCGGAGCCTTCGACAACACCGCCGGCGGTCGCCTGGTCAGCCTCGACAGCCTCGAACTCAAGGCCGGGCAAGTCAGCAATGGCGCCGACAGCCGCATTGCCAGCGATGGAGCGCTGACGGCCAGCGTCAGCGGTTTCGATCAGCAGGGCGGCCAGTTGTTCAGCAAGACCTCGCTGAGCCTGGACCTGAACAACGGTCAGTTGAACAACCGCCAGGGGCTGATCAACGGCCCGTTGCTGATGTTGAAAAACCTCAATGGCGTCGACAACCGCAACGGTGAGATCTCCAGTAGCCAGGCCTTTGTCTTGGCCGCCAACACCCTGGATAACAGCGCCGGCAAACTCATCAGCCAGCAGGCCCTGACCCTGCGTATCGAACAGGCCCTGGCCAACCTCAAGGGCCAGGTGTCCGCGGCGGCCTTGCAGGTGCGCAGTGCCAGCCTGGATAACCGCGACGGCATGCTTAGTAGCCGTGGCGCGACGACAGTGGCCGTCGATGGCGTGTTGCTCAACCAGGGCGGCAGCCTGATTGGCGATGGCCTGACCCGGCTCGATGCCGCCAGCCTGGATAACACCCATGGCCAGGTTTCCAGCAAGAGCGATGTGTTAGCTCGGGTGGGGCAAGCCAGCAACCACAACGGCCTGCTGCTGGCCGATGGTTCGCTCACGCTTGAAGGCGCCGGCCTGGACAACCGCAACGATGGACTGGTCCGAGCGACCCAGGGCGTGGAGCTTAAGGTCGCCGAGATCGATAACCGGGGCGGTGAAATCTCCAGCAAGGCGAATGTGCATCTCAAGGGGCGGCAACTGGATAACAGCGATGGCGGCCAGGTGGTCGCCGGGCAGGCCTTGGACCTGACGCTGTCCAGCATTCTCAACCGCCAGCAGGGCAAGCTGCAGGCGCAGACCGCGCTGGCCCTGAGCGGGACCAGCCTGGACAACACCGGCGGCAGCTTGAGCAGCCAGGAAGATGTCGCCCTGGAGCTTGCCGGGGACCTGCTCAACGACCAGGGGTCGTTGAGCAGCGAGGGCCGGTTGACGGTCAACACTGCCAATCTGCATAACAACCAGGGCGTGCTGTCCAGCGCCGGGCAGTTGGGTATCACCAGTCTTGGCCTGGTGGACAACCGAGGCGGGCAACTGGTGAGCGATGCTGGCCTGGTCTTGTACAGCGCCAGCCTGGATAACACTCGACAGGGAATCTTGAGCAGCGCCCAGGCCCTGCGGATCACCACCGGGACCTTCGACAACAGCCAGGGCGGCCATGTCAGCGCTCGCAACACCCTCGATATTCAGGCCGGCCAGCTGATCAACCGCGATGGCGGCCAGCTCACCAGCAACCAGGCGCTGAGCGCTACGGTCACTGGCCTCGACCAGCAGGGTGGCAAGCTGTCCAGCAACAGTGCTGTGACGCTCGACCTGAATCACGGCCAATTGAACAACCAGGGCGGCCTGATCAACGGCCCGCTGCTGAACCTGAAGAACCTCAAGGGCGTGAACAACCAGGGGGGCGAGATTTCCAGCGCCCAGGGCTTTGTCCTGGCGGCCGAGCACCTGGACAACGGTGCTGGCAAGCTGCTCAGCAACCAGGCCCTGACCCTGCGCGTCAGCCGGGAACTGAACAACCTCAAGGGGCTGATCGCCGCCCAGTCCATCGATGGCCGCGCCGCCAGCCTGGACAACAGCGGCGGCACGCTGACCAGCCGCAGCGACCTGCTGCTGAACATCGATGGCCAGTTGGGCAACCGCCAGCAAGGGCTGATCAATGCCACCCGTACCCTGACGCTCGGCAGTACCGGCCTGGACAACCAGCAGGGCACCTTGACCGCCGCCGCCATTGGTCTCGACCTCGGCGCCGGCGACCTGAACAACAATTCGGGCCTGATCAGCAGCACCGGTGTCCTGACCCTCGAGCACCTGCGGGACCTGGACAACCGCCAGGGTGAAATATCCACCACGCAGCAGCTGGAGCTGGCCGGGCGCCGGCTGGACAACGACGCCGGCACATTGATCAGCCACCAGGGCCTGAGCCTGAACGCCGGCCAGATGAGCAACCGTGGCGGCCTGATGTCTGGCTGGCAAGGGGTGAAGATCGATGCCGCGAACCTGGACAACCGCAACAACGGTACGGTCTCCAGTCGCTACGGCAAGCTCGAGGCCCATGTCGCCAACGACCTGCTCAACCGTGACGGCGGGGCACTGGTCAGCCAGCAAGGCCTGAGCGTCAGCGCCGCCAACCTCGACAACAGCGAGCGCGGCGTACTCTCCAGTGCGGGCGGACAACGCCTGAGCGTCAGCGGGCGACTCGATAACAGCCAGGGCGGCCTGATCGACAGCGGCGCCGACCTGGACCTGCAGGCCCAGACCCTGGTCAATGCCGCAGGCACGATCAACGCGCAGCAGCAACTGAGCGTGACCGGCACCCACCTGGATAACAGCGCGGGCACCCTGGCCAGTAATGGCGCGGTGACCCTCGACCTGCTGGGTGCCCTGGTCAATACCCGGGGCAAGCTGGCCAGCGCCGAGCAGCTATTGCTCAAGCGCGCCAGTCAGGTCGACAACCAGGGCGGCGAGCTGATCAGCCAGGGGCTGCTGAGCCTTGCCGCCGGCAGCCTGGACAACCGCAACCGCGGTACTGTCGCGGCCAATGGCGCCTTGCTCCTGAACATCGACGCAGCCTTGCAGAACAGCACCGACGGCTTGCTCCACAGTCGCAACGCGGATGTGAAGCTCAAGGCCGGCAGCCTCGACAACGTGGCCGGTGTGATCCAGGGCCGGACGGCCCTGGACCTCGATGTACAGGGCGCCTTCGACAACCGGCGCGGCAAGGTCATCGCCGAAACCGCCGACCTGAGTCTTGCGGCCGCAACCATCGACAACCGTGGCGGCACGCTCTCCAGCCTCAAGGGCGCCTTGCAAGGCAAGGCCCTGGGGGGCTGGCTGCGCAATGACTTCGAGCAGGACAACCCCCGCCAGGGCGGAATCATCCAGGCCCAGGCGCTGAGCTTGAGCAGCGCCAGCCTGAACAATCATGGCGGTCGTCTCGCGGCGCAAAGTGGCGACACCACCATCACCACCGGGGATTTCGACAACCGCGACGGCGGCGTGTATGCCCAGCAAGCGGTCAAGGTCAACGCCGCCAGCTTCGACAACAGCGGCGATGTGCGTGGCCAGGTCGCGGGCAACCGGATCGACTTCGACCTCAGCGGTGCGCTGAACAACCAGCGAGGCATCCTGGAAAGTGCCCAGACCCTGAACATCCGCGCTGCCAGCCTGGACAACCGCGGTGGGCAACTGCGGGCGCTGGGCGCAGAGGGCCGCACCGGCTTGCAGATCGCCGGGGCATTCGATAGCCGTGCCGGCAAGCTGGAGACCGCCAACCGCGACCTGACCCTGGATGTCGGCAGCTTCCAGAACCAGGGCGGCAGTGTCTTGCACGCCGGCACCGGCACCTTCGATATCAGCACCGACAACCTGACCCGGGCCGGGGGCAACCTCGTGACCCGGGGCGGCCTGACCCTGGACACCGACACCTGGACCAACAGCAGCGTGATCCAGGCCGGCCGCCTGACCCTCAACGTCAACACCCTCAACCAGACTGCAGAAGGCCAGCTGCTGGCGTCCGAAAGCCTGGTGGGGCGCGGCGGCAACTGGTCCAACGATGGCCTGATCGCCAGTGATGGCAGCCTCGACCTGACCCTGGCTGGGAGCTATGGCGGCAGTGGCCGGACCAGCAGCCAGGGCAGCCTGGACCTGAGCGCCGCACAGTTGAACCTGGCCAGTGCCGGCAGCCTGGCGGGTGGCGGTCGGACCTCGATCGACGTACTCGGGCAGATGAGCAACCTGGGGCGCGTAACCTCTAGTAGCGACCTGCACATCAAGGCCGACACCGTGCTCAACCAGGGCACCCTGGCCGGCGCCCAGGGCTTGACGGTGAAGGCCCGCAGCTTGAGCAACGGCAGCCTGGAAACCAACGGTGGCGGGCTGCTGTTCAGCGGCGCCGACATGGACCTGCAGGTTACCGAGCTGACCAACAACCGCAGCGACATCTACAGCCTGGGCAACCTGGTGGTGGCTGGCCGTGACAGCGCACGGGCCGCCAGGATGGAGAACATCTCCGGCACGCTCGAATCCCAGGGCAACATGCAGCTCGATGTCCAGGAGCTGATCAACCGCAAGGAAAAGATCGACTACAACAAGGAGTTCGTCTCCGGAAACATCACCGTCTCCAACTACTACTCGGGCAGCAAGCACCGGCAGACCAACTACTACGCCCGGGAGACCTTCCGCAACGTCATCAAGGAGGACTCGCCACAGTCCCTGCTCCACGCAGGAGGCAACCTGACGGTCCGGGGCGGCGACATCACCAATACCAACAGCACCCTCAGTGCGACGGGGAACATCAGCATCGATGCTGACAACCTGCTCAACAAGGGCGACGTAGCTGGGGAATCCGTCCGCACCCGGATGTGGTATTCCGGTTGGGCCAAGAAAAAGAGCGATTACGCCTTCAGTGGCGGCTACGTTGCCTCCTACAACGCGCAGACGACCCCGACGCCTATCTCCGAGCAAGCGTTCAACAACTACACCTCCGCCTGGGGCGGCGGCCTGGTCAGTGACGTCACCACCGATTCGCAGGTCGTGGGAGGCGCGATCTCCCCGGCCATCATCCAGGCAGGCGGGGCGATCTCGATCAAGGCCAGCCAGACGCTGGTGAACAGCTCGGTGACCGAATCCAAGCGTCCTGACCGAACCTCGCAGCCCGGGGTCGATACTTCGGTGCGCGGTGGTGTCGAACCGGTGGTCGTGAAGCTCAATGCACAACTGCCGCCAGACCTGGCCCAGCAGCAGGTCAACCCGCTGACCCTGCCAGGGTTCAGCCTGCCCTCGGGCCAGAACGGCCTGTTCCGCTTGAGCCAGCAAGACGGCAGCACCGCCACGGGGGCCGCGCCCCAGCAGTGGAGCATGGGCAGCGCCCAGGTCAGCAACGTGCAGCACCAGAAGGCCGTGCCCACGGGCGTGGAACGAGAGGTGGCGATCACCGGCTCGACCCAGCTCCAGGCCCAGGCGCTGGAGTCACTCCAGGCCAATCGCCAGAAGGGTGAGCGCGCGACCGGCGCCACGGCGATCACTGTCGCAACGCCCGGTATCGAGACAGGCCCGTTGGGGCGGACCACGGTTGCCGATAGCCAGCCAACCGCGACCTTGAGCAACCAGGCCTCCGACCCTGGCTTGCTGAACATCAACCGCGTGCAGGGGTTGCCGGAGCGCTCCCCGGCGGCTCAGCCGCACAAGTACCTGATCGAAACCAACCCGGTGCTGACCGACCTCAAGCAGTTCATGAGCTCGGACTACCTGTTGTCCAACCTGGGCTACAACCCGGACGACAGCGCCAAGCGCCTGGGCGACGGCTTCTACGAACAGAAGCTGATCCAGCAAGCGGTAACCGCCCGCACCGGCCAGCGCTTCATCAATGGCCAGGACACCGACGAGAAGCTGTTCAAGTACCTGATGGACAACGCCATCAAGAGCAAGCAGCAGCTCAACCTGGCGGTGGGCGTGAGCCTGACCTCCGAGCAGGTGGCGGCCCTGACCCATGACATCGTCTGGCTGGAAAGCACCGAAGTGAATGGCGAGCAGGTGCTGGTGCCGGTGCTCTACCTGGCCCACTCCAACAACCGCCTGGCGCCCAATGGCGCGCTGATCGCCGGCAGTGACCTGAATCTGATCGCCGGGAAGAACCTGGACAACGCCGGCACCCTGCGGGCCACCCACAACCTCTCGGCCCAGGCCGGGCAAGACCTGGTCAACAGTGGCCTGATCGAAGCCGGCGACCGCCTCGACCTGCTGGCCGGCAACACCCTGGTGAACAAGGCCGGCGGCATCATTGCCGGGCGTGACGTGAGCCTTAGGGCCAGCCAGGGGGATATGATCAACGAGCGCACCGTCACCGGCCTCGACAGCGGCATTGGCGATCATCGCTTCCACAACGATTTGCTCGACAGCAGCGCACGGATCGAAGCGGCCAACCAGTTGAGCGTGGATGCCGGTCGCGACCTCCTCAACAACGGCGGCAGCCTGAAAAGCGGCGCCGACCTGAGCCTCAAGGCCGGTCGTGACATCCGCATCGCCTCCGTCGAGAAAATCGACAGCGCCGACCAGGGCGCCCATCACCGCAGCCAGACCATCGCCCAGTCTGGCTCCACCGTGGAAGCCGGACGCGACCTCAAGGCCCAGGCGGGCCGTGACCTTACTGCCATCGCCAGCCAGATCGAGGCCAAGCGCGACATCAACATGACCGCTACCGAGAACCTGACCCTGGCCTCGGCAGCCGATGAAGAGCACGCCTATAGCAAGACCAAGAAGGTCACCCGCCAGCAAGACCAGGTCAAGCAAGTGGGCACCAGCGTCAAGGCGGGTGGAGATGTAAGTTTGGGGGCGGGGCAGGATCTGACCCTGATCTCCAGCCGGATCAGTGCTGGTGATGATGCGTACTTGGTAGCGGGTGACAAGCTGGAGCTACTGGCCGCCCAGGACAGCGAATACTCGCTGTATGACATGAAGAAAAAGGGGAGTTGGGGAGCCAAGAAAACCAAGCGCGATGAAGTGACCAAGGTCACCCATGTCGGGAGTGAGATCAGTGCTGGTAGCAACCTGACCCTCAAGAGTGACGGTGACCAGAAATATCAGGCTGCCAAGCTTGAGAGTGGCAAGGACATCTCGTTGGAAAGTGGTGGTGCCATCACCTTTGAAGGGGTGAAGGATCTGCATCAGGAGAGCCACGAAAAGACAAATAACAATGCCTTCTGGGTCTCGTCCAAAGGTAAGGGCAACACCGATGAGACCCTGCGTCAGAGCCAGATAATGGCTGCTGGCAACATCGCAATCAAAGCCGTCGATGGTTTGAAAATCGATGTTAAGCAAGTCAACCAGGAGACGGTCAGCCAAAGCATCGATGCGATGGTCAAGGCTGATCCACAGTTGGCCTGGTTGAAACAGGCCGAAGCTCGTGGCGATGTGGACTGGCGGCAGGTGAAGGAAATCCACGATTCCTTCAAGTACAGCCATTCGGGGCTCGGGCCTGCGTCGCAAATCATCATTGCGATTGTGATGGCGGCAGTTGTAGGCCCCATGGCGGCAGGCGCAATGGGGGGAGCCACTACCGGGGCAGTTGCTGCCGGGACCATTTCGTCGACTACAGCAAGCGGCTTGTCAGCCGCAGCAGGTGCTGTCGCGGCAGGTGCAGCCACCAATGCTTCAGTCAGCGTGATCAACAATCGCGGCGACCTGGGGGCAGTATTCAAGGACGTAACCTCCTCGAATGCAATGAAGGGGTATGTGATCTCGGGTGTGACAGCAGGGCTGACCAGTGGTGTTTTTGATAAGTGGACCGGCACTGAAACCAATACGGCCATAGGAAAGGTCATCACCCAGCCTTCTTTGAGCACATGGAGTGGTGTTGGACAGTTTGCTGCTAATCAGACGCTACAGAGCGGTACCTCCATGTTGTTGAGCAAGGCACTGGGGCAGGGTGGTAGTGCCAGCGATGCCTTGAAAGGAGCCTTGTTCAATACTTTGGCGGCGGCGAGCTTCAACTTGGTCGGCGACTACACTAAAGATGTTTTGGCGGACGGCTCGTTACCTAAGGTTGCGGTTCACGCGATGGTCGGTGGACTGCTGGCCAAGGCAACCGGAGGTGATTTCAGGACCGGTGCCCTGGCAGCGGGAGCAAATGAGGCAGTGGTCGTCTATTTGGACGATTTGGTGCGTGGCAATAAAGACCTGCTGAGCATGAGTTCGCAGATCGTGGGGGTGTTGGCAGCAGCCGGGCAGGCAGATGCTGATGCGGCCAAGATGGAGAAGGGTGGTTGGGTTGCGAAGAATGCGACCCAGTACAACTGGTTGCTACATAGAGAAATAGAGGCAGCAGATCAAGCACGTGAAGGCTGTAAGGCTCGGGGTGGAGATGTTGCAGCTTGTCAAAATAGAATTACCAAGGCCATGGATAGCCTGGATCAGGCTCGAAATTTTGAACGGACTGAACAGGCCCGTCTGGTACAGCTGGCGGCTTATCAAGAGGGCATGACTCCAGCGGAACACCAACAGGCTTTAGACCGCTACTGGAGCGGGATTGATAAAAGTCAGGTTGTTTGGTCCGGATATGGTCCTGCGAAAGAGTGGGGGTACATTGCTAGTGAGATGGGGTCAGGTTTTGTTGATGCGGCTATCAACTGGCCTGGCAAGGTTTACGAAAGTACTGTCAATACCCTGAATCATTTGACGGATATTCCGGGCCACATTGTTCAGACAGGCAAAGAAGGTATTGACTGGCTTAACAGTCCGATACCAGCACAAAGCCTTGAGCGTGCTGGTGATCAGTTGCTATTTTCGACGCCGGATCAGTTAGGCGGTATAGTTTTTGACTCAGCTACCGGAGCAATTACCGCAGGTATCGGTGGCAAGGCAGTCGAGTGGGTTGGTGGGAAGTGGGTTGCTGCGGCAAAAGGTGAAGGGGCTGTAGGAGAAGCGGCGGGTGCTGTTCCTAAAAATCCTTTACTTGCTGATTCGATATCTAGAAACGGTGATCGTCTAGTTGTGAACCAAGGGCCAGTGCCTACTTGTGGTCACAATTCATGTGGGATGGTTTTGAACACCATGGGTAAAGAAGTTGATATAGGGACTCTTGTCCAAAGACTGCCCCCTTCTGAGAAAGGAATATTTACTCAGAATGTTGCTGATTTGATGAAGTCTGAAGGTGTTCCTGCAAGTGCCTTTGGAAACAGAAATGTTGCTGACTTAACTAGATACACCTCAAGTGGGACTCCTGTAGTTGTGCGTATAGCTGACAAGACAGGAGGCTCTGATTTCTCTCATTTTGTAGTGGTAGATGGAGTCACAACTAGAAATAACATTCCAGTTGTTGCTATTCGTGACCCTCATGGCACGCAATACTTCAGTCCTGTCACCACTTTTGAAAAAAGCTTTACGGGTGAGGTTGTTGTTCCTCGGAGTGCGTTGAAATGAATTTAAGTATTGAATTTCCATCTGATATGAGAACTGAGCAATTGCTCAGGCAGGTACGCATCCCCTGCTTGTGCAGGATCTCTAGCAAGTTTGAGGTTTCTTTTTCAGATACTGTTCCTATTTCATATGGAGTCGTATTGGAGTGGGATCGTAAGGAATTGGAGTTAAGAGCTGTTGCAGGGGGAGGAGGCCAATACACACACTATGCGAATAGCCTGATTACTTTAAGAGAGATTAAAGCCAATCTTTACAAGATTATTGATCTAGAAATGTTTTACACAGATTTTGGATGGTGCGTTGTTTTGAAAGATGGTGAATATGCGCCGCCAGGTAATTTCTGGGATGAAGAATAAAATATCCCCGGCCAAGCCGGGGATTTTTTCTTACTCCGCCTTAATCACCAAACACCCCTTCATCACTCGAACTTTAACGTCCTCATTCACCTCAAACCCCGCTTGCCGTAGCCACGGCCCTCGCAGCCTGATTCAGGGCACGGGCCGGACGGTGGCGTAGTCATTGTCCTTGTCGTTGGACGGGTAGAAATCGGCGGCGATGGTGGCGAAACGTTCAGTTTTGGCAGGGCTGCCCTAAGATCGGCCTTAGCCATGATTCAGCTCCTTATTAGCTGCTTGTGGTTAGCGGGACGGAGGTGTTGTCGCACCCTCGGCCCGCGCTTTTGTATTCCTTCTGTATTACTCGGTCAGTTGCTGGTTTGCGGCGTATCGCCGCCCATGATCCGCGATGCCTGATATTTAAGAATCATCCCATCGAGCAGGGGATCGATTACCGACTTCTCTTGTTCGGGCATGTTGCTGACGGCCACGAACCGCAGGCGCAAATCGTCGGACGGCCCTTGTTCCCCTTCGGCAAACACCAACTCATCTCTCCTGCAGGCGCAAATAACTATGCTCAGGGGCTCGCTAGTTCGGGGGTTATGCTTGCCCTGGTTGGCGCACTGGCTTATCAAGCGTCCACACCTGAAAACCAAGAGCGGATGCGTAATGCCGCCAACTCTATGGTTAAAAGTGCTAGTCATGGTGTCTCTGTAAAAGCGGAGGAGGCGCAGAGTCGGCTAAGGGTTTCAATGGCGCTTTGGGAATTGGTAACTGTTATGCCGTTCCCAATTCACCTGCTTGATGATGAAAACAGAAAGCTGGTCAATCCGATTGTTGATGCCTCAGGCAGGAATCCCACCAGTGGCGGCTATGCTGAAGATGGCGCGCCAGGCGGTTTACGCAGCAGGGCCCGCCATGGGGTATTCGCGTTCCTGGGGTAGCAGGCGCCGCGCCTCTTCCAGGTCGCCAGCCAGCACCCGCTCATGGATGCGATGCGCCAGCGGCGTGACGTCGCTGATGCGCTGGATCCACTGGTTCACGTACAAGCCCACCGCTTCCTGGCCAAGGCCGATCTGGATGGCCCGGTGTTCCTGGGGCCGCAGGTGCAGGTCGCGCTCCGGGTCCCACTGGATGCGCACCGGCGACTGGTCTTTCAACTGCAACCATTGCTCCTTGCTCAGCCCCTCCTCGGCGTGGCTCGGGCAGCTGTGGGCCAGGGCCCATTCGAAGCCCTCGCGGCTGATGTCGATGGCCAGGATGCGGCTCTGCCCAGCGTCTTTGAAGCCCCAGCCGGCGCGATACATCATCCAGAGGAAGGAGGGCTTTATCCAGGTTATGCGTTCCATCTTGAACGGTGGCGAGACGAAGGTGCCATGGGCCAGCGCCGCATCGGCAATGCTTGCCGAGTAGGCCTGGTAGACGCGCAGGGTGCAGGCGTCGTAGACCGCCCGGATCTGGCGCAGGGGGATGTTGTCGGCCATTGCAGGCATGGTGTTTCCTTGTGAAAACGGACGGCTGAGTGGCCGCCCGTGATGCGCCTGGTGCGCTGCGCCATGCACTGTTGCGCGGCATTTATGTGCTGGTGCAGCAGGCGCAAGGGTATTCAGCGGGAATGCTGTACCGAAAGAATGTCGCCGGTCGCCGCGTCGATATCCACCCTGAACATCGCCTGGTCGCGTTGCCGGCTGAACATGCAGGTGAAGACGCTGGGCGAATCCTGCGGGAACTGTTCGAACCAGCTGTAGACCCCGGTTTCGAGTTGGCCATCGATCAGCAACTGGTCGGTAATCCGGATCTGTTGCTGGCGGTCGCCGGAGACCACGTAGAGGGTCGCGGCTATGCCCGTGTCGTCATCGTTCCACAGGATGGCGAGGTGTTGCCGATCCGGTACCACGATCGCCAGCAGGCCGCGGCTGTTGACCACGCTAAGGAGCTGTTCCTGCCAGCGCCAGCGTGCCTCGACGACCAGGCAAGGAGACCACCCGAGGGCGATCATCCGGTCCACCGTCATGTTTTCGTCGATGACCTTGCCGTCTTCCCGGATGCGTTCGAAATCACTGATCACAATTTTCACTCCACAGGCAGCACTTCAGGCGTGCCGACTATTTTCAGAAACCTCTCGTCGAGGAACTCCACTTGCTTCACCCCGCCCTTGTAGTTCTCCAGCGGACCGGTGATGCCACTGTGAATCTTTTGCGGGGCGGTGGTTTCGACGGTGATCACATGGGACACATCTGTCTTGAACCGATCGAGGATCACCAGTTTATCCCGGGCATAGGCCTGGTTGGGAATCGCATCGGGGGTGGCGAAGCCGCCGAAGGCCTTTTTGCCCTGCATGATGGCTTCGGCCTGGCCCTTGGCGACCACCATCTGGTATTGCGTTCCCGGTGGCACTATCTCGGTCTTGACCTGGGTTCCTTCCAGCCACGCTGGCAAGTCGCCCTTTTCGATCATCACCTTGTTGACCTCCGCGGCCGTGCGCACTTCCAGTACCTGCGACTGGTTGGCCAGGCGCGCGGCGTTGCGTTCCGCGCTCATCTTGGCCATTTTCGGCCCGGCGCCGAGCAGTGCCAGGCCGGCGATGCCCTGCAGCAGGTCACGGTAGCCCGGGCCGAGCCGGTCACCGATCTGTCCGAGCAATTCCATGCCGCCATAGATTGCAGCCCCCACCGCCACGGTGGTCAACAGGGCTGCCACGCCGGCCATGGCCGCCAGCACCAGGGCTCCTGCGGCAGCGACCAGGCCCAATGCCTCCAGGCCGGTATGCAGCCAACCCTCGATATCCAGCACGAACTCCACCCGCAGCGTCGGGCCGCCGATGAATGTGTTCTGGCTACCGGACTTGATGTGCGCCCCGCAGGTCATCTTGCTGGTCAGGCGCGCCGCCGGCTTGCCGTTGATGTACACGGTGGCGCTGCCTTCGGCGATGGTGACCGGGAACGGCCAGGGCGGATGCCCCAGGGGAAAGCCGCTACAGGAGCTCGATACATCCTCACCGGCCCGCATGGCGTTGCGCAGGTTGACGAAGACGTTGGGGCTGCCTCTTATGAGCTCGCCGGTGGTTGGCTCGGGCAAATCGAAGATGGTCGACAGGCCTTTCACCAGCTGGAACATCGACAGGCCGCCAGCGGCGACCGAGCCCGCCAGGATCACCACCGCCAGGCCGCCCGTTGCGGCAGTTGCCGCGACGATGGCTGCACCGATGAGAGCCCCGGCGACCGCGCCGGCGATCATCGCCGCAACTCCGAATCCATGGGCGATTTCATCGCCAAACCGCGCTGCGGCCTGTACATCCATGCTGAGACTCCGCCCTGGGTGCGCCGAGCACCTTTTTGAGCTACTGATTGTCGTGAGCGGCGGATTATCGAAGAGCGGCCCGGGGGGCAGCAAGTCCTGGAAGTTACCCGGCATTCGCCAATGCCGCACACCGTCACACAGGCCAGGGCTCGCCGGGTGGGCAAGGCGTGCCAGCGAGCCAATGTCACAAGCCGCAGCAGGGGATGGCGGAAGATTCACGCCAATGATGAAACCCTGTTCGAAGAGCCCTCAGCGCCTGATTGCTGGCTTGAACTCAGTGTTCTGAGTGGTCGTGGCTGGAAAATTCCACTTTTTTTAATTTACAACCACCCCTGCGCTCAAGCTCAATCTCCCACCGCGCCTTGCGTGAAGGGGCGCATTCATTCAAGCCGGCTATAGTCTGGTGCTCACCCCGTTTCCATCCGCAAAAAGGTGCTTTCGTATGTCTCGCTTTGCCTCCCGCAATACTTGGCTGGCCGCTGGTGCCGTGCTGTTGTGCCTGCAACTTCCCGTGCAGGCCCAGGAGCGTTTCACCCTGAATGTGCCCGGGGTGTCGGATGACCGGCTGTTCACCACCGGCAATGCCAGTGATGCCAAGGGCTGTGGCGGGCATAACAACTCCCCGGCGCTGAGCTGGACCGCAGGCCCCGCCGGGACCTTGAGCTACGCCATCGTCATGCATGACCCGGATGGCGCCAAGGGCCAGGGTGTCGATCACTGGGTGCACTACGGCCTCAAGGCCAGCACCCGGCAGCTCCCGGCCGGCGCCGGCACCAAGCCGAACCTGGAAGGCCTGGCGGGTATCAACAGCCGCAACAGCACCACCTACATGGGGCCGTGCCCGCCGGTGGGCGACAGCGCCCATCACTACATCATCCAGATCTTCGCCCTGGACATTTCGCCCGAGGCCTTGCCTGCCGGGCTGACCCGTGCCCAGCTGCTGGAGAAGATCAACGGCCATGTACTGCGCAATAGCAGCGTGGTGCGCCGCTACTCGCGCTGACGAATTTTTTTCCGGGGGCTTAACCCGAATCGCCAAGGCGCTTCGTCTGAAGGGGGGAATGGATCATTTCTTCCCCGAGGTCAGCCCCCATGTTCCTTCCTCTGCATTTCCTTCGCCCGGCCACCCAGGGTTTCGCCATCGCTGGCCTGCTGCTGGCGATTGCCGGTTGCGGCGTGTCGTCCAAGCCTGATGCCGCTGCGGAGGCTGCGGCCCAGGGCACCCTGCAGGCGGCGCCTGAGGCCCAGTACGAGATGCCGCGTGCCGATAGGTCGCTGGCCAAGCGCGGCTTGCGCCCGGTATCGATGATCGCGCCCATGCCGGCGCCGGCGGAGTACCGCGAGTCATTCCAGGCCTACCGGGACGAGCCGCGCGAGCAGTACCAGGCCCTGCCGGACAACCCGATCCACAGCGTGGCCGAGGCCCCGGTATCGACCTTCAGCGTCGACGTGGACACCGGCGCCTATGCCAATGTCCGCCGCTTGCTCAACCAGGGCAGCCTGCCGCCCGAAGGCGCGGTGCGCCTGGAGGAAATGGTCAACTACTTCCCCTACGACTACGCCTTGCCCAGCGATGGCTCGCCCTTCGGCGTGACCACCGAGCTGGCGCCCACGCCGTGGAACCCCCATACCCGTTTGCTGCGCATCGGCATCAAGGCTTCGGATCGCGCAGTGGCGCAGTTGGCCCCGGCCAACCTGGTGTTCCTGGTGGATGTCTCCGGCTCCATGGACCGTCGCGAAGGCCTGCCCCTGGTCAAGAGCACCCTCAAGCTGCTGGTGGACCAACTGCGCGACCAGGATCGGGTATCGCTGGTGGTCTATGCCGGTGAATCGCGGGTGGTACTCGAGCCCACCTCAGGTCGCGACAAGGCCAAGATCCGCAACGCCATCGACCAGCTCACCGCCGGAGGTTCCACCGCTGGTGCCTCGGGTATCGAGATGGCCTACCAGATGGCCCAGCAGGGCTTCATCGACAAGGGCATCAACCGCATCCTGCTGGCCACCGACGGCGACTTCAACGTCGGGGTCAGCGACTTCGACAGCCTCAAGGCCATGGCGGTCGAGAAGCGCAAGAGCGGCGTGTCCCTCACCACCCTGGGTTTTGGCGTGGATAACTACAACGAGCACCTGATGGAGCAGCTGGCCGACGCCGGCGATGGCAACTACGCCTATATCGACAATCTGCGAGAGGCGCGCAAGGTGCTGGTGGACCAGCTCAGCTCGACCCTGGCGGTAGTGGCCAAGGACGTGAAGCTGCAAGTGGAATTCAACCCGGCCCAGGTCAGCGAATATCGCCTGCTGGGCTATGAGAACCGGGCGCTCAAGCGCGAAGACTTCAGCAACGACAAGGTCGATGCCGGGGAAATCGGCTCGGGGCATACCGTCACGGCGTTGTATGAAGTTGTCCCGGTGGGCGAGAAGGGCTGGCTGGAGCCGCTGCGTTACGGCCAGGCCAAGACTTCCGCCGCCAGTGGCAAGGCCGATGAGCTGGCCATGCTGCGGGTGCGCTACAAGGCGCCGGAAGGGGGTAGCAGCCGGTTGATCGAGCGGCCGATCAGCACCCAGCAGCCGACGGAGTTGGCCAAGGCCAGCCCCGACCTGCGGTTTGCCGCCGCCGTGGCGGCGTTCTCCCAGCAGCTCAAGGACGGTCGCTATACCGCGGATTTCAGCCTGGCCGACACCGCCAAATTGGCCCGGGGCGCCAAGGGCGATGACCCCTACGGGTTGCGTGGTGAGTTCGTACAGCTGGTGGAGCTGGCGCAAAGCCTGCAAACTCAAGCCCCCAAAGATCGGGCGGCCGATGCGCTGGGCCAGCATGCCGTGCAAAGCCGCCTTGAGTAGAGCCATGACGAGCAGTGAACAGGAGTTCCAGCGCCCTATGTCTGCTCCCCACCCGTCCCCCGACGCCAGCAGCGACGAAGCGCTGCTGGCGCGTTATCGCTCTGGCGAAGGTGCGGCCTTCGAACTGCTGTACCAGCGCCATCGCCAGGGCCTGTACCGCTTCCTGCTCGGTTTGTCCGGCAAGGCGGAGCTGGCCGAAGAGGTCTACCAGGAAACCTGGCTCAGCCTGATCCGCAGCACCAGCGGGCCATCGGGCCGAGCCAGCTTCCGCACCTGGCTGTACCAGATTGCCCGCAATCGGTTGATCGACCACTGGCGCAAGCACGGTGTGCGCAATCCACTGCACGACAGCTATGACGAACAACTGCATGCCGAGGCTGACGAAACCCCAGGGCCCGAGCAGCAATTGAGCTTGTGCCGCGACCGGCAGCGCATCGATGCTGCCCTGCAGGATTTGCCCGAAGACCAGCGCGAGGTATTCCTGCTGCGGGCCCACGGCGAGCTGGAATTGCCGCAGATCGCCAGCCTGACCCAGGCACCCTTGGAGACGGTGAAGAGCCGTTTCCGTTATGCGCTGAAAAAACTGCGTCGGCTCCTGGCCGAGGAGGTACTCACATGACTGACGCCCGACAGACTCCATCCGCCGAGGAGCAGATGCTGGCCCATGTGCGCGAGCACAGCGCCATGGAACCGCCGGCCCATCTCGACGCCCTGATCCTGGCTGCTGCCCGCCGCGAGGCTCCCGCTCCCCGTCCCGGGTGGTGGCAGCGCTGGCTGCAGGCCTGCCAGCGCCCGCGTTACCAGGTGGCCTTTGCCAGCTTGTTCGGCGTGGCCTTGATCATCGGTATGGTGCAGCGCACTCCGGAGCAGTACCCGACCCAGGTCTTCGCCCCGGCGCGAGCCCCAGCCCCGATGCCTGCGGCAGCCAAGGCCAGGCCCCGGACCATGGAACAGGCCGAGATGGCCCCGGTACCAGCCCCGGAACCGGCACCGGCCGAGGCATCCGGTGCCCTGAGCGCTCCCGCCCCGGCGGCGCCCACCAGCAGCTTCGCCATGGCACCGCACATGGACCGGCTCGAGGAACGGCTCGCGCAATCGGACGTCCCCACCGAGGCCCAGGCATCGCACCTGGCCAAGCGCATGGCCGCGACGCTCGGCCCGAGCCCCATCGAGCGGCTGGACCCGGTCCTGAAGGAGGTGTTGCGCCTGTGGGACGGCGGCCATAACCGAGAGGCGGCCGAGCTGTTGCTCAAGCTCTATGCCGCCTACCCGGACGAGGACCTGGACGGCCGCTTGCACGCCTTGCGTCGGCGGTGAGGCACAAGGATTGGCCCTCAAGGCGGAAAACGCGCACTATCGTGGCCGTTTCCAGAACTTGAGAGGCCGTCCATGGCACCTCGCATCGACCGCATTGCGGCAATGTTGAACTGCCCGATCAAGGGCGCGCAGATCCGTCAGGCCATCAAGGAGAGTCGCAAGGACTTCGACCTTGAACAGGCCGAAGAGGGCGATGCCGAAGCGCTGGCGCCGCAGGCCGAGGCAGACCTGCCGAAGGCCGACGAGGCTGAATGAGCCCGGCGGCCTGAATCTTCAAGCGTAAGGCGTGGCGGGCAGGTCGAGGAACTCGGCGCAGGCGCCATCCGCGCTCATGCGCCGGGCCCGCTCCGGCAGCAGCCGATGGTGGTTTTCCACTTGCCAGCGATACCAGCTCAGGCGTTGGACGATCCGCCGCTTGCAGGCCGGCGGCAGCTGCCCCAGCAGGTCGGCGCTGCCAGGCGCCAGGCGGGCTCGGGTCGAGTAGTAGCTGAACAGGTTTTCCCGCAGGCCGAAGCAGTCTTCCAGGGTTTGCTCGATGCTGTAGGCATACAGCTCGAAGCTGGCACTGAACTGCTGCGCGCCGTCGGCGTTGTCGCGCAGGTAGCTGAAGATTCCCGGCCAGTTGATGCAGTACAGGTGCTCGTCCCAATCGCCGTCCCGGGTCAGGTACTGGCCCTGGCCACGAAAGAACAGCAGTACTTCCTCACGCTCCAGCGCCTCTTCAAAGTTGCTTTTCATCTTGTGTTCCCTTGACCTGGGCAATGCTCACAGATAGCGCCACGCATTCGATCACGCTGTCGAAGCCGATCTCCAGGCGCACGTAGCAACCGGGGTTCAAGCGCGTGAGCTGGGCACGCATGGGCCCATCGAAGCGTGTGCCGCTCATGGCCAGTTCGCTGATGCCCTGGATCTCCAGCACCAAGCTGCAATGGCTCGGCCCTGGCGGGCTGTTCCAGCTGGCGGGCAGGAGCAGGCGGGGCAACTCCCCGGACAGGGCCAGGCGCAGTCGTTCGCCATGGAACTGTGGGCCGGGCGTCTGCAGCTCGTAGGGCGTGGCGGCGAGGCCGAACAACGCTTTCCAGGCCTCGGGGTTATCGACACTGAACAGCCAGTCGCGGCTGCCGCGATCCCGTTCGGCAATCTCCTGGCATTGCTTGAGCGAGGGCAGGTCCGCACGGACCAGGTCGTCGTGCCACAGCTCGCGGGCAGCACGCAGCAGGCGTTGGAAAAAGTCGCGGCTATCGATCACTCGCTCCGGCCAGCCGCTGGGCCACTGCGAGTCCTCGTAGTCGTCCTCGGGCGGCTCCCAGACCTGCCCGAAGTCGTAGTGCGCATCCGCCACGGCCGCTTGCAGCGCCAGGACCCGCTGCTGCCGATGGCGGAAGCTCTCGCGCACATCGTCCCGCGCCAGGCAATAGCGACGAATCAGCTGTTCACGGTCGTCTGGGTCATTGGGGTCATAGCGGCTCAACTCGGCATCCAGCGCCTCGGGCATGCGGTAGCCGGTGAAACAGGCGATCCAGCGCTGCAAGGTCGGTTGGTACGGTTGGTCGAGCAAGGGGTGGCGCAGCATCGGGACCTCCTGTCCTGGGGGCGAGGAATGTAGCAAGTTGCCCTCCGCCTGGGCAGGCCTGGGTGGCCAGGCCGTTGTCGTCCGGTCTTGGCCGGGCCAACAAAAAAGCCCCGGGCCATGGGCCTGGGGCTTTCTCGTTGAAGCTGGCGCACTCGGCGGGATTCGAACCCACGACCCCTGCCTTCGGAGGGCAGTACTCTATCCAGCTGAGCTACGAGTGCAGTGCGGGCGACATCATACCTATGTCCACCCGGGGCGTCCACGCTGGTTTTCATGCGCGTGTGGTTGCCGGTCGCGATCCCCGGAAACCCCGGGGCTAGCGGTAGTTTTTCCCGCTGAACCGATCCTCTGCCCCGGCGCACCCTGCAGCCATGTCCGTGCGATCACGGGGCACAGGGAGGTGCGGGGATGAACTGTTCCATGCAAGGGGAGCTGTCGGCGGCGTTGGCGGACCATCTGTTCGAGTCCAGTTGGCGGGCGGTGCTGCCCGGTTTGCAGCGCCGTGCCCGGCAGTTGGCACGAGGCAATGCCGATGGTGCCCAGGAGTGGCTGGCAGCCACGGCGATCAAGGCCTTGCTGTTCTTTCGCCGGTCGCCGGAGCGGATCCGCGACCCCCAGGGTTTCCTGTTCCTGGTCCTGGAACATGTGTTTCTCGACAGCTGCCGGCGGCGGACTCGGGAACAGCGGTTGTTCGTCGACCTGGGCGATGTCGAGCAAGACCCCTTGCAGCAACTGGAAGCCCCGCAGATCTCGGTGCTCGAGCATGTGGAACTGCAAGAAACCCTGGCCCAGCTCAGCCGACGTGTGGCGCAGTTGCCCCTCAAGAAGCGCAGGCTGTTTGAACTAAAGTTCATCGAGGATCTGCCCTACCCGCACATCGCCGCCGAGCTGGGTATCAACCAGCCCCTGGTCCGCAAGCATGTGCAATTGCTGCGCGAGCAGCTGCGCTGAAGCTCGACGAGGATTCACAACTGGCGCGCCGGAGCGTTTTCTTTCAGTGAGCCTGTTTTCGACGCTGTAGCCGGCGCCGCCGCCCCTGCGGTGGGCCATTCCATCTAAGGAGAGATGTATGCCAGATCCAATGGTCAACTCGCAGATCACCGATGCCGTCACCCAGACCAACGTCAAGGTGGTGGCCGAGGCGCCCGCCCAGTCCATTGCCTCGCTGTACCAGGTGGCCAGCCATTCCGCGGGCTTGTCGTTGCAGAACGCGGTCAACAGCCAGCAGGCGCTGAACCAGATCTCCAATGCGGTGGTGTCCAAGGCCGTGGCCCTGATCATGGCGATCGGCGAGTAGGGCTGATGGCCCGGGAGAAGCGTCATGGCTTGGTTCAAGAAGAAAACCCCTCGCACGGTTGAAGTCGGTGCAAAACCCGAGCCCGTGATAACGCTGGAGCCGGGCCCGGAAAAGGCGCCCGACCCGGTGCCTACGCCTGAACCGGCACCGCAAGTGCCGCCGTCCACGGGCGGCGACAAAGTCTCGATCATGGGGATGTTGAACGATCAGTTGCTCAAGAAGGCCAACAACCCGGACACCGGCGACACCTCGGCCTTGAACAGCCAGATCGTGCAGGCGGTGCAGTTCACCAATGCGCAGGCCTTCAGCTATGCCCCGGCGCAGATCGCCGTGCCTCCGGACATGATGATCAGCCAGGCGGCCGGCCTGGTGGCGCAGTCGGCCGCCGGTTATTTCGATGGGGTCAGCAAGCTGGCCCTGGCGGCCCAGGCGGTGCTGATCAAGCAGATGACCGAAAACATCGTCAAGGAAAACGTCACGGGGGCCGCCGAGGATGCATTGGGCGTGCTGGCCACCGACTTGATGGTGGGGGCTGCGGCGGCAGTGGCTGCTGCGGCCGGGGCCATGGAAGCCGATGCCGCGGCCGGGGCCATCGACAAGATCGACGCCAGCATCGCCAAGTACGCCGACACCCTGGCCAACCGTTCGGCATCCTGAACACCGCTCCCCGGGCGTGCAAGGCGTCCGGGGAGGTTGTACTCGGGGCCCGCGTGGGCTCTTTTTTCATCCCGGGCGCTGAAGCCCGATCAAGCCGACTACCAAGGCTTCAGCGCCATTCATCGACAAGGAGCATGAGATGGCGATTGAAGACCTAAATGCGTTGGAAACGATCCAGCGTTTTGCCGAAGCCTACCTGAATCGCCCGCTGACCCAGGTCGAAAGCCAGGTGCTCGATGCGTTCATCCGCGACAAGCCTCTGGACTTTTCCCAGAACGCCCAGCAGAGCGTCGAGCAGGCCCGCAAGCAGGCCATGGAGCTGATCCGCTCCGACAGCCAGCGCACCCGCAGCATTCTCGAGCAGGTGACCAGCCCCAGGGCCAACGACAGGGCCGACCCCCAGGCCCGGGAGTTGGTGCTCTCGCAGTTGCTCGCGGCCATCGCGGCCCAGGGCCAGGCGGCGCCACCTGCGCCTGCAGGCCCAGCGGACGATCCGGCGCTCAAGGCGATGCTCAGCGCCATGGTGCAGGCTGAGGTCAAGAGCGTGATCGAGAAGCAGATGGCCGAGCTCTCGCGGCAGGTCGAGCAAGCGCTCAAGCAGCTCAATGCCTCCGGCGGCAAGCCAGGGGGGCGTTGACGGCGGATCACCGATACCCGGCCCCGTTCACAGTCCCCTGGGTGCCACGTTCACTCAATGACACGGAATGCTCCGTGTGCCAAACAAAGGAAGTTGAGCCATGCCACTCGTAAATGAACAAATCACCGATGCCGTCACCCAGACCAACGTCAAAGTCGTCGCCGAAGCGCCGGCCATGGCGATGGGCACCATCTACCAATCCATGGCCCAGGCCACCGCGATCCTGTTCCAGAACTCGGTCTCGGCGCAGCAGCAGCAAAACACCCTGGCGCAGGCCGCGACCAACCAGGGCGTGATGCAGATCTACAGCGTCGACACCACCGCCGGTGCCGCGGCTACCGAGAAGGTCGCCCAGGGTGGGGTTGCCGACAATCTCACCAGCCTGCTGACGGTGCTCAAGTCCTTCCAGTCTTGAGGGCCTGACGGCTTAGCCCCGAATTGATTCTTCTTGCTGAAAAAATGGAGTTTTTATGAGCACAGTTAGTCCGCAAATCACCGATGCCGTGACCCAGAGCAACGTCAAGGTCGTCGCCGAGGCCCCGGCTGTTTCCATGGGTACTGTCTACCAGTCCATGGGCCAGTCCGTGGCCATCCTGTTCCAGAACTCGGTCTCGGCACAGCAGCAGCAAAACACCCTGGCGCAGGCCGCGACCAACCAGGGCGTGATGCAGATCTACACCGTCGATACCACCGCCGGTGCGGCAACCGCCGAGAAAGTCGCCCAGGGCGGTGTGGTCGACAACCTCGCCAGCCTGTTGACCGTGCTCAAGTCGCTCAACAGCTGATCGTCCCCCTGGCAACATGCCAGCGCCCCCGCTGTCTTCCGGCAGCGGGGGCGTTGTCTTTAGGGCGTGACGTTGATCCGAAAGTTTTCGCCTTGGGGACGTTTACGTTCTTTTTTTCGAACGGCCTATTGTCCTTTTACCCCCTTTGCTCCTAGGATTCGTTTGAGATTTCAAACGCTCTTGCCTGGGTGACCAAGCGCACGTCTATCCTTGTGTGCGACATTTTTCATGCTTCGACCCAGTGAACGATTTTCCTGACGGCAGCTTTGCCTCGGATCGTTGAATGCGCTGCCGCGCTCAATGGCCGACAAGGCGCCTTTTTTACAATCACAATTTGCCCCGCGTATGCGCGGTGCTGTTAAGGAAGCCGACATGCAGCTCAAAGACGCCCAGTTGTTCCGCCAACAAGCCTATATCGATGGTGCTTGGGTGGATGCGGACAGCGGCCAGACGATCAAGGTCAACAACCCAGCCACCGGTGAAATCCTCGGCACCGTGCCGAAGATGGGCGCCGTCGAAACCCGCCGCGCCATCGAGGCCGCCGACAAGGCCCTGCCGGCCTGGCGTGCCCTGACCGCCAAGGAGCGCGCCACCAAGCTGCGCCGCTGGTATGAGCTGCTGATCGAGAACCAGGACGACCTCGGTCGCCTGATGACCCTGGAACAAGGCAAGCCACTGGCCGAGGCCAAGGGCGAGATCGTCTACGCGGCGTCCTTCATCGAATGGTTCGCCGAAGAAGCCAAGCGCATCTACGGCGATGTGATCCCCGGCCACCAGCCCGACAAGCGCCTGATCGTGATCAAGCAGCCGATCGGCGTGACCGCGGCCATTACCCCGTGGAACTTCCCGGCGGCGATGATCACCCGCAAAGCCGGCCCGGCCCTGGCCGCCGGTTGCACCATGGTGATCAAGCCTGCGTCGCAAACTCCGTTCTCGGCCCTGGCCCTGGTCGAGCTGGCCCACCGTGCCGGCATCCCGAAAGGCGTGCTGAGCGTGGTCACCGGCAGTGCCGGCGACATCGGCGGCGAGCTGACCAGCAACCCGATCGTGCGCAAGCTGTCGTTCACCGGCTCCACCGAGATCGGTCGCCAACTGATGGCCGAATGCGCCAACGACATCAAGAAGGTGTCCCTGGAACTGGGCGGCAACGCGCCGTTCATCGTGTTCGACGACGCCGACCTGGATAAGGCGGTCGAGGGCGCGATCATTTCCAAGTACCGCAACAACGGCCAGACCTGCGTCTGCGCCAACCGCCTGTACATCCAGGATTCGGTCTACGACGCCTTCGCCGAGAAGCTCAAGGCCGCCGTGGCCAAGCTGAAGATCGGCAACGGCCTGGAAGAGGGCACCACCACCGGCCCGCTGATCGATGAAAAAGCCGTGGCCAAGGTCCAGGAACACATCAAGGATGCCCTGGACAAGGGCGCCACCCTGCTGGCCGGCGGCAAGCCCATGGAAGGCAACTTCTTCGAGCCGACCATCCTGGTCAACGTGCCCAAGGGCGCGGCCGTGGCCAAGGAAGAAACCTTCGGCCCGCTGGCGCCGCTGTTCCGCTTCAAGGACGAGGCCGAAGTCATCGCCATGTCCAACGACACCGAATTCGGCCTGGCCTCCTACTTCTATGCCCGCGACCTGGGTCGCGTGTTCCGTGTGGCCGAGGCCCTGGAATACGGCATGGTCGGGGTCAACACCGGCCTGATCTCCAACGAAGTGGCGCCGTTCGGCGGCATCAAGGCTTCGGGCCTGGGTCGCGAAGGTTCCAAGTACGGGATCGAGGATTATCTGGAAATCAAATACCTCTGCCTGGGTATCTGATCCGGTTTCAAGCGCGCAGGACACGAGAGCGCTGTTCCCGCGCGCAGTTTTAAAACCGCACTATTCAAGGTGGCCCGGGACCACGGCGGCAGTCGATCATCGCATGCTGCCGCCGTCGCCTCCCCGCCCCGCAACCCTTGAACCGCACCGCGGCCGCCGCGGTGAATGAGGACACTATGAGCAAGACCAACGCATCCCTGATGAAACGCCGTGAAGCCGCCGTACCGCGTGGCGTGGGCCAGATCCACCCGATCTTCGCCGACAGCGCGAAGAACGCCAGCGTCACTGACGTCGAAGGCCGCGAGTTCATCGATTTCGCCGGCGGTATCGCCGTGCTCAATACCGGTCACGTACACCCGAAAGTCATCGCCGCGGTGACCGAGCAACTGAACAAGCTGACCCACACCTGCTTCCAGGTCCTGGCCTACGAGCCCTACGTTGAGCTGTGCGAGAAAATCAACGCCAAGGTGCCAGGCGATTTCGCCAAGAAAACCCTGCTGGTGACCACCGGCTCCGAAGCCGTCGAGAACGCCGTGAAGATCGCCCGCGCCAGCACTGGCCGCGCCGGCGTGATTGCCTTCACCGGCGCCTACCACGGCCGCACCATGATGACCCTGGGCCTGACCGGCAAGGTCGTGCCGTACTCGGCCGGCATGGGCCTGATGCCAGGCGGCATCTTCCGTGCGCTGTACCCCAACGAACTGCACGGCGTGAGCATCGACGATTCCATCGCCAGCATCGAGCGCATCTTCAAGAACGACGCCGAGCCTCGTGACATTGCCGCGATCATCATCGAGCCAGTGCAGGGCGAAGGCGGCTTCTACGTCGCGCCGAAGGAATTCATGAAGCGCCTGCGCGCCCTGTGCGACCAGCACGGCATCCTGTTGATCGCCGACGAAGTGCAGACCGGCGCTGGCCGTACCGGCACCTTCTTCGCCATGGAGCAGATGGGCGTCGCCGCTGACCTGACCACCTTCGCCAAGTCCATCGCCGGTGGTTTCCCGCTGGCTGGCGTATGCGGCAAGGCCGAGTACATGGACGCCATCGCCCCAGGTGGCCTGGGCGGCACCTACGCCGGTAGCCCGATTGCCTGCGCCGCGGCCCTGGCCGTGATGGAAGTGTTCGAACAAGAGCACCTGCTGGATCGCTGCAAGGCTGTGGGCGAGCGCCTGGTGACCGGCCTCAAGGCTATCCAGGCCAAGCACCCGGCAGTGATCGGTGAAGTCCGTGCCCTGGGCGCGATGATCGCGGTCGAGCTGTTCGAGAACGGCGACAGCCACAAGCCGAACGCCGCCGCCGTGGCGCAGGTTGTGGCCAAGGCCCGTGACAAGGGCCTGATCCTGCTGTCCTGCGGCACCTACGGTAACGTCCTGCGGGTGCTGGTGCCGCTGACCGCGCCGGACGCGCAACTGGACAAGGGCCTGGCCATCATCGAAGAGTGCTTCGCTGAGCTTTGATGCCCGCCTGGGCTGATCGATAAAAAACCCGCTTCGGCGGGTTTTTTTCATTCCACGGTGGTCTATAGGCGGATTTGCGCTGTATGGAAGCCTGCGCATTGACTAAGGTGCAAGGGATTGCCTAGGGAGCGTGCCGCATGACCGCTGTTGATCTACCCGCTGTACCTCGCGTGCTGATCGCCGAGGCCGATCCCTGGTCCCGCGACCTGCTCGAGCAAGTGCTGCTTAACGTGCGTTGCGATGCTCGCCTGGATCTGTGCGCCGACGGCCAGGAAGCCATGGACCTGCTCAACGCCAAGCCCTACGACCTGGTCATCGCCGACTGGGAGCTGCCAGGCATCGACGGCCTCTCGCTGCTGCGTGCGATGCGCCAGCGCAAGCGCAATCCGCCGCAGCCGTTCATCCTGCTCAGCGTGCGCAGCGACAGCGCCAGCGTGCGCGAGGCCCTGCCCCTGGCCCCTACCGCGTACCTGACCAAGCCCCTGAACATGGAAGGCCTGACCCAGCGCCTGCAAGGCTTGCTGCTGGACGCTGGCCAGGAGGTCTCCTGCGAGATCCCGAGCCTGACGCCCGGCACGACCTTGTACAGCTTTCTCGAACACCGCCGCGAACTGGCCGACGGTGCGCCCCTGCTGACCGACGTGCAACTGGCGGTCAAGCGCAGCCTGCACCCCGAGGGGCTGGACCTGCGGCTGCTGGAGGACGAAATCCGCACCGACCCGCAAGTCACCGCCGTGCTGATCGCCGCTGCCAATAGTGCTGCCCAGCACCATGGCGACGGCGTGCAGACCCTGTCCCAGGCCCTGCACCGGCTCGGTACCGGGCAGAGCATGAACCTGATCCTCGGCCTGACCCTCAAGCGCAGCGCCCGCCTCAGCGACCCGGTCCTGGCCGACTATGCCGAGCGCTATTGGGGGCTATCGCTGCACGCCGCCGAGTACGGCCGGACCCTGGCCCGCCTGCTGGACCTGGACCAGGAGCGTTGCTACTGCGCCGGCTTGCTGCACCGCCTGGGCGACCTGGCGCTGCTGCGTTGCCTGCAAGAGTGGAAGCAGGCCGGCGGCGAGCTGGACGACCAGGAAGAGATCGGCGATGCCCTGGAGCGCTATGGCGCGGCCTACGGCTCGGCCCTGCGTACCCGCTGGCGCATGCCCCTGGAGCTGCGCGAGCTGATCGCCGCGGTCTACCAGCTCGGGGGTGGGGTCTACTCCCGCGAAGCCCTGGCGATGAACCTGGCGGGCCAGCTGGCGCACCTGACGCCCACCGAGGGCGTCGAGGAAGTGGCCCAGGGCAAGACCGCGCGGTTGCTGAAAATCGGCCTGCCGGAGCTGAGTCGCCTGCGCAAGGGTTGAGTGACCGCTGCGTTCGCATATCACCCGGTGACGATGCGGTTCTTGCCCTGGCGCTTGGCCTCGTACATCGCTGCGTCGGCCCGGGCGAACAGGCTATCCAGGCTCTCGTCTTCTGCCAGCAGGCTGGTCAGGCCCTGGCTGACCGTGATGCTGAAGACCTGGCCCTGGTGGCTGAAGTGCTGGCGCTGGATTTCTCGTTGCAGGCGTTCGGCCACCTGGCGCGCCATGTCGGCGGCGCAGCCGGGGAACAGCGCGGCGAACTCCTCGCCGCCGATACGCCCGAACAGGTCGCCCCGGCGCAGGGCGGCGCGTCCGCTCTCGGCGATGCGTTGCAGGACGATATCGCCCTCGGGGTGGCCATAGGTGTCGTTGATCACCTTGAAATCATCGATGTCCAGCAACAGGAAGGACAGGGGCGAGCCTTGCAGGCGGGCCTGTTCGAATTCGCGATTGGCACACTCGAAGAAGTGCCGGCGGTTGCTGCTCTGGGTCAGCGCGTCGGTGGTGGCCAGGCGCTGCAGCTCGTTCTCCAATTGCTTCTTTTCGCTGATGTCCTCGGCGATCCCCACCACGATCAGGCGCTGCCCGGGTTCGGCATTGCGGTTGATGAAGCATTTGTCGCTGAGCCAGCGCACCTGGCCCGTGGCGTCGATGATGCGGTACTCGCGGTCTTCCACCGCGCCTTTCTCCAGGACCTGGGCCAGGCTGCGCTCGGCGTATTCCAGGTCGTCGGGGTAGATGCTGTCGCGCCACTGGTTGTAGTCCGCCAGCAGCAGGCCGGCGGGGCGGCCGAAAATGCGTTCATAGGCCGGGCTGACGTACAGCACCTGGCGGCTTTCCCAGTCGAAGGCCCAAAGCACGGCGTTGACGCTGACCAGCAGCGAGTTGAACAGCTGCTCGCGTTCGGTCAGGCGAGCGACTTCGCCCTGGGCATGCATCAGGGCCATGAGGGTTTGCGCGGCCTCGGGCCACAGGGGAAGCGAAGATGGAATATCTGGATTCTTGTTGAC
Organism: Pseudomonas sp. FW507-12TSA; assembly: GCF_058781435.1. NCBI lineage: Bacteria > Pseudomonadati > Pseudomonadota > Gammaproteobacteria > Pseudomonadales > Pseudomonadaceae > Pseudomonas > Pseudomonas sp. FW507-12TSA. The sequence continues at coordinate 85,707 of NZ_JBYSWT010000010.1, forward strand.
CATCGGCACAATTCTCGAAGGGCGTGCCGCGTGGTGTTCGACAGCGGCTACAACCAAGCCCGCCTGGATGGCGAAGTGTTGCTTGAGATAGAGGATGGAACGCTAAGTTCCCGTGTGCCCCGGCGACGCGCCGGACGGTCGGCAGGCGCGGGTTGCGGGTGAGGCCGGAGGGAGTGTGCTCCCTCGCCACGTGCGTGGCGAGGGATGCGGGTCAGGCGGCGCTGGGGCGCAGGGAGTAGGTCTTGAGCTGGTTGGCGAAGTCCCGCAGGGACTGGATGCCGCTGGCCTCGGCCTCGTGGACCCAGTCCTTGATGGCGGCCAGCATGTCGTGGCCGTTGGAGCTGGTCTTGACCCAGATCTGTTGCAGCGCCAGGCGCTTCTCGTAGATCACCTTCAACGCCTGGCTGTGTTCCAGCATGTTCTGGATACGCAGGTGGTGGCGGTCTTCCAGCAGGCTGGTTTCCCGGGACAGCAAGCGCTTGGCGCGGTGGAACTGATGGCGCACCGAGTGATCGACCTTGGCCAGTTCCTGCTTGACCAGCGGGCCGATCACCAGCTTGCGGTACTGGGCCATGATCTGGAAGCGGTTGTTGAGGATCGCCATGGCGGTGTCCATGTCCAGGTGGCCCTTGCCTTCGACCCGATGGGCGATGGGCGCCACTCGCTGGACCTTGGCCAGGCCCAGCAGGCTGAACAGCTTGATCCAGCCCCAGCCCATGTCGAATTCCCACCTCTTCACCGACAGCTTGGCCGAGTTGGGGTAGGTATGGTGGTTGTTATGCAGCTCTTCGCCGCCGACGATGATGCCCCAGGGCACCAGGTTGGTGGCCGCGTCGCGGCATTCGAAGTTGCGGTAGCCCACGGCATGGCCCAGGCCGTTGATCACGCCGGCGGCCCAGAACGGGATCCACATCATCTGCACCGCCCAGATGGTGATGCCGATGGTGCCGAACAGCAGCAGGTCGATCACCGCCATCAGCGCCACGCCGCCGAGTTTGTAGCGGCTGTAGAGGTTGCGCTCGATCCAGTCTTCCGGGCAGTTCTTGCCGTAGATGCGCAGGGTCTCGGGGTTGCGCGCTTCCTCGCGGTACAGCTCGGCGCCCTTGCGCATGACCGTGGACAAACCCTTGATCACCGGGCTGTGCGGGTCGTCGACGGTCTCGCATTTGGCGTGGTGCTTGCGATGGATCGCGGTCCACTCGCGGGTGTTCTGCGCCGTGGTCAGCCACAGCCAGAAACGGAAGAAATGCTTGAGCCCGGCATTGAGCTCCAGGGAGCGATGCGCGGAGTAACGGTGCAGATAGACCGTGACCGCAACGATGGTCACGTGGGTCATCAACAGGGTGACTGCCACCAGTTGCCAGGCGGACAAGCCAAGTAAACCTTCATACCACATAGGCGATAAGGCCCTCGATAGAGAAAAAACAGCCCAGGCATTATCACTAAGCCCGGTGAGAAAACCAGTCGCCCTTTCAGATAAGAGTGGCGGGATGTTTCTTCCTCTATAATCCCAAACTTTTCGTGTGGAAATAGACGGGCTTATGTCGGTTTCTTATCGCAATGGCTTGCGTGCTGCGCTGCTCTACCTGCTGCTGTCCATGGCCTGGCTGCAGCTCAGTGGCTATTTATTGAGCAGTTTCTTCGATGGATCGATCGACCAGGTCCTGTGGCAGCAAGCCAGCTGCTATGCCTGGGCCCTGGTCAGCGCGGTGCTGATCTTCTTTGCCCGTGCCCGCTTGCTGCGGGTGCTGGGCGCCGATCGCTGGTTGCGCCACCAGCAGAAGGACCGCGAGCGCCTGCGCCAGGCCGCGGCGGTGTTCGACTGTACCCGCGAGGGGGTACTGGTGAGCGACACCCAGGGGCAGATCGTCCACGTCAACCGCGCCTTCATGGAGATCACCGGCTACCAGCGCGAGGAGGTGCTGGGGCGCCAGCCGAGCATGTTCAAGTCCGGCCATCATTCGGTGGACTTCTACAAGGCGATGTTCGGCGCGTTGCGCCAGACCGGCGAGTGGAGCGGCGAAATCTGGAACCGGCGCAAGAGCGGGGAAATCTATCCACAGTGGCAGACCATCCGTGCGATCCGCGACGAGCAGGGCGAGCTCACCCACTATGTGGCGGTATTCTCCGACATCAGCGCGATCAAGGATTCCGAGCACGAGCTGGCGCACCTGGCCCACCACGATCCGCTGACCGACCTGCCCAACCGCCTGCTGCTCACCGACCGTGCCGAGCAGGCCCTGGCTTCGGCGCAGATCCACAAGCGCGGCTGCGCCATGCTGATGATCGACCTGGACCACTTCAAGATGGTCAACGACAGCCTCGGGCATAACGTCGGCGACCAGTTGCTCAAGGCTTTTGCCCAACGCCTGCGGGAGATGTTCGGCCCGGGCGTGACCCTGGCGCGCCTGGGCGGCGACGAGTTCGCCGTGCTGGCCGAAAGTTGCCCGCAGCTGGTGCAGGCGGCCGCCCTGGCCCAGCGCATCCTCGATGGTCTCAAGGAGCCGTTCCAGCTGGACGGTCACCAGGTGCTGATCAACGCCAGCATCGGCATCAGCCTGTTTCCCAGCGATGCCCGCAGCGCCAGCCAGTTGCTGCGCAACGCCGATGCCGCGCTGTTCAAGGCCAAGAGCGCCGGGCGCAATGGTTATGCGTTGTACACCGAGGAGCTCACCGCCCATGCCCAGCAGCGGGTGGAGACCGCCTTCGAGTTGCGCCGCGCCCTGGACCGCCAGGAGCTGCGGGTCTACTACCAACCCGTGCACGACCTGGCCAGCAGTCGCCTGGTGGGCGTCGAGGCCCTGGTGCGCTGGCAGCACCCGCACCGGGGCCTGGTGCCGCCGGCGGAGTTCATCCCCATCGCCGAACGCACCGGGATGATTGCCGAGATCGATGCCTGGGTCATGGGCGAGGCATGCCGGCAGATGTGCCAGTGGCAGGCCGAGGGCGTGGTGCTGTCGTTCATCGCGGTGAATGTCTCGACCCGCCTGTTCGCCCGTAGCGAGCTGTACCAGCAGGTGGCCCAGGTACTGCACGACACCGGGCTGGATCCGGCCTACCTGGAGCTGGAGGTCACCGAAAGCGCGCTGATGGATGACCCGGAAGTGGCCCTGGAACAGATGCATCGCCTGCGCGAGCTGGGCATCCGCCTGGCCATCGACGACTTCGGCACCGGCTATTCGTCGCTACTGCGGCTCAAGCGCCTGCCGGTGCAGAAGCTCAAGATCGACCAGGGTTTCGTCGCCGGTTTGCCCTGGGATGAGGACGATGCGGCGATTTCCCGGGTCATCGTGGCGCTGGCCCAGAGCATGGGCATGCAGGTCCATGCCGAAGGCATCGAGCAGATGGAGCAGGCGCGGTTCCTCCTCGACCAGGGCTGCGATCTGGGCCAGGGCTACTGGTTCGGCCGGCCGATGCCGGCCTCCTTGCTGGACTGGGACAACGCCCCGCAGATCCTCTGACCTGCCTGATGCAGGTTGCGGGTGCTGCGCCCCGGTCGCGGCCTCGCTGCGTTCGACAGCGGCTCTAGGCGCTTCGCGTAGCGGCCGCAAGAGGGTGGGCACGGACTCAGGGGGCCCGTAACTGCGCGCCCCGCCGAATAATTTCCACTGGTTATATAAACATTCTTAAATAGTATTTTTAAGAATATCCCTGCCTATCTACTATTGCTCCACGCCACCCGCAGTGCCGCCACTGCACGGCACATCCCACTCAGGAGCAACACCATGAGCGCATCTCTACGTAGCGTCGACGGACAGGACGAAGCAACCATCTTGCGTGAAATTCAAAGTGCACTGCGGGACCTGCGCTTCGGTGCGGTGGAAATCACCGTGCACAACGCCCAGGTCGTGCAGATCGAGCGCAAGGAAAAATTCCGCCTGCAGCAACCCGGCAACAAGCCCAGCTGAATCGCATATCACCCTCTCGCGAGCGAGAGGCCCGACTGGTCAACCGGAGGGCGTCACCCATGACCCCCAGTTCGTCCCCCAGCGTTCGCCCGCGAATGCGAGCCTGATTCGCCATAAGAAAAATGCCAGCACATTAGAAAATTTCGGGAGCTCTACCATGTCGTCGATTCGCCGTTATGCCCTGGCCGCCCTCGCCAGCGCCGTTTTTGCCGGTTCCGCCGTAGCCAAGGACTATGAGCTGCTCAACGTGTCCTACGACCCGACCCGCGAGCTGTACCAGGACTACAACGCCGAGTTCGCAAGCTTCTGGAAGAAGGAGCACCCCGGCGACAACGTGAAGATCCAGCAATCCCACGGTGGTTCGGGCAAGCAGGCCCGTGCGGTGATCGACGGCCTGCGCGCCGACGTGGTGACCCTGGCCCTGGCCGGCGACATCGACGAAGTCGCCAAGCTCGGCAAGACCCTGCCGGCCGACTGGCAGAAGCGCCTGCCCGACGCCAGCACGCCCTACACCTCGACCATCGTGTTCCTGGTACGCAAGGGCAACCCCAAGGGCATCAAGGACTGGGGCGACCTGATCAAGAAGGACGTCTCGGTGATCACCCCCAACCCGAAGACCTCCGGCGGCGCCCGCTGGAACTTCCTGGCCGCCTGGGCCTACGGCCTGAAGGCCGGGGGTAGCGAAGCCAAGGCCAAGGAGTACGTGCAAGAGCTGTTCAAGCACGTACCGGTGCTGGACACCGGCGCCCGTGGCTCGACCATCACCTTCGTCAACAACGGCCAGGGCGACGTGCTGCTGGCCTGGGAAAACGAAGCCTTCCTGGCGCTCAAGGAAGAAGGTGGCGCCGACAAGTTCGACATCGTCGTGCCGTCGCTGTCGATCCTCGCCGAACCGCCGGTGGCGGTGGTGGACAAGAACGCCGAGAAGAAGGGCAACACGGCGATCGCCGAAGCCTACCTCAAGCACCTGTACAGCCCGGCCGGCCAGGAGATCGCGGCGAAGAACTTCTATCGTCCACGGGACAAGGACGTGGCGGCCAAATACGCCCAGCAGTTCCCGAAACTGGAGCTGGTGACTATCGACAAGGACTTCGGCGGCTGGAAAACTGCCCAACCGAAATTCTTCAATGACGGTGGCGTGTTCGACCAGATCTACCAGGCCCAGTAACAGGAGGAGCCACTCTAACCGCCCTCGCCTGGAGCCCCGGAATCACTTCGGGGCTTCGTGCGTTTCACCTGCGTTCAACCAAGGACTCTTATGTCGCGTCGTATCTCCCCCGTCATACCCGGCTTCGGGCTGACGCTGGGCTACACCTTGGTGTACCTCAGCCTGATTGTGCTCATCCCCCTGGCGGCGATGTTCGTCCATGCCGCACAACTCACCTGGGACCAGTTCTGGGCCATCGTCTCGGCGCCCCGGGTGCTCGCCGCCCTCAAGCTCAGCTTCGGCACCGCCTTGTACGCGGCAGTCATCAATGGCCTGATCGGCACGCTGCTGGCCTGGGTCCTGGTGCGCTACAACTTCCCCGGGCGGCGGATCATCGATGCGATGATCGACCTGCCCTTCGCTTTGCCCACCGCGGTGGCGGGCATTGCCCTGACCGCGCTGTACGCGCCCACCGGGCTGGTGGGCCAGTTTGCCACCGACCTGGGCTTCAAGATCGCCTACACGCCCTTGGGCATCACCCTGGCGCTGACTTTCGTCACCCTGCCGTTCGTGGTGCGTACCGTACAACCGGTGTTGGCGGACATCCCCCGCGAAGTGGAAGAGGCCGCCGCCTGCCTCGGCGCCAAGCCCTGGCAGGTGTTCCGCCACATCCTGGTGCCGGCGTTGCTGCCGGCCTGGCTGACCGGTTTCGCCCTGGCTTTCGCCCGGGGCGTGGGCGAGTACGGTTCGGTGATCTTCATCGCCGGCAACATGCCGATGAAGACCGAGATCCTGCCGCTGCTGATCATGGTCAAGCTCGACCAGTACGACTACACCGGGGCCACCTCCATCGGCGTGCTGATGCTGGTGGTGTCCTTCATCCTGTTGCTGCTGATCAACCTGCTGCAGCGGCGTATCGAAACCCCATAAGGAGGCGCGAACCATGTCCCAATCGTCCATCGCTGCCTCGTCGGCCAACGCCGCCCGCCGTGGCAGTGCCACTTCGCGGCGGGTATTGATTGGCCTGGGCTGGCTGATCTTTGCCCTGTTCCTGCTGTTGCCGCTGTTCATCGTCGTGTCCCAGGGGCTCAAGCTTGGCCTGGGGGCATTCTTCGCGGCGATCTTGGAGCCCGATGCGCTGTCGGCGCTCAAGCTCACGGTGATCGCGGTGCTGGTCTCGGTGCCGTTGAACCTGGTGTTCGGCGTCAGCGCCGCCTGGTGCGTGAGCAAGTATTCGTTCCGTGGCAAGAGCCTCCTGGTGACCCTGATCGACCTGCCGTTCTCGGTGTCGCCGGTGATCGCCGGCCTGGTCTACGTGCTGATGTTCGGCGCCCAGGGGCTGTTCGGCCCGTGGCTGTCGGAGCACGACATCCAGATCGTGTTCGCCCTGCCGGGCATCGTCCTGGCCACCATCTTCGTCACCGTGCCCTTCGTCGCCCGCGAGCTGATCCCGCTGATGCAGGAGCAGGGCACCCAGGAAGAAGAGGCCGCGCGCCTGCTGGGGGCCAACGGCTGGCAGATGTTCTGGCACGTCACCGTACCCAACATCAAATGGGGCCTGATCTACGGCGTGGTGCTCTGCACCGCCCGGGCCATGGGCGAGTTCGGCGCGGTGTCGGTGGTCTCCGGGCACATCCGCGGGGTCACCAACACCCTGCCACTGCACGTGGAGATCCTCTACAACGAGTACAACCACGTCGCCGCCTTCGCCGTGGCCAGCCTGTTGCTGATCCTTGCGTTGTTCATCCTGCTGCTCAAGCAGTGGAGCGAATCCCGAATCAACCGCCTGCGCGCCAGCGCCGCGGAGGAATAAGACATGTCGATCGAAGTCCGTAACGTCAGCAAGAATTTCAACGCCTTCAAGGCCCTGGACAGCATCAACCTGGATATCCACAGCGGTGAGCTGGTGGCGCTGCTCGGTCCCTCGGGCTGCGGCAAGACCACCCTGCTGCGGATCATCGCCGGCCTGGAGACTCCCGATGCCGGCAACATCGTGTTCCATGGCGAGGACGTTTCCGGCCACGATGTGCGCGATCGCAACGTCGGGTTCGTGTTCCAGCACTACGCGCTGTTCCGCCACATGAGCGTGTTCGACAACGTCGCCTTCGGCCTGCGCATGAAGCCCAAGAACCAGCGCCCCAGCGAAAGCCGGATCGCCGAGAAAGTCCATGAACTGCTGAACATGGTGCAGCTGGACTGGCTCTCCGATCGCTATCCGGAGCAGCTCTCCGGCGGCCAGCGCCAGCGTATCGCCCTGGCCCGGGCCCTGGCGGTGGAGCCCAAGGTGCTGCTGCTGGACGAGCCCTTCGGCGCGCTGGATGCCAAGGTGCGCAAGGAGCTGCGCCGCTGGCTGGCGCGGCTGCACGAAGACATCAACCTGACCTCGGTGTTCGTCACCCACGACCAGGAAGAGGCCATGGAAGTGGCCGACCGCATCGTGGTGATGAACAAGGGCGTGATCGAGCAGATCGGCTCACCTGGCGAGGTCTACGAGTATCCGGCCAGCGATTTCGTCTATCACTTCCTCGGCGACTCCAACCGCCTGCGCCTGGGGGAGGACGACCATGTGCTGTTCCGGCCCCATGAAGTGTCGCTGTCGCGTTCGGAGCTGGAGGACCACCACGCCGCCCAGGTCCGTGATATCCGCCCGCTGGGCGCCACCACCCGGGTGACCCTCAAGGTCGAGGGCCAGGATGAACTGATCGAGGCCGAAGTGGTGAAGGACCATGACAGCCTGGTGGGCCTGGCCAAGGGCGAGACGCTGTTCTTCAAGCCCAAGGTCTGGCAGAAGGTCGCCAACCTCTAACAGGTCGTTTGAAAGCTACCTGCGTTGCCATCGCTGCGTTGAAAACAGGCTCGCCTACATTTTTCAACGGCCTGCTAAAGCATCGCGGGCAAGCCGGATCGCCGCCCGCTCGCTCCTGCGGATCGAAGTGGTTCGCCTATACCGCGAACGACACGAACCTGTAGGGGCGAGGCTTGCCCGCGTCCGGTCTTGCCCGCGATATCGATCTAGATCGCGGCACGCTTCGGATTGGCCCGCACACCCCCCGCCCGTGCCTCGATCTGCTGCTTGAGGTCATGGCGCAGGCCCAGCAGGAAGGCCAGTTCGGCCACCACGAACAGCGGGCCGATGATCAGCCCGGAGACGTCATCGACGAAGGCTGGCTTGCGCCCTTCGTAGTAATGGCCGACGAACTGGATCACCCAGCCCACAACGAACATACCCACGCCACTGGCCAGCCAGACCAGGGTGCTCTGTTGCGCCAGTGCCTGGCCAGCCCACGCCGACAAGCCCATCAGCACGCTCATCAATAACCCCAGGCGCAGTTCCAGGCGCAGGTAGTACACCGCTGCGAACAGGGCCAGCAGCAGCGCCGGCGAGAGCATCAACCCGGCCACCGGCCAGGCCGGACGGGACAGCAGTACGGCCACGGCGACCACGATCATTGGGATACCGATGAAGTGGCTGGCGATATTGCGTGGGTCGCGGTGATAGGCCGCGTATTGACTGAGATGATCGACGAGGCTTTTCATTGTTGTTCCTCCGTTGGGGTAACGGGATCATGCCGGACGCCCGATCACGGCTCTGTCGGCTAGGCGACAATCAAGGCGATGCCCTGGGAAAACACGGTCCATGGATATGCAGCAATGGCGCGAATGCCTGATGGCCGGCCAGTGGTTCAGCCACGTGCCGGCCTCTCTACAGGATAGTCTGCTCGACAATGCCCGCTTGCGGCGGCTGGCGCCGGGGCAGTACCTGTTTCGCCGTGGCGATCCACCCTGCGGCCTGTATGCGGTGGTCGAAGGCGTGGTGCGGGTCGGCGCGGTCAGCGAACAGGGCAAGGAGGCCTTGCTCAGCCTGATGGAGGCACCCCACTGGTTCGGCGAGATCTGCCTGTTCGATGGCCAGCCGCGTACCCACGATGCCTGCGCCGAGGGCGCCTGCACCTTGCTCCAGGTACCCCAGGCGAGCCTTGTGCGGCTATTGGACGAGCAACCCGTCTACTGGCGCCAGTTCGCCCTGTTGATGAGCCACAAGCTGCGCCTGGCCTTCATCAACCTGGAGCAACTGAGCCTGATGCCGGCTCCGGCGCGGGTGGCCAACCGCCTGCTGGCAATCGCTGCCGGTTATGGCGAGGTGGCCCAGAGCCGGCGCCTGCTGCATCTGCCCCAGGAGCAGCTGGCGCTGATGCTCTCGCTGTCGCGCCAGACCACCAACCAGATCCTCAAGGACCTGCAGCACCAGGGCATCTTGCGCCTGAGCTATGGCGAGATCGAGATCCTCGACCCCGAACGCCTGCGTGTTCTCGCCAACTCCGTGTAGCCGCTGTCGCAGGCTCGGCACGCGCCGCCATCTGGCGGCGCCTGGTTTCTACAGGTCAGGGACGGTTCGGGGGTCAGCGCAGGCCGTCGCGGAATTGCCCCGGGGTCATGCCGGTCCAGCGCTTGAAGGCCCGGCTGAAGCTGCTGGCGTCGGCGAACCCCAGCAGGTAGCTGATCTCGCTCAGGGAGCAGGCCGGGTCGCGCAGGTGCAGCAGGGCGAGGTTTTCCCGGCATTCGTTGAGCAGGGTGTCGAAGCGCGTGCCTTCGTCCGCCAGGTGCCGTTGCAGGCTGCGCAGGCTCAGGTGCAGGGCCTGGGCCACTCGCTCGGCGGCCGGCTCGCCGTCGGGCAACTGGGCCTCGATCACCTCGCGCACCTTGCGCTCCCAGGTCAGCGGCCGCAGCTGCGCCAGGGCGCGCTTGAGCACTTGCTCGTTGTGTTCGGCCAGTTCCGGGTTGGCGTCGTCCAGGTGGCTTTCGAAATCCTGCACGCGAAACTCCAGGCAATCTTCGCTGGCCGCGAAGTGCACCGGGCAGCGGAACACCCGGTGCCATTGGCTGGGGTCCTCGGGCTGCGGCCGCCGCAGGTGTACGGCCAGCGGCGCATACTCACGGCCCAGGCGGCTGCGACAGGTGCGCACGTGGATCGCGGCGAACGCGTCGATGGCCTCGAACGCCGGCTGCTGGGCGCCTTCGGGAATCTTCAGGACGAAGCGGTAGCGGTCCGAGTCGCGGATCAACTGCGGGACCAGGGCATCGCTGACCACCTGGTGATAGCGCAGGATGCGCTCGAACACCTCGCGCAAGCTGCCGCTGGCCACCAGTGCATACCCCAGGGCGTGGAACGTGGTGGGGCTGACGAAGCGCGACACCCGCAGGCCGATGGCCGGATCACCGCTGGCCTGTACCGCCAACTGCCACAGACGAGTGGTGGCCGACAGCGGATAACGGGCGTTGGGATTGTCCATCAATTGGGGGTCAAGTCCGGCCTCGCGGCACAGGGCCGCGCTATCCAGGTCCAGGGCATCCAGCTGCTTGCGCAGGGCACGGGTCCAGCTGGCGAGAGAAGTGGCTTCGGTCATGCGATTGGCGCGTCCGGTCAACAGGTTGGCGTTCACAGCTAGCGCCCCGGGCCGGGGCTCGGGGCAGGATGCACACATCACTGACCCAGAGGATGGAATCATGCACGGTACTTGCGCAAGCCCCGACCGGATGGACGCGCAACAACGCGCGGCGCATATTCGCGAGGTGGTCATGGCCCGGGGCGACGAACTGCGCCGGCGCTATCCGCTCCTGCGCCACCAGGACGCCCTGGGCGCGGCGATCCTGGCCTTCGCCCTGGCCGGCATGGTCGGCTGCGCGGCGCTCTATCTCAATGGTCACCTGGCCTGGTGGGCCTGCCTGCTGCTCAATGCGTTCTTCGCCTCGCTGACCCACGAACTGGAGCACGACCTGATCCACAGCATGTATTTTCGCAAGCGGCGGGTGCCCCACAACCTGATGATGGGTTTGGTCTGGCTGGCTCGTCCCAGCACCATCAACCCCTGGATACGCCGCCAATTGCACTTGAACCACCACAAGGTCTCGGGCACTGCGGGCGACGTCGAAGAACGTGGCATCACCAACGGCGAGTCGTGGGGCATCGCGCGACTGCTGATGGTGGGCGACAACATGATCTCGGCCTTCGTCCATACGCTCCATGTACCGGGCTGGAAGGCCAAGCTCAAGCGTTTCGCCCGGCTGATGGCGGCCTATGCTCCCCTGGCGCAGTTGCACTGGGGGGCCTGGTACGTGTTTCTAGGTTTCCATGGGGCCAATGGCGCCGCCGCGCTGCTGGGCACTTCCATCGAGTGGTCGGCCAGCACCCTGGCGCTGATGCAGGTGATCGATATCGCCGTGGTGGTGATCGTCGGCCCGAACGTGCTGCGTACCTTCTGCCTGCACTTCGTCAGCTCCAACATGCACTACTACGGTGATGTCGAGCCGGGCAACGTGCTCCAGCAGACCCAGGTGCTCAACCCCTGGTGGATGTGGCCGCTGCAAGCGTTCTGCTTCAACTTCGGCAGCACCCACGGCATCCACCACTTCGTGGTCAAGGAGCCCTTCTACATCCGCCAGATGACCGCGCCGGTGGCCCACCGGGTGATGGCGCAGATGGGCGTGCGTTTCAACGACCTGGGCACCTTCACCCGGGCCAATCGCTTCACCGCCAAGGAGCGGGCGGCGATGGAGGCGGTGAAGGCCTGAGGTGGGATGGTTGAGCCAATCGCGGGCAAGCCATGCCGGTAGGAGCGAGGCTTGCCCGCGATGGTGATTGCCCGGTCGCTATCAGTCCGGCTGGAACGGCGACTCGCTGAGGATCACCCCGGTTTCGTCCACGTAGCGCTGCCACTCCTGCAACAGGATTTGCAGCTTTTGCGGGTGGCTGCCGGCTAGGTCGTGGATCTCCCCGGGATCGCGCCCCAGGTCGTACAACTGCCAGGTGGCCGGGCCCACGGGGCCTGGAATGTACACCGCCTTCCATTGCCCCTGGCGGATCGCCCGGCGGCCGAACAGCTCCCAGCCGGTGACCGTGTGCTCGTCATGTACCTGCGCGGTCTCGCCGGACAGGAACCCCAGCCACGACTTGCCCCGTAGCGGTGCGATATCGCGCCCGCGCCAGCGCTTGCCCGGATGGCGCACGCCGGCCAGGTCCAGCAGGGTCGGGGTGATGTCCATCACCGTGCCGAAGCCATGGCTGACCTGCCCCTTGAGCGGCAACTGCGGGTAATGCAGCAACGCCGGCACGCGAATCCCGCCCTGGGTGGTGAAGGCCTTGAACAGCCGCGACGGCGCGGTGGCGGCCTGGGCCCAGGCCGGTCCGTACCAGACATAGGAATTGGCCCGGCCGATATTCTGAAGGCGGTTGTCGTAATGCTGGTCCAGGTAGCTCAACAGCTGCGGGCCGAACTTGGGGAAGGCTTCCAGCAGCGCCCCTTCGGCTCCGTTGTCGGACATGAACAGGATCAGCGTGTTGTCCAGCTGGCCCTGCTGGCGCAGGTAATCCACCACCCGGCCGATGTTCCAGTCCATGCGCTCCACCATCGCCGCATACACCTCCATGGCCCGGGCCGAGCGCTGGCGCTGATCGTCGCTGAGGGCGGCCCACTCGGCGTCCAGGCCGATCAGCGGGTGCGGCTCGACCTGGGCGTCCACCAGCCCCAGGGCCTTGAGCTTCTCCAGCCGTTCCAGGCGCAGGGCCTCGGGGCCGGCGTCGTAGCGCCCGCGGTACTTGGCGACGATCTCTTCAGGGGCCTGCAACGGCCAATGGGGCGCCGAGAACGGCAGGTAGGCGAAGAACGGCCGGCTCTGGTCGCGCTCCTTGAGGTACTGCAAAAGCTTGTCGCCGAAGGCATCGGAGGAATAGAACCCCTGCGGCAGAGCGTCGAGGAAGCGGTCGTCCTCGATATACAGCGCCGGGGTGGACTTGAGCAGGCCCGGGGTGTGCTCGTCGTAGGTGGGTTCGAAACCATAGTGGTTGGCCGCCCCGGGCAGCAACGCGAACGAACGCTCGAAGCCCCGGGCGTGGGGTGCGCGGTCCACGGTCAGCCCCAGGTGCCACTTGCCGCTCATCAGGGTCTGGTAGCCGGCTTCGCGCAGCAGCTCGGGCAGGGCCGCTACCCGGTCGTTGAGGTGGCCCTCGTACCCTGGCTTGCCGATCAGCTCCGGGGTCAGGGCCTCGGCCATGGTGCCGATCCCGGCGATATGGTGGTCGGTGCCGGTGAGCAGCATGGAACGGGTCGGCGAGCAGGTCGGGGCGGTATGGAAGTCGGTCAGGCGCAGGCCGTTGAAGGCCAGGGCATCGAGGTTCGGCGTGGCGATCTCGCCCCCGAAGGCGCCGAGGTCGGAAAAGCCCAGGTCGTCGGCCAGGATCACCAGGAAGTTGGGACGTTGCGGCATCGAGTCACTCCTGTTCAGCAAGCAATGAAGGTCAAGGGCAGGTCGCTGATCCGTACCGGTGTCGGGGCCTGGTAGTGATCGTCGCTGGTCAGTTCGTGCAGCAGTTCCTCGCGCAACTGGTGGAAGTCGAAGCTGCTGCGCTGGCGCGGATGGGGCAGGGCCACCTCGACCACGCGCTTGATCCGCCCCGGGCGTGGCTCCATCACCACCACCCGGTCGGCGAGGAAGATCGCTTCCTCGACATCGTGGGTCACCAGTATCGTGGTGATCCGTGCCCGCTCGCGGATCGCCAGCAGCTCGTCCTGCATCTGCTGGCGGGTCAGCGCATCGAGGGCGCCGAAGGGTTCGTCCAGCAGCAGGATGCGCGGGCTGGCCACCAGCCCCCGGGCGATGGCCACCCGCTGTGCCATGCCGCCGGACAGCTGGTGCGGGTAGGCCTTGGCGAAATCCTTGAGGCCCACCAGCTCGATGAACTCGGCGATGCGCCGTTGGCGTTCGGCGGCGCCCAGCGGTTCGTTGACCAGGCCCAGGCCGATGTTCTCGGCCACGCTCAGCCAGGGGAACAACCGGTGCTCCTGGAACACGATGCCGCGTTCGCTGCCGATGCCCTCGACGGCCTTGCCATCGACGCGTATCTGGCCACGGAACTCGGTGTCCAGGCCGATCAGCAGGCGCAACAGGGTGGACTTGCCACAGCCGCTGGAGCCGACGATGGCGACGAATTCGCCTTCGGCGATGTCCAGGTTGAATTCGCGGATCGCCTCCAGTTCGCCACCGGCGACGGGAAAGCTCTTGCCCACGTGATTGAAGCTGACCAGAGGTGCGTTCATGCGTGTCTCCAACGGGTGGCGTGGCGTTCCAGCCATTGCCCAAGGAAGTTGATAAGGGCGCCGGTCAGGCCCACCAGCAGCATCCCGGCCATGATCAGGTCCATGCGCAGCAGCTGCTGGGCGCTGATCATCTGGCTGCCGATCCCACCGTCGGACGGCATGAAGTACTCGGCGCCGATGGTGCCCAGCCAGGCGTAGATCAGGCTCACCCGCAGGCCGGCGAAGATCCCCGGTGCGGCCCCGGGCAACACCAGGCGCCGCAGGCGCTGCCAGAGGCCCAGGCGCAACACCTGGGCAGCCTCCGCCAGTTGTGGCGAGAGCTGGGCGACGCTGCGCTGGGTGGCGATGAACAGCGGGAAGAAGGCGGCCAGGGCGACGAAGACCCACTTGGCCAGCTCGCCCAGGCCGAACCAGGCGGTAAGCAGCGGCACCCAGGCGAAGATGGCGATCTGGCGCAGGGCGGCCAGGGTCGGCCCCAGCAGGCGCTCGCTCAGGCGCGACAGGCCCAGCAGCAGTCCCAGCCCCAGGCCCAGGCTGCCGCCCAGCAACAGGCCGGTGAGGGTACGTCCCAGGCTCAGGCCCAGGCCGCCCAGCAGGCTGCCATCGACCAGGCCGTCGAAGGTGGTGGCCAGCACCACCAGGGGGCTGGGCAGGATGTTGGCGTCCAGCCACTGGCGTTCGCTCGCCAATTGCCACAGGGCCAGCAGCGCCAGGGGCAGCAGCCAGGGTTGCAGGCGCTGCCAGCCCTGGTAGCGCGGGCCACGGCGAAACTCGGCGGTGGCCGGGTGCGGCCAGTACACCAGCTTGCGGTCCAGCCAGCCGATGCCGCGATCCATGGCCATGCCCAGCACACCGATCACCAGGATGCAGACGAAGACGATATCCAGCATGAACAGCTGCCTGGCCCAGACCATCAGGTAGCCGATGCCTTCGCTGGAGGCCAGCAGTTCCACCGCCAGCAACGAGGTCCAGCCGGTGGCCAGGGCCAGGCGCACACCCGCCATGAAGGCCGGCAGCGCAGCGGGCAGCACCAGGCGCCGCAGCAGCAGGATCGGTGGCAGGCGCAGCACCGCGGCGGCTTCGCGCAGCCGCGGTTGCGCGTCGCGCACGCCCACCAGGGTATGCAGGGTCACCGGGACCACTACCGCCTTGAGCAGCACCACCAGCTTGAGCAGTTCGCCGATACCGAAAAACACCATGAACAGCGGTACCCAGGCCAGGGTCGGGATCTGTGCCAGGGCGCCGAAGGTGGGAAACACCAGGCGCTCCAGGCGGCGGCTGAAGCCCATGGCGCCACCCAGCAGGGCACCGGCGCCGATCCCGACCAGCAGGCCCCAGCCCAGCCGTTGCAGGCTGATCGCCAGGTGGCTCCAGAGCTCGCCGGCGGCCAGCTCCCGGGCACTGTTCCAGACCAGCTCCGGAGCCGGCAGGATCTGCTCGCTCATCCATTGGTTGCGGCTGGCCAGCCACCACAGGCCGAACAACCCCAGTGGCAGCAACCAGGGCAGCAGGTGCTTGGCCGCCGGCCAGTGTTGGCGCTGGCCGGAGGGTGCCCACAGGGGCAGGCTGAGCAGGGAAACACGGGCCATGGAGGACCTCCGTCGTCGGGTGCGGCATGGCATGGGGCGGGCCACGTCCAGGCGTGGCGGAACCGATCGCTCCTACAATATGCATTTGTGTTCTATTAAAAAGCACATCAATGCTATTGAGCGATAAGAGAAGCCATTTAAGGCTTCCCTTCGCCACGCATCCAATGCATTTGGAGAATATTTTCCATGCATTTTCCGCATGTTCCCGGGGGAGCCCCGTACTGACTGATTTATTTCTTTAGGTTATTAAAATGTGAATTTTTAGTATTTAAATGCCTTGCCCTGCTGGGCCTACCTTGGGCTCCTCAACGCCTTTGCCCTCCAGGAGCCGTCCCCATGAACCTTCCCTTCAAACGTGTGATCAGCCTGTTGGCCGCGCCGGCCCTGGCCGGGCTGCTGGGCTACCTGCCGCTGCTGGCCCAGGCTGGCGAACTCAAGGAAATCCGCATCGCCGTGCCCGACCTCAGCGCCGGTACCCAGCACAGTTCCGGCGGGGTGGTGGATGTGCTGCGCCACCAGCAGATCCTGGAGAAGGCCTTCGCCGACCAGGGCATCAAGATCCAGTGGAATTTCTTCAAGGGCGCGGGGCCGGTGATCAACGAAGCCTTCGCCAATGGCCAGGTGGACCTGGCCTACCTCGGCGACCTGGCGGCCATCATCGGCAAGTCCAATGGCCTGGATACCCGCCTGCTCAGTGCCACGGCCCGTGGGGTCAAGCATTACCTGGGGGTTGCGCCGGGGTCGGGGATCAAGACCCTGGAAGACCTCAAGGGCAAGCGCGTGGCGGTGTTCCGTGGCACCGCCACCCAGTTGTCGTTCGATGCGGCCCTGGCCAGCCGGGGCCTGAGCGAAAAGGACCTGAAGGTGGTCAACCTCGACTTCAATGCCGCCGTGGCGGCCCTGGCGGCCAAGCAAATCGACGCCTCCTGGGGCAGCACCGGGCTGTCCGCCCTGCGCA
Source organism: Pseudomonas sp. FW507-12TSA (assembly GCF_058781435.1). Taxonomy (NCBI): domain Bacteria; kingdom Pseudomonadati; phylum Pseudomonadota; class Gammaproteobacteria; order Pseudomonadales; family Pseudomonadaceae; genus Pseudomonas; species Pseudomonas sp. FW507-12TSA. The sequence continues at coordinate 102,401 of NZ_JBYSWT010000010.1, forward strand.
GCAAGGGCCTGGCCGAATTGCCCCTGAGTACCAAGGACCTGGGCGATGCCGGCAGCGTGCAGGCGGTGCTGGTAGGGTCGGGCAAGTTCGTCGACGAGCATCCCGAGGCTGTGGAAAAACTGCTCAAGGCCCAGCAGCAGGCGGTGCAATGGCTGACCCAGGACAGCAACAAGGAGGCCTATATCCAACTGGTGTCGGGGCTGGCCAGTTATCCACCGGTGATTCTCCAGGATGACCTCAAGGACCAGCGCCTGAGCGAGATCTTCCCCTCGACCCTGGACCCGGTGTTCCTCGGCCGCTTGCAGGACTCGGTGGACCTGGCGGCCAAGGAGCGGCTGATCCGCAAGCCGTTCAAGGTCAGCGAATGGGTCGCCCCGCAACTGGCCGCCGCCGGCCTGTAGCGCCCGGTCGCAGCCGCGCGCTGCTCGTCAGCGGCTACAGGGCCATGGCCACTTGCTGCTGGTCCACGCTCACCAGCACTTCGATCATCTTGCGGGCCGCCGGCGACAGGCGAAAACCACTGCGGCTGACGATGCCGCAGCGGGCGTTCAGGCTGTCGATGTTCTGCGGCAGGTTGCGCCAGTGCAGCAGGGCCAGCGAACCCTGGGCGATATCCTCGGCGAACGCCTCGGCGGTGCCCACGCCGATGGCGTTGGACTGGCGGACGATCTTCACCAGCGCCGGGAAATGCTCGGTCTCGATGGTCGGCGAAAAGTCGATGCGCCCGCTCAGGTTGGCCAGCAGCTTGCGAATGCCCGGCGGGATCAGGGTGGTGGCCAGGGGGTAGTCGAACATGTCGTTGGTGGACAGGCTTTCCTTGGCCAGCAACGGATGCCCGGGACGGCAGAAGAACACCCCGCGCTTGGGTGTCAGGGCCTGGGTCTGGTAGTTGGGGTCGGCCTCGAAGTGGCGGATGTCGGCGATGAAGAACTCGATCTCCTCGCGGTTGAGGCTGCGGCTGAGTTTTTCCCAGTTATCCACGGCAAAGCAGGTACGCACCCGCGGGTGGGCGCTGGTGAACTGCGCCACGGCGTCGGGCACCAGCTTCACCGCGGGCGCCGGGCCGCAGCCGAAGCGCACCTCGCCGGCATCGAGCTTGGTCATCTGGGTCACTTCACTGCTGAGCAGGGCCGCACCCTGCACCAGGCTCAAGGCATGCTGCAGCACCACCTGGCCCTCGGGCGTGGGGCGCAGGTCCTTGTTGCCCCGGTCCACCAGCACGCAACCGAACTCCTGCTCCAGGCCCTGGATACTGCGGCTGAAGGCCGGCTGGGTGATGCCCATGGCATCGGCGGCGCGGACAAAACTGCGGTGCTCGTTGAGGGCGATGAAGTAACGCAATTGGCGAAGATCCATATGCTTTCCCGGCATCCGAAAAATAGCTCGAAGGCATTTGCGACGAGTGAGGAATGAGGTTTTAAATGCAAGCTCTTATTCCGTCAACGAAGCATGTATTTATCTATTAGATCTAAAGTGAATATAGATAGAGCGTTGTTTCGCGGCGGTGCCTACCGTGATCAGTCCGCTGAGGGTGTCTTCGATGAGTAATGCCGCATTAGCTGTCAAACCCGTTGTCCAGGCCCTTGAAATCCACCCGGTGGCCGGCCGTATCGGCGCCGAGATCCGTGGCGTGCAACTTTCCGGCGAGCTCGATGCCGCTACCGTGCAGGCCATCGAGCAGGCGCTGGTGCAGTACAAGGTGATCTTCTTCCGTGGCCAGGCCCACCTCGACGACCAGAGCCAGGAAGCCTTCTCCCACCTGCTGGGCGAGCCGGTGGCCCACCCCACCGTGCCGGTGCGCGACGGTACCCGCTATCTGATGGAGCTCGATGGCGCCCAGGGTCAGCGAGCCAACTCCTGGCACACCGACGTGACCTTCGTCGACGCCTATCCCAAGGCCTCGATCCTGCGCTCGGTGGTAGCCCCGGCCTTCGGCGGCGACACCGTGTGGGCCAACACCGCCACCGCCTATAACGAGCTGCCGGAGGAGCTGCGGGCCTTGGCGGACCGGCTGTGGGCGGTGCACAGCAACGAGTACGACTATGCCTCGGTCAAGCCCGACGTCTCGGCGGAACGGCTGGAGCGCTACCGCAAGATCTTCACCTCCACGGTGTTCGAGACCGAGCACCCGGTGGTTCGCGTGCATCCCCAGAGCGGCGAGAAGAGCCTGGTGCTGGGGCATTTCGTCAAGCGCATCAAGGGCTATTCCCAGGCCGATTCGGCGCACCTGTTCAACCTGCTGCAAAGCCATGTCACGCGCCTTGAAAACACCGTGCGCTGGCGCTGGAGCGCCGGTGACGTGGCGATCTGGGACAACCGCTCGACCCAGCACTACGCCGTCGACGACTACGGCAGCCAGGACCGCGTCGTGCGTCGGGTGACCCTCAAGGGCGACGTCCCGGTGGGTGTCCAGGGCCAGCGCAGCCAGACCACCAAGGGGGCCTGAACGCCCCCGACGGTTGCAGGTCACCACCAACCCTGCCGCTGCCGAGCTTGCGAGGCTGCGCAGGGCCCGAGGGCCACACAATCGCCGCAGCGGCTCCGGGACGGTGGCGGATTGGCGTTTTTTCGCGGGCAAGTCGGATCGCCGCCCGCTCGCTCCTACGCAAGAACGCGTATGCCTTTGTAGGAGCGAGGCTTGCCCGCGATGAGGTCCTTGAAGTCAGCGCCTCACCACACCCCAATCTGCACCACCTTTTCCGCTTCCGGTTCGCCGTAGCGGAAACGCTGGCCCCGCAGGTCGATCTCCTCGTAGCTTATGGTGGTCCGGCGCTTGAGGCCGCGCAGCCATTCCAGCAGGTAGCCCAGGTGTTCTTCGCGCACCGACGCATAGGCCGGATCGGCCCCCAGGTCGTGCAGCTCCTGTGGGTCGTTTTGGAGGTCGAACAGCTGCGGGCGAAAACCGTCGTAGGCCAGGTACTTCCAGCGCTCGCTGCGCACCATGGTCATGCGGCAACGGTCGATGGGCTGGCCCAGGCGCTCCCGGGCCGGGGCCTGGAAGGCGTAGTCGTATTCGCTGATGGCGTAGCGGCGCCAGGGCGGCGTGGCGCCATGCAGCAGCGGGATCAGCGAGCGGCCTTCCAGGCGGTGCTCGGCACCCGGCAAGCCCAGGGCCTCGAGGAAGGTCGGCAGGGCATCGATGGTTTCCACCAGGCGGGCATCCACCGTGCCCCGGCTGCTGTGCGCCGCTGGCCGTGGATCGCGGACGATCAGCGGCACGCCTACCGCCGGCTCCAGCAGGAATTCCTTTTCCCCCAGATAGTGATCGCCGAGGAAGTCGCCATGGTCGCTGGTGAAGACAATCAGGGTGTCGTCCCAGCGTCCGCTGCTGTGCAGTACATCGAACAGCCGGCCTAGCTGGTCGTCCACCTGCTTGATCAGGCCCATGTAGGTGGGCACCACGTTGGCGCGCACCTCATCGCGGGAGAAGTTCAGGCTTTCCTCGTGCTGGCGGAAGGCCTGGTACACCGGGTGGTCGCTGGCTTCCTGCGGCGCGGCCCGCACCGGCGCCAGTACCTGCTCTGCGCCGTAGAGCGCGTGGTAGGGCGCCGGGGCGATATAGGGCCAGTGCGGCTTGATGTAGGACAGGTGCAGGCACCAGGGGCGCTCGCTCTGTTCGTGGATGAAATCGATGGCGCGGTCAGTGGTGTAGACGGTTTCCGAATGCTCTGCGGCGACCCGCGCCGGCAGGTGCGCGTGGCGCATCTTCCAGCCGCTGAGGATCTGCCCTTGTTCGCCGGCTGCGGCGTTGGCCCAGTCATGCCAGGGGTTGCGCCCGGCGTAGCCACGCTCGCGCAGGTAGTGGGTGTAGGGCGCGGACTCGCGCTTGTCGTCGAACAGCGGGTCGTCGGGGTAGATGCCGTCGTGGCGGAACCAGGGCTCGAAGCCTACTTCGTTCAACTGTTCGGCCTGGGGGCTGTCGGCGGCGATATCCAGCCGCTGCTGGGCATCCAGGTTGGGCGTGGCGTGGGTCTTGCCCACCAGCGCGGTGCGGATGCCGTGGGGCCGCAGGTAGTCGCCCAGGGTCAGTTCCTCAAGCGGCAGGGGCACGGCGTTCCACGCCACCTGGTGGCTGCTGACGTAGCGCCCGGTGTAGGCCGACATCCGCGACGGGCCGCAGATGGTGCCTTGGGTGTAGGCGCGGCTGAAGCGCACTCCGGCGGCGGCCAGGCGGTCGATATTGGGGGTATGCAGGTGCGGGTGGCCGTAGCACGACAGGTAATCCCGGCGCAGTTGGTCGCACATGATGTAGAGCACGTTGCGCACGGGTTGGGGGGTAGGGGACATGGGCTTCACCGATCGAAAGACAGGTGAGGGTTTTCGCCTTCGCCAGGGGATGCCGGCAAGCGCATTTGCCGCATGCTTTTCATGCGTGATGTGCATCGCTCTTGAGGACGCCATCGCCGGCAAGTCGGATCAGATGGCGAGCTTGTGCAGCGAGCACAGCTCCTCATCCTGTGCGTCGAGGTGCTTGATCTCCTCGATCATCGCCTGGGCCAGCGGCGACAGCCGATACCCGGCGCGGCTGACGATGCCGTAGCGGGTGTAGAGCTCTTCCAGGTCGTCGGCCAGCCCCTCGATTTTCAGGCACACCAGCTCGCCCTTGGCCTGGTGCAGGGCATCGCTGTAGGAGCCGACGATGCCGATGGCGTCCGAGCGCAGCACCACCCCCAGCAGGCTGTAGCTGTTCTCGCATTCCACATTGGGCGTGAAGTCCGGCTTGCCACTGAGATCGACAATGACCTTGCGCAGGTTCGGCGGGCGGATGGTCACCGCCAGCGGATAGCTCATCAGCTCGCTGGCGCTGACGCTGTCGCGCCCGGCCAGGGGGTGGCCGGCGCGGCAGCAGAAGTGCCATTTGCGCGGGCGCAGGCGCTGGGTCAGGTAGTCCGGGTCGGCCTCGAAGTGCCGGGTATCGGCGACGAAAAACTCGAACTCCTCGCACAGCAGGCGCTTGCCCAGGCTCTGCCAATCCTCCACCTGGAACTGCACCCGGGCCTTGGGATAGCGCCCGATGAAGCTGCCGATGGCCCGGGGGATCAGCCCGGCCGCCGGTGCCGGGCCGCAGCCGAAGCGCAACTCCCCGGCTTCCAGGCCATTGAACTGGCTGATTTCGTTGGCCATCTGCTGGGCGCCGCTGACCAGCCGCCGCGCGTGTTCCAGCAGCAGCTGGCCCTGCTTGGTCGGCGCCAGGTCCTTGCGCCCACGGTCCACCAGCTGGCAGCCGACGCTGTGCTCCAGCGCCTGGATGCTGCGGCTGAAGGCCGATTGCGAGAGGTTCACCGTGGCCGCGGCGGCGACGAAGCTGCGCTGCTCGGCGAGGGCGATGAAGTGGCGGAGCTGGCGCAGGTCGATATGCATTTTTCACATAAAAAATATCGGGGAAATGCATTGGCTATGCATTAGGTCGACTCCTTATAAAGGCAATCTCTTATGCAGTAAATCTTTGTAAAAACATAAATAAATAACTTTAGGGAATATACGAGCTGTATGTTTTCTGACCAGGAGCCGCCCATGAGCCCGTTGTCCATCGCTTCACCCCTCACGCCTCGGCGGCTCAAGCGCCTGCCCCTGGCCCTGCTGCTGGCCGGCAGTGCCGGCTGGAGCGCGAGCTGGGCCGAGGAGGCGCCGGTGCCCCAGGCGAGCCCGGCCAAGAGCAGCGCCAACAAGGTCGACGACGGCCAGTTGCAGACCGTGACCGTGACCGCCCGGCGCCGCGAGGAAAGCTCGCAGAACGTGCCCACACCCATGAGCGTGATCGGCGGCCAGGCCCTGGAGAGCCAGCGGGTCTATCGCATCCAGGACTTGCAACAGCTGGTGCCCAGCGTCAACGTCGCCTACATGCATGCGCGCCAGTCCAGCGTGTCGATCCGCGGCCTGGGCAACAACCCGGCCAGCGACGGCCTGGAAGGCAGCGTCGGGCTGTACATCGACAACGTCTACCTGGGGCGGCCGGGAATGGCGGTGTTCGACCTGATGGACATCGAGCAGCTGGAAGTGCTGCGTGGTCCCCAGGGCACCCTGTTCGGCAAGAACACCACCGCCGGGGTGATCAACATCAGCACCCGCGCGCCGAGCTTCACCCCCGAGCGCAGCATCGAGACCTCCCTGGGCGAGGATGGCTACTTCCAGACCAAGGGCACCATTTCCGGGCCGCTGACCGATGAGCTGGCGGGGCGTTTCTCGGCCTATCGCACTCGCAGCGACGGCGATATCAAGAACGAGCACGACGGCCACGACCTCAACGGCGGTTCGCGCCAGGGCTTTCGCGGCCAGTTGCTGTACAAGCCCAGCGACCGCTTCAACCTGCGCTGGATCGGCGACTACAACGAAGAGGATTCCAGCGCTGGCACCCGGGTGCTGTACAGCACCGGGCCGACCATCAACGGCAGCAATGTCTATGAGTCGCGCGCGGCGGCCGCCGGGGCGACCCTGGTCAATGGCAGCCATCGCAAGGTCAACCTGGACAACGACCAGCACGTCACGGTGTTCCAGGGCGGTACTTCGCTGGAGGCCAACTGGATCCTGCCCAGCGATTTCACCCTGACCTCGGTCAGCTCCTACCGCTGGTGGAACTTCACCCCGCGCAACGACGATGGCCTCAACGTGCCGGCCACCTACAACGCCGGGGTCTCGGTGGAAGATAAACAGTGGTCCCAGGAGTTTCGCCTGGCCTCGCCCAGCGGCGGGTTCTTCGACTACGTGCTGGGGGCCTACTACTTCGGCTCGGACCTGGATAACAAGTCCTTCGCCTACTACGGGCCCAAGGCCGATATCTGGAACGGTACGCCCACCGGTGCGCTGAACGACGTCACCAGCATCGGCAAGGGCAAGATCCGCACCGACAGTTTCGCCCTGTTCGCCCAGGGCACCTGGCACCTCACCGAGCGCCTGGATTTCACCGCTGGCCTGCGGGGTTCCTACGAGGAAAAAACCGCCTCGGTCGGCCGCGACGCACCCCTGGGCGGTGTAGCGGTCACCGGGGCTGCGGCCAATGCCCGGCGTGGCCGGGCCGGGGCCTACGATTCCGGCGACCTGAACCAGTACAGCACCAGCCCCTCGGGGTTGCTCAACCTGAGCTACCGCTTCAGCGATGACCTGCTGGGCTATGCCACCTTGTCCCACGGCGAGAAATCCGGCGGGGTCAACCTGGCGGTAGGTTCGGCGCCCACGGCCGGTGCCGACTCCTTGCTGATCGGCACCGAGCGCGCCAACAACGCCGAGCTGGGCTTCAAGAGCACCCTGTGGGACCGGCGCCTGCAACTCAACGCCAACCTGTTCTGGACCCAGGTCAACGGCTACCAGACCAACGCCTACGACTATGGCAACCGCGTGCAGTACCTGACCAACGCCGGTTCGGTGCGCTCGCGCGGGGTCGAGGTGGAAAGCACCCTGGTGCCGCTGCGCGGCCTGACCCTGAACCTAAACGGTTCCTACAACGACGTGCGCTACCTGTCCTACAAGGATGCCCCATGCCCGCCGGAGGTCAGCTTGCGTCCCGGGGCGCCGGCGTCCTGCGATCTCACCGGGCACCAGGTGGTGGGTGCCTCGAAGTGGATCGCCAACGCCAACGGCGAATACAAGTGGAACCTGGATAACGGCCTGGAGGAGTACGTCACCGCCAGCTATGCCTTCCGTTCCAAGGCCGTGGGCACGGTGGAGGATTCCCAGTACGGGCAGATCCCCAGCTACGCCGTGGTCAACCTCTCCACTGGCCTGCGGGGCAACTACGAGCAGGGCCAGTGGGACGTCTCGCTGTGGCTGAAGAACGCTTTCGACAAGACCTACTACACCACTCTCTGGACCGGCGGCAACGGTGGTTACGAGGGCCTTTTGGGCACGCCGCGAACCCTGGGCGTGACCGGTCGCTACGACTTCTGAAGTCCGCTTTCGCACCTGGCGCCGGGACTGTCGGCGCCCTTCAATCCGAACAGGAGTGCCTGCCATGCCACGCGCCACAATCCCCTTGGTCTTGTTGACCACCACCTTGCTGGCCGGAGCGCTGCACGCGGCGCCCAGCGTCTACCCCACCGGCGTGACCCGCTACGACCCGGCCAAGGCCTATAACCAGTACGTGATCTTCAGCGGTGCCGACAAGCAGACCCACTTGATCGACATGAACGGCAACGAGGTCAGGAACTGGCCCCAGGCCGGTTTTCCCTCGGCCATCATCGACCCGCAACTGGTGGGCGGCGAGCGTGGCCGGGTGCTGTTGCAGATCAAGGACAAGGACCCCGGCCCGCTCGGTTCGGCGGGCAACGGCCTGGGCAACCAGAGCGTCGGCGAGCTGGACTGGAACGGCAAGCTGGTCTGGCAATGGGGCGACCAGGCCCCCGGTGGCGCGGCCCAGCAGCACCATGACCAGCGCCGGCTGAGCAATGGCAACACCCTGGTGCTGGCCAACAAGGTGCACAAGGTGGCGGGTTTCAAGGTGCCCCAGGTGATCGACGACGTGATCTACGAAGTCAGCGCCGACGGCCAGGTCAAATGGCAGTGGCTGGCCTCCGAGCACCTCAAGGAGTTCGGCTTCACCCCCGCCCAGTTGCAATTGGTGCGCGGCACCAGCAACCCGGACTACCTGCATATCAACAACCTCAGCGTGGTAGGCCCCAACCGCTGGTTCGACGCCGGTGACAAACGCTTCGCCCCGGACAACCTGCTGATCGATTCACGCAACGCCAACTTCATCGCCATCATCGACAAGCACAGCGCCAAGGTGGTCTGGCGCCTGGGACCGAACCTGGCGCCGATCGAGCCCAAGAGCGCCGGCAAGCTGCCGCGCCCGGTGGATCAGTTCGTCGGCCAGCACGATGCCCACATCATCCCCGCCGGCCTGCCGGGGGCCGGCAACCTGCTGGTGTTCGACAACCAGGGCACGGCCGGCTACCCCTCGGTACCCCTGGGGCTGATCGCCGGCTCCCGGGTGCTGGAGATCGATCCGATCAAGCGTGAAATCGTCTGGCAATACAGCGCCGCCAGTTCCAGGCAACCGGGCTGGGCTTTCTACAGCTCGTTCATCAGCAGCGCGCGGCGCCTGCCCAACGGCAACACCCTGATCGACGAGGGCATGAACGGGCGTTTCTTCCAGGTCACCGGCGCTGGCGAGATCGTCTGGGAATACGTCAGCCCCTACCTGGGCAAGGCCCCGGGCAGCGAGGCGGTGAGCAACTGGGTGTATCGCGCGCTGCCGGTGAACTACGACTGGGTGCCGGAGGGTACGCCGCGTTCGCAAACCGCCGTGCAGGCGCCAGAGCCGCAGTTGAAACAGGCCAGCGCCGGGATCTGACCCCGCAAGCTCGCCCCTGGCGAAGGCGCCTGCCCGCTCAGAAGTAGAAGTACAGGCCGGTGTCCCGCTCCAGGGCCAGCCGATTCAGGGCGATCAGCCTGTGGATAAGTTCATCCCCGGCGGTCGCGGCCTGGGTGAGGATCGCCAGCGCCGTGGCGAGGTCGGCCTGGCCCTGGATCGAGGCGTCTTCGTAGTCGTCGATCAGCGTGCCCAGGGCGCGGTTCAAGCTCGGCAGCAGGTCGCTGCGCCACAGGCTCGTCCACTGTTCTGCGGACAGGGCCAGTTCCTCCAGGTCGCCCGGCAGGCACTGGTCCAGGTCCAGGCGTTGCATGGCGCCCTGGCTGGTGGGCACGGCTATCCATCTGCGCGGTGTGTTCATGGCTGCCACAGCTCGACGAAGGCCCGGAAGTCAGCCGCCACCGGGTAGCGATTGGCGCTGTCGGGATCGAAGATTTCCACCGCCACGCGCGGACTGTTGAAGTCCAGGCAGACCAGCAAGCCGCCGGCATCCCGGGCAATCGCCAGGCAGCCGGCGGCGAGCCCCGGCACGCGGCCAGGGGTGGCGTACCAGGGCAGGGTCCAGGGTTCGTCGTTCATGCTGAAAGCGAAGAACTCGCTGATGCAGGCGTAGCCGTTGCCGTAGGCGAAGGTGCCGATCCCTGGCGTGGCGGCCTCGGCGTAGCGCACCAGCTCCAGGTACAGCGGCGGCAACTCCAGGCCCAGGCGCTGCTGCACCTGGGCGATCAGTTGTTCGTCCACCGTCGATCCGGGTTCTATTTCCCAGGCGTTCCAATCCAGGGTCATGCTCGACATGCACCTTGTGCTCAAGGGCCGTGCCCGCCCGATGGGGGACGGCATCGAGGGGCGATTGTAGGCGCGTCGCCTGGTGCGCGGTAGGCGCTTATTTGCAGCTCTGGCCTTCGGGCAGGGTCACGCTGTAGTTGCGCTGGACCCGGTTGCGGAAGTCCAGGTTGTCCAGGCTTTCCTGCACCAGGAAATCCTCGATCTTGGCGTCCTGGCAATCCTCGTTATAGGACGAGGCCCGCAGTACGAACACCGTGCGCCGGCTCTGCTCGTCCTTGGCCTTGATGTTGAAGGTCGAGAGGGTGGTGTAGGCGGTGCGCTCCGAGGAGCCGACGGCGCGGTAGGACATGGTCGGCGTGCTGGTGCACACGGTCTGCTGGTGCTTGCCGGGCATGCACGTGGTCTTGGTACTGCTGGGCACCGAGGCGTAGTCGGTGGCGGTGTAGCGGTAGCTGGTCCTTTTGCTGCCCACATCCAGGGCGATGTTCATGCGAAACGGTGGATGATCCTTCGGCAATGCCGACTCGGTATACACCTTGGTGAAACCCATGCCATGCAGGGCGGCGACCATGTCGCGCAGGTAGTAGCTGGCCTTGAGGGCCTGGGCATCCTTGGCGCCGTTGACGGTCACCAGTACCGGAGCCTGGCGATCGAAGTAGTAGTCTTGGGCGGGGGTGGCGTCGATCGCCACGTCGAGTTTGTTGGCGCAGCCGGTCAACAGGGAGACGAGCAGCAACAGCGGGTAGAGCAGAGTACGAGTCATGAGTCAGCCATTGGATACAGGAGGGCTTGGAACAGGCTTTAACGGTCTGGACTCGATCAAACACACGCGAAGGGGGAGACGCAGTCTCAGTCTGCCTGGTACTCCAGCAAGTCGCCGGGTTGGCAGTCGAGTGCGGCGCAGAGTTTGTCGAGGGTCTCGATTTTCATCCCCTTGACCTTGCCATTTTTCAGCAACGACAGATTGGCCTCGGTAATGCCCAGGATGGCGGCCAGCTCTTTCGAGCGAATCTTGTTTTTAGCCATGACAACGTCAAGCCGAACGATAATGGTCATCTCATTGTTCTATATGTAGTGACTGTGCTCATCACTGAGGATTTTCGCGTCGCGCATGATAATGGAAAACGAGCACAGCAAGATTCCTTTGACCACCTCGTAAGCGGCGTAGGACGAGAAGCCGGCGGAGATCTGCAGGATGCGTTCGCCGGGCGGCAGGTCGATGGACAGGGCCAGGCCTTGCAGGGTCTCCATCATCGGGAAAGTGGCCGGGGCGATGATCCACAGCATGCCTACGCGCCAGAGGATGCGGATGTTGCGATCGCTCCAGGTTTCCCCCCGGGACAGGCGCATGAAGAACACCCCGGTCAGCCACAGGGCGAAGCTCGACAGCAGCAGTGGCAGGAAGTCCAGGATCACCAGCAGGGTGAAGCTCAGGGTGGAGGGCTTGAAGTCGGCTTCCAGCAGGCGTGGCCAGTGTTCGGCGAAGACCCCGAGCAGGGCGCCCAGGACCTGGTCCTTGCTGTAGATCCAGAGCCCGGCGTTGCCGCCGATTTCCACGATGCCCATGACCCAGGCCAGGATCGCGGCCAGCATGCCGACCCGGCGTAACCGGTATTGGGCAGAACCATTGTTTTGGAGGGGCATCGGGTATTCCTTGCAAAGCTGTGGGGGTGGCGGATTATTTATAAATAATTATCGAATTACAATAATTTATTTCACTAATAATTCCCCGACCCCCAACGTCTATTGCTTTGGTCCCCTCCTTCGGGTCCCGGCCTGTGGCCGCTATCCAGGGTTTGCCTGTCGTACCGCGGCGCTGGGTGTTGCGGGCGCTGTGGGCTCGGTCGCAGCCTCGCGCCGCTCGACAGCGGCTACAGGGTTCTGTGTAACCGCTGGCGCCCTGCTCGGCACGAGTCGCCTGCTGGACCCGGCCCCAGGCTCATGCAGCTTGTGCGGCGGTGTCGAAACTGGCCCTGGGCTGGTAGCTGGACGGGCTGAAGATGCGGGTCAGGAGCAGCATCGCTACGGCACCGGCGACCAGCACCCACCAGGCGCTGGTGAACTCGCCGGTGACCTGGCGCAGCCAGCCGGTGAGCCAGGGCGAGACAGCGTTGAGCAAGAACCCCACGCCCTGGACGAAGGCCGCCAGTTGCCCGGCTTCCCGGGGGTCGCGGCGGTGGTCGAGGGTGAGGATCAGGCTCAGGCCGAAGCAGGCGCCCAGGCCGAAGCCGATCAGCGCCACCCACAGGTGCGGTGCTTGCAGTGGCCACAACACCAGGCCGAGAAAGCCCAGGGCCTGGGCGGCGAGGCTGATGCCCAGCAGGGGCCGGCGGTCGACGCTGCGTTGGGCCAGGGCCGGCATCAACAGCGCGGCGATGACCTGGAACACGGTCATGAACGCCAGCAGCGAACCGCTCAGCGTGGCGCTCCAGCCCATCTGCAGGTAGTAGGCCGGCAGCCAGGCCACCATGCTCATGTAGCCGCAGTTCACCAGGCCGAAGTACAACGCCAGCAGCCAGGCCCGGCGGTTGTTCCACAGGCTGTCGCTCTCGCTTCGGGAGCCTTGGCGGCGGGCGGCGCCCAGGGGCAGGCAGGTCCACAGCATCAGGGCCGCCATGGCCGGCAGCAGCCAGACCCCCAGGCCCACCTGCCAGTTGGCGAAGTGCAGCGCCACCTGTGGGCTGAGCAGCGCGGCGAGCCCGCCGCCACCCATCAGCGAGGCCGAATACACCCCCATCGCCAGGGCCACTCGATGCTGGAACTGGCGCTTGATCAGCGCCGGCACCAGGGCCTGGATCAGCGCGACGCCGGCACCGCCCAGCAGGGCGGAAGCCAGCAGGGCTGGCGCCTGGCCGAAGTACAGGCGCGCCAGGCAGGCCAAAAGCACCAGCAGCAGGCCCAGGGAAACCCCGTGGCGCTCTCCCAGGCGCGCTTCGATGCGTACGCCCAGCAGTGCCACTAGGCCCATGCAGATCACCGGCAGGCTGGTGAGCCAGGCGCTGCTCTGGAAACTCATGCCGGTGGCTTCGCGGATCTGCCCCAGCAGCGGGCTGACCGAGCTGAGGATCGGCCGCAGGTTGAGCCCCAGGCACACCAGCAAGGCCCAGCCGGCGAAGGTCTTGAACGCCGATTCAGTGCGCGGCATGACGGTCCTGCCAATCCTGGTAGATAGCATTCATCGCCGCCTGCGGCAGGTGCTGCACAGGCAGCTTCTGGGTCGCCAGGGGCTGGCCCAGTTGTTCGTAGATCGCCGCGGTGGACAGCCCGAACGGCGCCGCCTGCTGGTTGCTGGCGGCGAACACTGCCCGGGATACGCCGCACAAGTACATGGCGGCCAGGCACATCGGGCAGGGCTGGCCGCTGGCGTAGATCACGCAGCCGCCCAGGCGCGGGCCCAGTTGCTGGCTGGCGCTGCGGATCGCCAGCAGTTCGGCGTGGGCGGTGGGGTCCTGGCTGAGGTGGATTTCGTTGACCGCCTCGGCCAGTACCTGGCCGTCGCGTACCAGCAAGGCGCCGAAGGGCCGGCCGCCCTGCTCGACGTTGCGCCGGGCCAGGGCCACGGCTCGTTCGAGGAAGTGTTGATCGTTATGCATGCAAATCTCCGGCGTGCGCCGCGCGAGTTCAGGAGGCCCCGGCCTCGCGCAGCAGTTGGGCAGTGGCCTCCTGGCCGCGTTGTTCGGCATGGCGCAGGGGGCTGATCCCGGCGCGGTCCGGCAGGTTCAGGTCGGCGCCGGCGGCGATCAGCCGGCTGACGATGCGCTGGTGCGCCGGGCCGCCATCGGAGAGCAGGATCGCCTCCAGCAGGCAGGTCCAGCCCAGGCGGTTGACGTGGTCCACATCGACCCCGGCGGCGATCAGCAACTCCACGCTGGTCTCGTGGCCGCGCTCGCAGGCCGGGATCAGCGCCGTGCCGCCGTAGCGATTGGTGCTCTTGAGGTCGGCGCCATGGGCCAGGGTCAGCTTGAGGATCTCGTCGTGGCCGCTGGCCCCGGCCAGCAGGTAGGGGCTGTCTTGCATCAGGTTCTTGCGGTTGACGTCGGCGCCGGCCTCGATCAGCGCCCGGGCGATCTCCACCTGGTTGCCGCGGGTGGCCAGCAGCAGCGGGCTGCTGCCATCCAGGCCCCGGTCGTCGAGCGGCGCGCCCTGGGCGATGAGCTCGCGTACTTGCTGCAACTGTCCGTTGCGTACCGCTTCGAGCAATGCATTGTCGCTGGCCATTACCACTCCCGCCGTGAGCAGACCGGCGGCCAACAGGCCGCGTTTGAAGGACAGGTTGAACCCCATGCAAACCTCCCGTTCCGACTGATGAGCGACGAGTATGGGCAAGGCCCCGGGTATTCTGAAATTAAATATAATCATGCTAATCAGTGGCTATGAGAATGGTTTGGCGATGTTCGATCCCGTGTTGTTGCGCAGTTTCGTGGCGGTCGCCGACTGCCAGAACTTCACCCGCGCCGCCGAGCGCCTGCACCTGACCCAGTCCACCGTGAGCCAGCAGGTGCGGCGCCTGGAGGAGAGCCTGGGCTGCCAGTTGCTGGACCGCGACCAGCGCCGGGTGGCGGCCACGGTCGAGGGCGAGCGGCTTTTGGCCTATGCGCGGCGCATCCTGGCGCTGCACGAAGAGGCCAGCGACGTGCTGATCAACCAGCGCAGCGAAGAGGTGCTGCGCCTGGGGGTGCCGGAAGACTATGCCGCCGAGCGCCTGATGCCGTTGCTGTCACGGTTTGGCCGCGACTACCCGGCGGTGCGCCTGGAGGTCACTTGCGGCCTGGGGCCGGAGTTGCTGCGCCAATACCGGCGTGGCGAGTTCGACCTGTTGCTGGTCAAGCAGATGGGCCATGGCGAGGACTGCCTGGACTCCTGGCCCGAGCCGCTGTGTTGGGCCGACAGCCTCCGGCAACCGGCCTTCGGTCGCGAACCGCTGCCCTTGGTGGCCTTTGCGGTGGGGGGCTTGTACCGCCAGGAAATGCTCCATCACCTGGAGGTGGGCGGTTGGCCCTGGCGCATCGCCTATTCCAGCGCCAGCCTGGCCAGTGTCTGTTCGGCGGTGGGCGCAGGCTTGGGGATCAGCCTGCTGCCGGTGCGGGTGCTGGGCAAGCAGCACCGCATCCTCGATGCCGACAGCGGCCTGCCGGATATCCAGGGCGTGCGCCTGGCCCTGTATGCCGGCAGCGGCTTGAGCCGGGCAGGCAAGGCATTGCAGGAGCAGTTGCGAGTGCTGGCGGCCGGAAAGTTATAAGTTGCCTTGGCGTGGATATAGCTTATATGGGCCGTGCTGGACTCTATAGCTATTTGATTAGTTTTAAGTCAAGTTTGTCTTGGACAACTTTCCGGGTGCCGGCCATGCTGGTTTCGTGAGTTCTTCTTGAACTTGCCTCATTGGAAGAAACCTTTAACTGCATAAGGAAACCAGCACTATGTCGAGCATCAATGGCACCTATGTAAACTCCAACGCCGACGCCCGCCTGGTCGTGACCGACGGCAACGATTCCAACGGTTCGTTCAGCGGAGAGTTGACCCAGGCCGGGGTCAAGTACAGCGTCGCCGGACATTACCACTTCCAGAACAGCACCGGCCAGTCCACCATCATCAACGTTTCCGGCTACAACGATGGCTATGGCTACCAGGCTTGGGCGCTGTTTTCCGCCGATCACAACTACGCTCGGTTGCGCGCTTCCGGAGCCCGCAGCAACTTCAGCGGTGATGTGGTCGGCTTGAGTGGTGAATTCCTCAAGCAGTAACGAGTTCGATAACTGACAGCCGCTGGATATCCGTTAGTTGATAGAAACTTGCGTGATTTTCCAGCGGCTTTGTCGTGCCTGTAGTTTGAGTTTAGTTGTGGGCCGGTGTTTCTGGTTAGTTGTATCGAGGCGGGTATCCAGGTGTTTTCGATGCCTTTCGGGAATATTTTTCATGCCGGCAAGGCATGGGCTTTCGCTGTTGTGGCTGCAGCCCTTGATTCACGCGGCCTGCAGGGTTTCAGGAGTTTTGTATATTCCATGTGGGTCTATATATAACTTGAAAGATTACTTTAAGAGATAAGCGAGGGGCGCGGATCATGGACCCCACGGCACCGTTGCGTGGGGGAGTCAGAGCGCTGGTGCCGGTTATCCGCAGAAGATCGTAGGGAGTGAATCAATGGGCAATGTCCAGACCGTCGCCAGCGCGCAGGAGGTGCCGTGGCGCCAGGCACCGAGCGGCGAGTTGGTCGATCTTGGCCGGCCGCATCGCTTGCCGCTGGGCCAGGCTCGGCTGCAACGCACACCCAAGCGGGTGCTGCGCCGGCGCGAGGCGATTCTCCTGGGAGTGGCGGCCCTGGTGTTGCACGGCGCGGTGATCTACTGGCTGAGCCAGAAGCCCACTCCGGTGCTGCCCATCGTGCCGCCGGAGATCCCGCCCATGACCATCGAGTTCTCGCATCCGGCGCCACCGGTGGTCGAGCCGCCGCCTCCGCAGCCGGTCCAGCCGGTAGTGGAGCCACCGCCGCCGGTGGAGGACGAACTGGCGGTGAAGCCGCCACCACCCAAGCCGGTGCCCAAACCCAAGCCAAAACCGCTGCCCAAGCCCGAACCCAAGCCCGCGCCCAAACCAGTGCAGCAGGCTCCGGCAGCGCCGCAACCGGTTGCGCCGGTCGCTGCCCCGGCCCCACCCGCGCCACCGGCTCCCGCTCCGGTGACGCCGGCTTCGGCCAGCGCTGCGTACCTGAAGAACCCGGCGCCGGAGTATCCGTCCCTGGCCCAGCGGCGGGGTTGGGAAGGCACGGTGCTGCTTCGGGTGCACGTGCTGGCCAGCGGCAAGCCGGGAGAGATCCAGGTCCAGAAGAGCAGTGGGCGCCAGCAACTCGACGATGCGGCCCTGGCCGCGGTCAAGCGCTGGAGCTTCGTCCCGGCCAAGCAGGGCGACGTGGCCCAGGACGGCTGGGTCAGCGTACCTATCGATTTCAAGATCCATTGAGCCGCAAGGCCCGATCCACACGCTTATAGAGGGAACACATCATGACGTTACTGGCATCTCCACTGGAATCCATCGAAAGCGCGGTGATCTGGCTGCTGGTGGTCTTCTCCGTCGCTACCTGGGGCCTGGCCCTGGTCAAGGGCGTGCAGTTCGCCCGCCTCAAGGCCCAGGATCGCAAGTTCCACAATCAGTTCTGGGCGGCATCGAGCCTGGACTCCGCCGCGCCCCTGAGCGAAACCCAGCCCGGTGCGGCGGCGCGAGTGGCCCAGGCCGGCTACGCGGCGATCCAGGTGGGCGATGCCTCCCACGCCGCCGACCTGAGCCAGGCGATCAACCACCAGGACCGGCTCGAGCGCGCCCTGCGCCAGCAGATCGTGCGTGAGCGCCGCTCCCTTGAGACGGGCCTGGCGGTGGTGGCGAGTATCGGTAGCACCTCGCCCTTCATCGGTCTGTTCGGCACCGTGTGGGGGATCATGGAAGCGCTCAAGGGCATCAGCGCCGCTGGTTCGGCCAGCCTGGAAACCGTGGCTGGGCCTATTGGCGCGGCGCTGGTGGCCACTGGCGTGGGGATCGCCGTCGCCGTGCCGGCGGTGCTGGTCTACAACTACTTCCTGCGGCGCCTGAAGCTGACCGCCGCCGATCTCGATGACTTCGCCCATGACTTCTACAGCCTGGCGCAGAAGAGTTCGTTCCGTGTGCTGATCCACCCGGCCGCGCACAAGGTCGCGGCCCAGGGCTCCGGCCACAAAGTGAAGGAGGCCTCCTGACATGGCCTTCTCCACCCAAGACAGCGATGAAGTGCTGAGCGAGATCAACGTCACTCCGCTGGTGGACGTGATGCTGGTGCTGCTGGTGGTGTTCATCGTCACCGCGCCGCTCTTGACCAACGCCATTCCCATCAACCTGCCCAAGACCGAGGCCGTGGCCCCGGTGGAGCAGAAGGACCCGCTGGTGGTGAGCATCGATGGCACCGGCAAGCTGTTTATCAACAAGGACGAGATCCAGCCGGATCTCCTGGAAACCAACCTGCAAGCGGCCAAGCAGAAGGACCCGGAAGTCCGCGTCCAGCTGCAGGCCGACGATGGCGTCAACTACGGCGAGGTGGCCCGGGCCATGGCGTCCATCGAGCGTGCGGGCATCACCAAGCTGTCGGTGATCACCGCCCGCTGATACCGAGCAACAAAGCCACGACTTTTCAGGCCGTCTCCTTGGCAGGGTGCGGCCTTTTTTTTGTTGTGGCGCTGTAGCTGCTGTCGAGCGCAGCGAGGCCCGCAGGGCACTTCAACTGTACGGTCGAACGGGCTCCCTGGCGGTCGCTGCGCGCCTGCGGCAGCGATTGCACAAGGCGGAGCAGGGCGGGTTTATATTCTTTATGAGTCTTAATAAATAGCTTCTTATTCCTTAACCAATATAAATCCCCTCCCTATACTCGTTCGGGAACAGACACGCAGCAGGAGAGTTCCCCATGCGCAACGAATCCATTCGCTACTTGATTGTGCCGGGCTGGCAAGGATCGCCAGAAGATCATTGGCAAAGCCACTGGCAGCGCAGCCTGCCCAACAGTGCGCGAGTGGAGCAGGCCGATTGGCTGACGCCGCGCCGGGAAGACTGGGTAGCCGCGCTGGCCGAGGCCATTGCCGCCGATGACACCCCGGTGATCCTGATCGCCCACAGCCTGGGTTGCGTCACCGTGGCCCATTGGGCAGCCCGGGCGCCGTTGGCCGCCCTGCGCCAGGTACGTGGCGCGCTGCTGGTGGCGCCGGCGGATGTGGAACGTCCGGCCTGTGCCCCGGCGCTGCGCAATTTTGCCCCGATCCCCCGGGGCCTGCTGCCGTTCCCCAGCCAGGTGGTCAGCTCGGACAACGACAGCGCGGTCAGCGCGGCGCGAGCCCTGGAGCTGGCCCGGGACTGGGGCGCCGAGGCCGGGATCCTGGCCGGTGCCGGGCATATCAACGTCAAGTCCGGCCACCATCGCTGGGAACAGGGTTTCGCCTATCTCTACCGCCTGCAAAACCGCATGGAACAGCACGCCCTGCGTCGTGCCTGAATTTTCTTCTTTCGTTTAAACGCCCCCGCCTCCAGGCGCCTTGGGGCGGGAGCCAGCCATGAGTTCGCATACCCCCTTCGGCCAGCCGCTGCTGACCTTTCCCGATGCCGAGAAAAGCCCCCTGAGCATCCGCGCCAAGGCGCTGGTGTTCGTCGATCCGCGTTCGCGCCAGCTGCGTGAGGAGCTTGAGCAACTGGCGCCGCGTTCGACCTCGGTACTGATCCGTGGCGAGACCGGCACCGGCAAGGAGCTGCTGGCCCGGCATATCCACCGCGCCAGCGATCGTGGTGGGTTGTTCGTCTCGGTCAACTGCGGGGCCATCAGCCCGACCTATGCCGATGCCGAGCTGTTCGGTTACGCCGCGGGCAGCTTCAGCGGCTCGGCCAGCAGCCGGGCCGGCTGGTTCGGCTCGGCCAATGGCGGGACCCTGTACCTGGACGAGATCGGCGACCTGCCGCTGCCGATCCAGACCAAGCTGCTGGCGGCCCTGGAGAACCACGAAGTGACCCGGGTCGGTGCGCAGCAGCCAAGCCCGGTGGATGTGCGCCTGGTGGCGGCCACCAGCATCGACCTGGCCCAGGCGGTGGCGGCGGGCAAGTTCCACGAGCGCCTGTACCGCTACCTGGGCGAGGGCCAGCTGGAGCTCCCGGCCCTGCGTGAGCGGGTGGGGGATATCGAATCGTTGGCCGAATACTTCCTGGGGATCTACAGCCAGCGCCTGGACCTGCCGGTGCCGCTGATCAGCGAAGCCGCGCAACAGGTCCTGGAGCGCCACAGCTGGCCAGGCAATACCCGCGAGCTGGAGAACGTGGTGCACTTTGCCCTGCTGGTCAGCGATGGTGGGGAAATCCTTCCGGAGCACCTCAACCTGCCGGAAACAGTGTCACCGCTAAGTGAGTTGGAGCGGCAAGTAGAGGTGTTGCTGCGGGGAAGTGAGAGTGAGCGCAGCGGATTGAAGGCCGTGCTGGAGAAGGTTGCGCAGCGGTTGGGGGGGTAGAGAGGAGCGAACACCCGAATTGTTGCGAAAGCAATCCTTGTTCTTGCAAATGATTTGCATTAGCCTTTCTCGAAAAGAAGATCTGCTTCAAGCATTGAAGGAGTCTTTATGAGAAAAGTATCTTGCGCGGTGCTTTTTCTATCTGCCCTGGCCCCCAACGCCTATGCGTATCTCACTGAACTAGCGATGTTTTCGCGTGCCAACTGTTTCGGTTTCAACGAATCGGTCAGTTGGGACACGATACATACATGGAAATTAGAAACATCGTCTGTGCAATACAATACGGTGGATGGCAGTTACAGGGAGTTTTACGATAAATCCGACAGTACCTGGCGCTCTTATGCAGGTTGTGGATTGTGTGGCATGGATTGGGAAGTCTACGGTTTCCATTATGCGGACGGGAAGTATGGCGACCCTGACTACAAGGCCCAGCAGGATCATCTTCTTGTCAATGTCTGTACTGCTGGCTGGTCGCCAAGTGTGGCTGATGGCTCGCCCTGCCTCGAAACCTACACCACCTCTTGCAATCTGACGGAGTGGTAATGATGCGCTTGTCGATGGTTTGCATAAGCATGCTGCTCGTTCCATTCTCGGCAGATGCCGAGTTGGAGATTCGCCCTCTAAGTAGTAATACACATATTCAAAAGATCCTTGATAAAGGAACTGCCTCACCCAGGAGGGAGGCGGAGAGAAAATCGGCTTTTCCAAGCTTCGAACAATTTAGTTCGATGGTCACACTCGCTCAGATGACCGATAAAAGGCTATCTCAAGCCGTCAGGTTCAAATCTGAGTCGAGAGCGGCAATTGAAAAGTTGAGATGTCAATTTTCCAAAGAAGCCCCCTCCGGTGTCGAGATGAAGGAAGGCGGTTTGAACGGTGTCATGTCTCTTTACTCGTGCGGCGATGATTATGTTGTCACCTACGAGACCCACTATGAACCTGAGCTGGCACAGCGTGTAGTTGTTTACGACGATGATTACGCCAAGCCTCAAGACCCCGGCAAGCCCTTGGTGAAAACGTCGGAAAAAGTAGTGGGCGGGGTCAGGAAGACCGGGTTGCGCTGGATGAATTCCAAGCATGAAGTGAGGTATGACATTTACGCCAGCCTGGAAGGTGATGGTGCGCTGGAGAAGGCACTGATGTCGGTCATTACCAAGGTTGCCATTGAAATCGGTAAGCGATAGATCGCAGGCGTTGTGTAATGGAGCAACCAGGCGTACCGGCAGGCTAGGCAGTTGTCCTTTCACTACCAATAAAAAAGGCATAAGTACTTGCCAAAAAGATATTGTTAGGGAATAAAAAATCTCGGTATTGTCCGGTTCACGCCAGCAGTGGCACTTCACCAGTATCCCGATCCACTCCCTATTTGAAGCCGTCGTCGGACCCCGACATCTAAGGACATCGCATGAAAAAAGTTCTGTTGTTCACCGCACTGGCGGCAGCCCTGGGCGCCGGTATCGCCCAGGCCGGCGAGAAGCTGGTGGTCGCCGCGACCCCGGTGCCCCACGCCGAGATCCTCGAGCTGATCAAGCCGACCCTGGCCAAGGAAGGCGTGGACCTGGAAGTGAAGGTCTTCACCGACTACGTGCAGCCCAACGTGCAAGTGGACCAGAAGCGCCTGGACGCCAACTACTTCCAGACCCTGCCGTACCTGAAGAACTTCAACGAAGGCAAGGGCACCCACCTGGAGACCGTGATTGGCGTGCATGTCGAGCCTTTCGGCGGCTACTCGAAGAAGGTCAAGAGCCTGGCCGAACTGAAGGACGGCGCCAGCATCGCCATCCCCAACGAAGGCAGCAACAGCGGGCGTGCGCTGATCCTGCTGCACAAGGCCGGCCTGATCGAACTCAAGGATCCGAAGAACGCCGTGTCCACTCCGAAGGACATCGCCAAGAACCCGCACAACTTCAAGTTCAGGGAACTGGAATCGGCCATGCTGCCACGGGTCCTGGACCAGGTTGACCTGGACATGATCAACACCAACTACGCCCTGGAAGCCGGCCTGAACCCGGCCAAGGATGCGCTGGTGATCGAAGGCGCCGACTCGCCCTACGTGAACTTCCTGGTGGCCCGTCCGGACAACAAGGACAGCCCGGCCATCCAGAAGCTGGCCAAGGCCCTGACCAGCCCGGAAGTGAAGGCTTTCATCGAGAAGAAATACAGCGGCGCGGTATTGCCGGCCTTCTGATGGGCTAGGCTGTCCACCGGACCAACCCCTTCAAGGTTCGAACGCCGACGGCTAGGCCAGCGTCGGCGTTTTTTATTGCCCGCGATCTTTGGCCAGCGTCAGCCTGCCGGCTGCATGGCCCGGCGCAAGGCCATGAGCCATTTGAGCAAGTCATGGGGATCGAGCGGTTGCGGAGTCTTTTCATTGGCCATGGTCATCGTCCTTGTGAAGCTGCGCGTCCTGGGAAATGCCCCGGTCCTCATGAACCCGGCAGGCAGGCAAAAAGGTAGTCGCTCGACGCCAGCCCGGCAAATCCGCGGGTTAGGTTTTTGGGTGATATCAATATGCCTTAACGGTATTTAAATTCTGCTTTTTATAGCTTTAGAGTCGCGCTCAGCCGGGCGATTACCCATCGCCCCATGGACTGCATCACCGTCGCCGTATCCCGGCGACGTCCAGGACGTTCAATGACCCTCGACTACGCTTTCATCCTCAGCACCCTGCCGGCGTTCCTCAAGGCCGTGGGGGTGACCCTGCAGGTCGGCCTGATCGCCATCGGCACTTCCCTGCTGGTGGCGCTGATCAACGCTGCCTTCCTGGTGTTCCGTACGCCCTATGTGCACCGCCTGATCGGCCTGTACGTGGAGCTGGCGCGCAACACGCCGTTGCTGATCCAGCTGTTCTTCGTCTACTTCGCCCTGCCGGCCCTGGGGATCAAGGTCTCCGGCTTCACCGCGGCGATCATCACCATGACCTTCCTCGGCGGTGCCTATCTCACCGAGGTGCTGCGCGCCGGGGTCGAGGCGGTGCCGCTGGCCCAGCTGGAATCGGGGCGTTCCATCGGCCTGTCGCGCTGGCAGCTGTTGCGCTACGTGATCCTGCCCCAGGCGGGCATCCTCAGCCTGCCGTCGCTGTTCGCCAACTTCATCTTCCTGCTCAAGGAGACCACCGTGGTCTCGGCGGTGGCGGTGCCGGAGATCCTCTACACCACCAAGAGCTACATCGCCCTGTACTACAAGACCTACGAGATGCTGGCGGTGTTGACGCTGATCTGCGTGCTGCTGTTCTTGCCACTGTCGCTGTTGCTCGGCTACCTGGAAAGGAGGCTGCAACATGGCCAGTTCGGGTCTTGAGCTGCTGCTGGTGTCCCTGCCGCAACTGGCCCGGGGCGCCGAGCAGACCTTGTCGATCTCCTTGCTGAGCATCCTCTTCAGCACCCTGGGCGGCGTGCTCTATGGCGTGCTGCGCAGCCTGCAGCGGCGAGTGCTGGATGTACCGCTGCGCATCTACCTGGAGCTGTTCCGGGCGATCCCGGCGCTGGTCTGGCTGTACTTGCTGTTCTTCGGCTTCCCGATCTTCTTCGGTATCAGCATTCCCAGCTTCACCTGTGCGGTGCTGGTGCTGTCGCTGTGGGGCGCCAGCGAGGTCGGCGAGGTGGTGCGCGGGGCGCTGCGTTCGTTGCCCCGGGGCCAGCGCGAGGCGGGGCTGTCCATCGGCCTGTCGACGTTACAGCTATATGGCCACGTGCTGCTGCCCCAGGCTCTCAAGCGCATGACGCCGCCGACCATCAACGTCTACACGCGGATCATCAAGACCAGCTCCCTGGCGGTGCTGATCGGCGTGGTGGACGTGATCAAGGTCGGCCAGCAGATCATCGAGCGCACCTACGAATCGGTGTTGATCTACGGCGTCCTGTTCCTGTTCTTCTTTTTCATCTGCTACCCGCTATCGGCCGCCTCCCGCGTGCTGGAGCGGCGCTGGACGCAAGCATGAGCGCATTGATCGAGTTCCAGGGTTTCACCAAGTTCTTCGGTTCGCAGCAGGTGCTGCGCGACATCGACCTGAGCGTGGCGTCGGGCGAGGTGATCGTCATCCTCGGTCCCAGCGGCTGCGGCAAGAGTACCCTGCTGCGCTGCCTCAACGGCCTGGAAAGCGCCCAGGGCGGCCACCTGCGCTTTGCCGGCCGCGAGCTGCTGGACCCGGCCACCGACTGGCGCCAGGTACGCCAGCAGATCGGCATGGTGTTCCAGAGCTATCACCTGTTTCCCCACATGAACGTGCTGGACAACATCCTCCTCGGCCCGCTCAAGGTGCAGAAGCGCCAGCGCCGCGAGGCCCAGGCCCAGGCCGAGGCGCTGCTGGAGCGGGTCGGCCTGGCGGACAAGCGCCAGGCGTTTCCCCGGCAGCTGTCCGGCGGCCAGCAGCAACGCATCGCCATCGTCCGCTCGCTGTGCATGAACCCCCAGGTGATGCTGTTCGACGAGGTCACCGCGGCGCTGGACCCGGAGATGGTCAAGGAAGTGCTGCAGGTGATCCAGGGCCTGGCCCGGGACGGCATGACGCTGCTGATCGTCACCCATGAAATGGCCTTCGCCCGGGCCGTGGCCGACCGCATCGTGTTCATGGACGCTGGCCGCATCCTCGAGCAGAACACCCCCGAGGCTTTCTTCACGAACCCGCAGACCGTTCGCGCGCAGCAGTTCCTGGAGAAGTTCTCGTTCGTCGAAGCATTACCCAAGAAAGCCCCTAGAAAGGAACTGGAGCTCTTATGAAAACCGTCAAGTCTTCACTGTTGTTGCTGCCGTTGTTCGGCCTGGCCCTGCTGGCCGGCTGCGATAAATCCTCCGAGGCCCCCAAGCCTGCGGCCAGTGCCGCCAGCGCTGCGCCGGCGGCCAGCTACCTGGACAAGATCAAGGCCCGGGACAAGCTGATCGTCGGCGTGTTCACCGACAAGCCGCCGTTCGGTTTCGTCGATGAGGCCGGCCGCTACGTGGGCTTCGATACCGACATCGGCCGGCAGTTCGCCAAGGACCTGCTGGGCGACGAGAACAAGGTGGAGTTCGTCGCCGTGGAGCCGGCCAGCCGCATTCCGTTCCTGCAAAGCGACAAGGTCGACCTGATCCTGGCCAACATGACCGTGACCCCCGAGCGCAAGGAAGCGGTGGAATTCACCAACCCCAACCTCAAGGTCGCGGTCCAGGCCCTGGTGCCCGAGGGCAGCCCGGTGCAGAGCCTGGATGACCTGGCGAGCCGCACCACCATCGTCACCACCGGCACCACCGCGGATATCTGGCTGACCCAGAACCACCCGGACTGGAAGCTGCTCAAGTTCGAGAAGAACACCGAGTCCCTGCAGGCCCTGGCCAATGGCCGTGGCGATGCCTACGCCCAGGACAACCTGATCCTGCTCAGCTGGTCCAAGCAGAACCCGGGCTACCGCGTACTGCCCCAGACCCTGGGCGAGCAGGCGCCGATCGCCCCGGCGGTGAAGAAGGGCAACACCGAGCTGCGTGACTGGGTCAACGCCGAGCTGGCCAAGCTGGGCGAGCAGAAGTACCTGCTCAAGCTGTACGACCAGTACGTGCGCAAGGAACTGAGCGACGACACCAACCCCGACAGCGTGATCGTCGAAGGCGGCAAGTGGCAGGGGTGATCCGCCCCGGGCGCTTGAAGCGCTCTTGAGTACGCCATCGCGGGCAAGCCTCGCTCCTACGCAGACCTTAGGAGAGAGGCTTGCCCGCGATGCTTTTGAGGCTGCTCAATCGGGCCAGTACCAGGCGGGCTCGTCGAGCTGTCGCTGGCCGACGATGCCCGTCTGGCCCAGTTCCTTTTCCAGCACGATGCAGTTGCATTCCGGGTCTTCCTGCAGGGCCGCGATCAGGCGCCGGGCGTGGGACACCACCCACACCTGGCACTGCTCCGAGGCACGGATGATCAGGCGCGCCAGCGCCGGCAGCAGGTCGGGGTGCAGGCTGGTTTCCGGTTCGTTGAGCACCATCAGCGTTGGCGGTCTCGGGGTCAGCAGGGCCGCCACCAGCAGCAGGTAGCGCAGGGTGCCGTCCGACAGCTCCGCCGCCGACAGTGGGCGCAACAAGCCTTCTTGATAGAACTCGATGGCGAAGCGCCCGCCCGGTTGCGCGTCGATCTCCAGGCGGGCTCCGGGGAAGGCATCGCTGATGGCCGCTTGCAGGGCCTGGGGATCGCCGATCTCGCGGATGGTCTGCAAGGCGGCTGCCAGATCGCGGCCGTCGTGGTGCAGTATCGGGGTGCGGGTGCCCAGTTGCGGTTGGCGCGCCGGGGCTTCGCTGTCGCAGCGAAAATGATCGTAGAAGCGCCAGCGGCGAATGGACTCGCGCAGGTGCAGCACCTCGGGCGAAGTGCGCAGGCTGCCCACCTGGTCGAACAGGCTGTCGAACTCCGGCGTGTGCTGGGCCAGTACGTCCCAGGCCCGGCCTTGGCGAGCCCGGATCAACGGGCCGTCACGGTCTACCAGCAGGCTGGCGGGGCGATAGAAAGGCCCGGACCAGATGCATTCCTTCTTGATCTGCGGGTCCAGGGCAAATGCCGAGCGGCTGGGTTCCGGCAGGCCCAGGGCAATGGCATAGCCGAAGTCCTCGCCGGAGAATCCCAGGCGCAGGCGCTTGCTGGAGGAGCGCACGCCAGCCTCGATCGGCACCTCGCCCTTGCGCATGCGTCGGCTGATGGTTTCCGGCCCGGCCCAGAAGGTCGAGTCCAGCCCGCCCTCCCGGGCCAGGGCGTTGACCACCCCGCCCTGGGCAGTTTCCGCCAGCAGGCGCAGGGCGCGGTAGAGATTGGATTTGCCGCTGCCGTTGGCGCCGGTGATCAGGTTCAGCCGAGCGAGGGGAATCACCAGTTTGTTGATGGAGCGGTAATTGGCCACCGCCAGGGTCTTGAGCATGCCGGATCTCCTTTGCGTGCCGCGCAGTGTGCCCAATCCCCATGGCTCTTGTCGCGCCATCCCTGCGGCGGCGACACGGGGCGAACCTGAAGCCGCTGTCGAGCTTGCGAGGCTGCGCCAAGGCCCGCAGGGCCTTCAAGTGGACGATCTCCAGACCCTGGGCTGCGGCGGGCAGTACAAGGGTGGAACCCTGTTCTAAGCTCACAGTCGTAAACGTCACGGCGCATCGATCAAGCAAAAGGAGCCTGCATGGCTGGTCTCGATACGAAGTGGGTAGTGGGGTTTTGCCTGTTGGCCTTGCTCGCTGGTTGCGGGGCGGAGCAGCCCACGGAAAAGAATCATCCGCGGGTGCGGGTCCAGCAAGTGCAGAGCAGCGAGTTCGCGGCGTCGGTGACCCTTACCGGCGATGTGCAGGCACGGGTCCAGACCGATCTGTCGTTTCGCGTTGGCGGCAAGATCATCCAGCGCATGGTGGATGTTGGCGACCGGGTCGCGGCTCGCCAGGTGCTGGCCAGGCTCGACCCCAAGGACCTGCAGACCAACGTCGACTCGGCCAATGCCGCGGTGTTCGCCGAGCAGGCGCGGGTCAAGCAGACCAGCGCCGCGTTCGTCCGCCAGCAGAAACTCTTGCCCAAGGGCTACACCAGCCAGAGCGAATACGACTCGGCCAAGGCCGCCCTGCACAGCAGCCAGAGCGCCTTGAGCGCGGCCCAGGCCCAGTTGGCCAACGCCCGCGAGC
The DNA here is from genome assembly GCF_058781435.1 of Pseudomonas sp. FW507-12TSA. NCBI lineage: Bacteria > Pseudomonadati > Pseudomonadota > Gammaproteobacteria > Pseudomonadales > Pseudomonadaceae > Pseudomonas > Pseudomonas sp. FW507-12TSA. The sequence continues at coordinate 130,094 of NZ_JBYSWT010000010.1, forward strand.
AACTGGGCTACACCGCACTGGTGGCCGAAGTCCCGGGGGTGATCACCGCCCGCCAGGCCGAGGTCGGCCAGGTGATGCAGGCGACGCAGCCGATCTTCAGCCTGGCCCAGGACGGCGAGCGCGATGCGGTATTCAACGTCTATGAGTCTTTGGTGATGCAGCCACCGGGGCAGGAAACCATCCACATCGCCCTGTTGGACAATCCCAAGGTGACCACCACCGGCAAGGTCCGCGAAGTGACCCCGGTGGTCTCGGCCCAGAGCGGCACGGTGCAGGTCAAGGTCAAGCTCGACTCTTTGCCGGCGGGCATGGAGTTGGGTTCGGTGGTCAGCGCCACCGCTCGCGCCAATGCCAAGGCCAGCGTGTTGCTGCCCTGGGCGGCGCTGACCAAGGACCTGCGCGAGCCGGCGGTATGGCTGGTGGACACTGACGGCAGGGCGCAACTGCACAAGGTCAAGGTCGGGCGCTACCTGACCGGCAAGGTGATCATCAGCGAAGGCCTCGAGGGCGGCGAGCAGGTGGTGGTGGCCGGCGGGCAGTTGCTGTATCCGGGAGTACCGGTGGAGATCGCCGGCCAGACCACCGGCCAGGAGCAACAGCCATGAAGCGCCTGGCCTTGTTGTGGTGCGCCGTTGTGCTGCTGCCTGCCTGCTCCAAGCACGACGCACCGCCGGAACCGGTGCGTCCGGTGCTGTGGATCCAGGTGACGCCGCAGTCCGAGGAAAGCCTGGGGCGCTTTGCCGGCAACATCCAGGCCCGCTATGAGACCAACCTGGGCTTCCGGGTGCCGGGACGCATCGCCAAGCGCAATGTCGACGTCGGGGCCGAGGTGGCCCCCGGGGACTTGCTGGCGACCCTGGACCCCACCGACCAGCAGAACCAGTTGCGGGCGGCCCAGGGCGACCTGGCCCGGGTCCAGGCGCAGTGGATCAATGCCCAGGCCAACGCCCGGCGCCAGCAGGAACTGTTCGACCGTGGGGTCGGGGCCCAGGCCCAGCTGGACCTGGCCCAGACCGACATGAAGACCACCCGCGCCTCCCTCGACCAGGCCCAGGCCTCGGTGCAGCAGGCCCGGGACCAGCTCGGCTACAGCGAGCTGCACACCGACCACGGCGGCGTGGTCACCGCCTGGAAGGCCGAGGCCGGGCAGGTGGTGAGCGCCGGACAGCAGGTGGTGACCCTGGCCCGGCCGGAAGTCAAGGAAGCGGTGATCGACCTGCCGGCGAACCTGGTGGACCAGCTGCCGGCGGACGTGGTGTTCCAGGTCGCGGCGCAACTGGACCCGAGCATCGGCACCAGCGCCACGGTGCGCGAGATCGAACCCCAGGCCCAGAGCGCGACCCGCACCCGCCGGGCCCGCCTGACCCTCAAGGACACCCCCGAGGCATTCCGCCTGGGTACCGCCATCAGCGTGACCCTGAGCTCGGCCATCGCGCCGCGCACCGAGCTGCCGTTGACCGCGTTGCAACAGGTGGATGGCAAGAGCCGGATCTGGGTCATCGACCCCAAGACCCATACCGTCTCGCCCCGTGAGGTGACGGTACTGAGCCGCGATGATGATTCGATCCTGATCAGCCAGGGCGTGCAGCCCGGCGAGCGGATCGTCAGCGCCGGCGTCAACAGCCTCAAGCCGGGGCAGAAAGTCAAAATCGATGAGGACCGCGCACAATGACGCCCGCCAACAAAGGGAGCTTCAACCTGTCCGAGTGGGCGATCAGGCATCAATCCTTCGTCTGGTACCTGATGTTCGTGGCGCTGTTGATGGGCGTGTTCTCCTATATGAACCTGGGGCGCGAGGAAGATCCGTCCTTCACCATCAAGACCATGGTCATCCAGACCCGCTGGCCCGGCGCGACCCAGGAAGAAACCCTCAAGCAGGTCACCGACCGCATCGAGAAGAAGCTCGAGGAACTCGACTCCCTGGACTACGTGAAGAGCTACACCCGCCCCGGCGAGTCGACGGTGTTCGTCTACCTGCGCGACACCACCAACGGCAAGGACATCCCCGACATCTGGTACCAGGTGCGCAAGAAGATCAACGACATCCGGGGCGAGTTTCCCCAGGGCTTGCAGGGGCCAGGGTTCAACGACGAGTTCGGCGATGTGTTCGGCTCCATCTACGCCTTCACCGCCGATGGCCTGAGCATGCGCCAGCTGCGCGACTACGTGGAGCAGGTGCGGGCGCAGATCCGCGAGGTGCCGAACCTGGGCAAGGTAGAGATGGTCGGCGAGCAGGACGAGGTGATCTACCTGAACTTCTCCACCCGCAAGCTGGCGGCCCTGGGGATCGACCAGCGCCAGGTGCTGCAAAGCCTGCAGTCGCAGAACGCGGTGACTCCGGCCGGGGTGATCGAGGCCGGGCCGGAGCGGATCTCGGTGCGCACTTCGGGGCAGTTCGCCTCGGAGAAGGACCTGGCCACGGTGAACCTGCGGCTCAACGACCGTTTCTATCGCCTGGCGGATATCGCCCAGGTCAGCCGTGGCTATGTCGATCCGGCGACGCCGATGTTCCGCTTCAACGGCCAGCCGGCCATTGGCCTGGCCATCGCCATGAAGAAGGGCGGCAATATCCAGGACTTCGGCAAGGCCCTGCACGCGCGCATGGACCAGCTGACCGCCGACCTGCCGGTGGGCGTCGGCGTGCACAAGGTCTCCGATCAGGCCGAGGTGGTGGAGGAGGCGGTGGGTGGCTTCACCAGCGCATTGTTCGAGGCGGTGGTGATCGTCCTGGTGGTGAGTTTCATCAGCCTCGGGGTCCGGGCCGGGTTGGTGGTGGCCTGTTCGATCCCGCTGGTGCTGGCCATGGTCTTCCTGTTCATGGAGTACAGCGGCATCACCATGCAGCGTATTTCCCTGGGAGCGCTGATCATCGCCCTGGGCTTGCTGGTGGACGACGCGATGATCACCGTGGAGATGATGGTCACGCGCCTGGAAAAAGGTGAAAGCAAGGAGCAGGCGGCGACCTACGCCTACACTTCCACGGCCTTCCCGATGCTCACCGGGACCTTGGTGACTGTCGCCGGCTTCGTGCCCATCGGCCTCAATGCCAGCTCGGCCGGGGAGTACACCTTCACTCTGTTCGCGGTGATCGCGGTGGCGATGCTGGTGTCGTGGATCGTCGCGGTGTTGTTCGCCCCGGTGATTGGCGTGCATATCCTGAGCACCAACGTCAAACCTCACTCCGAGGAGCCGGGGCGGGTCGGCCGGGCCTTCAATGGCGGCCTGCTATGGGCCATGCGCAACCGCTGGTGGGCCATCGGCATCACCGTGTTGTTGTTCGTCGCCTCGGTGTTCGGCATGGGCCTGGTGCAGAACCAGTTCTTCCCGTCCTCGGACCGGCCGGAGATCCTGGTGGACCTGAACCTGCCGCAGAATGCCTCGATCAACGAGACTCGCAAGGCGGTGGATCGCCTGGAGGCGACCCTCAAGGACGATCCGGACATCGAGCGCTGGAGTACCTACATCGGCGAAGGGGCGATCCGCTTCTACCTGCCGCTGGACCAGCAACTGCAGAACCCCTACTACGCCCAGCTGGTGATCGTCAGCAAGGGCCTGGAGCAGCGCACCGCACTGACCGAGCGCCTGCAGAAGCGCCTGCGCCAGGACTTCGTCGGCATCGGCAGCTATGTCCAGGCCCTGGAGATGGGACCGCCGGTGGGCCGGCCGATCCAGTACCGGGTCAGCGGCAAGGATATCGACCAGGTACGCAAGCACGCCATCGAGCTGGCCGCCGAGCTGGACAAGAATTCGCACATCGGCGAGATCATCTACGACTGGAACGAGCCGGGCAAAGTGCTGCGCATCGACATCGCCCAGGACAAGGCGCGGCAGCTGGGCCTGTCTTCGGAAGACGTGGCGCAACTGATGAACAGCATCGTCAGCGGTTCCACCGTGACCCAGGTGCATGACGACATCTACCTGATCAAGGTGGTCGGCCGCGCCGACGACAGCGAGCGCGGTTCGCCGGATACCTTGCAGAACCTGCAGATCGTCACCCCCAGCGGCACCTCGATCCCGGTGCTGGCTTTTGCCAGCGTGCGCTACGAACTGGAGCAGCCCCTGGTGTGGCGCCGCGATCGCAAGCCGACCATCACCATCAAGGCGGCGGTGCGCGACCAGATCCAGCCCACCGACCTGGTCAAGCAGCTCAAGCCGACCATCGACAGGTTCGCTTCCGGGCTGCCGGCCGGCTATTCGGTGGCCACCGGCGGCACCGTGGAGGAGAGCGGCAAGGCCCAGGGGCCGATCGCCAAGGTGGTGCCGCTGATGCTGTTCCTGATGGCGACCTTCCTGATGATCCAGCTGCACAGCGTGCAGAAGATGTTCCTGGTGGCCAGTGTCGCGCCGCTGGGGTTGATCGGCGTGGTCCTGGCCCTGGTGCCGACGGGGACGCCCATGGGCTTCGTGGCGATCCTCGGGATCCTGGCGCTGATCGGCATCATCATCCGCAACTCGGTGATCCTGGTGACCCAGATCGATGAGTACGAGCAGGACGGCTACGAGCCCTGGGATGCGGTACTGGAAGCCACCCACCACCGACGGCGGCCGATCCTGCTGACCGCCGCGGCGGCCAGCCTGGGGATGATCCCCATCGCCCGGGAAGTGTTCTGGGGGCCGATGGCCTACGCCATGATCGGCGGCATCATCGTCGCCACCTTGCTGACCCTGCTGTTCCTGCCGGCGCTGTACGTGGCCTGGTACCGGATCAAGGAGCCCAAGCCGGACCAGGACAGCCGCTGATTCGTAGGCGCGAAGCGTGTTCGCGATGGCGGTGTATCAGGCGCCTCGCTAACGCGGGCAAGTCGGATCGCCGCCTGCTCGCTCCTACGCAGAGGGCGGCTCAGGCCTTGCGCCAGACGCTGGCCAGCCAGGGTTGTTGTTCCCGGGGCAGGCCGGCGGGGCGGTAATAGTGCTCCAGTTCGATGAAACCTGCGGCGGTGAGCAGTGCCTGCCAGGCCGCGAGGTCGTGGTAGGCGCCGTAGCGGGCGCCGTTCCAGCCTTCCTGGTTGTCGCCCCTGGGGTTGGAGCTGAACAGCACCCCGCCGGGCTTCAAGGTGCCATGCAGTTGCTTGAGTACCCGGGGCAGTTCCTGGCCGGGGACGTGGAACAGCACGGCGTTGGCGAAGATCCCGTCGAAGCGTGCCGCTGGCAGGTCGAGCTTGAGGAAGTCTTGCTGCCAGACTTCGCAGCCGCTGTCTTGCCGGGCCATCCGGGCGAACTCCTGGCTGCCGTCCAGGCCGACGGCCACATGGCCCAGGCGGGTGAAGGTGCGCAGGTCGCGCCCCGGGCCGCAGCCGAAGTCCAGCAGGGTGAAGGGCGCGGTGCCCTGGATATGCCGCAGCAGGGCGTCGATGTTCTGGCTGACGTCGTGGTCGCGGGTGCCTTCGCGAAAGCCTTCGGCCACCTGGTTGTAGTGGCCCAGGGTGGTGGCGGTGATGGTGTCGAGATCGTCGGGGGCAAGTTTCATGGCGGCAGGACGGCGTGATGGGGACCGGCTCAATATACACCTGTGCAAAGGCAAGGTTGGCGGGCGCTGCCTGCGGCAGCGGCTACACGAAGCGGGTCTTGTGGGTACGCGCTTGGAGCCGCTGCCGGGCCTGCGAGGCTGTGCCAAGGCCGCCGGGCCTTCAAGTGCGCGAAGCGGCTCAGCGCTTGTTGAGGCGCCGGGCCAGGCGGTCGCCGCCGAGCTGGATCACCGCCACCAGGAGCACCAGCAACACGATCACCGTGAGCATGATCTGGCTGTCGAAGCGCTGGTAGCCGTAGCGGTAGGCGATGTCTCCCAGCCCGCCGGCCCCGATGGCCCCGGCCATGGCCGAGGAGTTGATCATGGTCACCAGGGTGATGGTGAAGCCGCCGACTATGCCCGGCAGCGCCTCGGGCAAGAGCACGTGCCAGACAATGTGCCAGCGTCGGCAGCCCATGGCCTGGGCCGCTTCGATCAGCCCGTGGTCGACCTCGCGCAGGCTGACTTCGGCGATCCGCGCGAAGAACGGCGTGGCGGCAATGGTCAGCGGCACCACGGCCGCCCATACCCCGTAGGTGGTGCCGACGATCAGCCGGGTGAAGGGGATCAGCGCCACCATCAGGATCAGGAACGGGATCGAGCGGAACAGGTTGACGAAGGCCCCCAGCGCCCGGTTCAGCGCCGGGGCCTGGTAGATCCCGCCCTTGCCGCTGGTGACCAGGATCACTGCCAGGGGAATCCCCGCCAGCAGGGCGATCAATGACGACACGCCGACCATCAGCAGGGTATCCAGGACGCCCTGGAGCAAACGTTCAAGCCACATAACCCAGCACCTCTACCTGTTGTGCCCATTGCCTGGCGCGCTGGCGCAGTTCTTCGGCGCCCAGGGACGAGCCCTGCACCGCCAGCAGCAGTTGGCCCAGGGCATGGCCCTGGATGCGCTCGACCCCGCCTTGCAGCAGCCGCACGCGCCCGCCCAAGGCGTTGAACAGCGCCGCCAGGTCTGGTTCGTCACGCTGCGTGCCGGTAAAGCGCAGGCTCAGTACCACGGCCGCTGCGGCGCTCTCGGGATGGCTGCGCAGGCGTTGGCGCAACTCTTCGGGAAGTTCATGTTGCAAGGGCGCCAGCAGGGTCTTGCTGACCTCGTGCTGCGGGTCGCCGAAGACCTTCCACACCGGCCCCTGCTCGACGATCCCCCCACGCTCCAGGACCACCACCCGGTGGCAGATATCGCGGATCACCGCCATCTCGTGGGTAATCAGGATGATGGTCAGGCCCAGGCGCTGGTTGATCTCTTGCAACAGGCCGAGGATCGACTGGGTGGTCTCCGGGTCCAGGGCCGAGGTGGCCTCGTCGCACAGCAGGATCTCGGGGTCGTGGACCAGGGCCCGGGCGATTCCCACCCGCTGCTTCTGTCCGCCGGACAGCTGCGCCGGGTAGGCCTGGTGCTTGTCCTTCAGGCCCACCAGTTCCAGCAGTTCGCGGACCTTGCGCTGGCGCTGGGCCTTGGGCACCCCGGCCACCTTCAGCGGCAGCTCGACGTTGTGCCACACGGTCTTGGCCGACATCAGGTTGAAGTGCTGGAAGATCATGCCGATGCGTCGGCGCAGCGCCACCAGGCGGTCTTCGTCGTATTCGCCGATGTCCACCTGGTCGATCAGCACCCGGCCGCTGCTGGGGCGTTCCAGGCGGTTGATGGTGCGGATCAGCGACGACTTGCCGGCGCCGCTGCGGCCGATGATGCCGAACACCTCGCCGCGCTGGATCGCCAGGTCGATGCCGTGCAGGGCCTGGACCGGACCCTGCTGGCCCTGGTAGGTCTTGCCCAGGCCGATGAAGCGCACCTGGGCGCGGTTCAGGTCCGGATGCAGCTCGGTCCGTTCGGCGCTCTGGGGTTCGGGTTCGGGGAGCGCAAGCTTATGTGTGGCGACTGTCATCTCAACCTTCCCAACCGGCCTGGTAGAGCTTGCCGTGGGCCTGGTCCAGGGCGGCGCGCACGGCGGGCGAATGCTGGTAGATATCGACGAACTTGATCAGCCGCGGGTCGTTCTTGCTCTTGGGCTGGATCACGAACTGGATCACGTACTCCTTGTGGTCCAGGCCGTCGAACAGCAGCGCCGAGCCGGCATCGAAGGTCTTGGCCAGGCGGATGTAGGCCGGGTAGCCCTGGACCAGGTCGGCGTCGTCGTAGGCGCGCACCAGTTGCACGGCCTCGACCTGGAGGATCTTGATCTTCTTCGGGTTGGCGATGATGTCGTCCTCGGTGGCCTTGTAGCCGACCCCGGGCTTGAGCTCGATCAGCCCGGCCTTGGCCAGCAGTTGCAGGCCGCGACCGCTGTTGATCGGGTCGTTGGCGATGGCCACGCTGGCGCCTTGGGGCAGTTCGTCGAAGCTTTTGTACTTCTTCGAGTACAAGCCGACGTTGTTGATGATCCCCGGGGCGAAGGGCACCAGGTCGAAACCGGCGGCGGCCTTGGCGTTTTCCAGGAACGGGATGTGCTGGAAGTAGTTCACGTCGATGTCGCCGGCGGCCAGGCTGACGTTGGGCGCGATCCAGTCGCTGAACTCCACCAGTTCCACTTTCAGGCCTTGCTTGCCGGCTTCGGCGACGGCGGCCTCCAGGGGAATGGCGAAGGCGGCGGTGGTGCCGACCTTGAGTGGCGGTTCGGCGGCGAAGACGCTGCTGGCGAAGAGCCCGAGGGCGAGGGCCAGTGCTTTGACCGGATGGCGCGGGAGCTTGGTGTTCATGGTCTTGGATTCCAGTCAGTGCATCGAGGTTTTTGGGGTATTACGGTCTTATCCCGGGCAAGCCTCGCTCCTGCGCATGCATCTGCAGGAGCGAGCGGGCGGCGATCCGGCTTGCCCGCATGCCGTTAGCGGCGGTAGGCCGCACCGGTGTGGCGAGCGGGCAGCTTGCGGTCCTGGTGAAAGAGCTTTTCGCGCAGGGTCCCGGTCTCGTAGGCGGTCTTGTAGGACCCGCGTCGTTGCAGCTCCGGGATCACCAGGTCGATGAAGTCGACATAGCTTTCCGGGGTGACGATGCGGGTCAGGTTGAAGCCGTCCAGGCCGGTCTCGGCGATCCAGGATTCCAGGTCGTCGGCCACCTGCTGCGGTGAACCGACCACGGTGAAATAGCGTCCGCCCAGGGCGTGCTGCTCCAGGAGCTTGCGCCGGGTCCAGTCGTTGTTCTGCAGGTGCTTGGTGGCCGACTGGATGGCGTTGTTCTTCACGTACTGGATAGGTTCGTCGAGCTCGTACTGGGCGAAGTCGATGCCGGTGGAGGCGGAAAAATGCGCGACCCCGGCCTCGGCGCTGGCATGGCTGCGGTACTCGGCGTGCTTCTTCCAGGCCAGCTCCTCGGTGGCCCCGACGATCACGTTCAGGCCCATGAAGATCTTGATGTCCTCGGGATTGCGCCCGGCGGCCACGGCACTGGCGCGGACCTTGTCCACCTGGGCCTTGGTCGCGGCCTTGTTCTGCCCGCTGATGAACACGCATTCGGCGTGGCGTCCGGCGAACACCAGGCCGCGCTCCGAGCTGCCGGCCTGGAACAGCACCGGGGTGCGCTGGGGCGAGGGCTCGCACAGGTGATAACCGCTGACCTGGTAGAACTCGCCCTGGTGCTCGACCTTGTGCACCTTGTCCGGCCGGGCATAGATGCGCTGCTCACGGTCGTTGACCACGGCGTCGTCCTCCCAGCTGCCTTCCCAGAGCTTGTACAGCACCTCCAGGTATTCATCGGCCTGGTCGTAGCGGCGGTCGTGCTCGATCTGCTCCTTGAGGCCCATGGCCTGGGCGGCGCTGTCCAGGTAGCCGGTGACGATGTTCCAGCCGACCCGGCCACGGCTCAGGTGGTCGAGGGTGGAAAGCCTGCGGGCGAACAGGTAGGGCGCCTCGTAGGTGAGGTTGGCGGTGAGGCCGAACCCCAGGTTGCGGGTGACCGCGGCCATGGCCGAGACCAGCAGCAGCGGGTCGTTGACCGGCAGCTGGATCGACTCCTTGAGCGTCACGTCCACCGAGTCCTGGTAGACGTCGTAGACCCCGACGATGTCGGCGATGAACAGCCCGTCGAACAGCCCGCGCTCCAGCAACTGGGCCAGCTCGGTCCAGTACTCGAGGCTCTGGTACTGGGTGGAGTTGTCCCGTGGGTGGGTCCACAGGCCGTGGTTGATGTGCCCGACGCAGTTCATGTTGAAGGCGTTGAGCAGGATCTTCTTCTTGGTGGGGGCGAGGGCGCTCATCAGATGGTCCCCCGCAGTGGCGGGTTCTGCTGGTTGAGGTAGTAGTTGCCCACGGCGTGGTACTTCCAGCGCACCGGGTCGTGCAGGGTGTGCACCCGGGCATTGCGCCAGTGGCGGTCCAGGCCGTACTCGGCCAGGGTCGCCTGGCTGCCGGCCAGTTCGAACAGGGTGCTGCCGGCGGCCAGGGAAATCTCCGTGCTCAGGGCCCGGGCCTCGGCCACGGCGATGGAGGCGGCCGCCACGGTCTCGGCGTTGGTCTGGGCCTGGGCGCGGTCGAGGAATTCCCCGGCCCGTTCCAGCAGGGCCTCGGTGGCGTGCAGGCGAATGCTCAGGTGGCCGAAGCTCTTGATGGTCAGCGGGTCGTCGGTGGCCTTGTCGTGGCCGGAATCGATCCACGGCCGGCTCTTGGTCCGTACGAAGCGCAGGGCGTCTTCGTAGGCGGCGCGGGCGATGCCGGTGTCGATGGCGGCGTGGAGAATCTGCGCCAGGGGGCCGACCGGGGTCGGACGCTCGAAGGCGCTCTGGAACGGCACCACGTCGGCGGCGTCCACCGCCACGCTTTCGAAGACCACCGAGCCACTGCCGGTGGTGCGCTGGCCGAAGCCGCTCCAGTCGTCGATCACGTTCAGGCCCTGGCTGTCGGCGGGGACGAAGGCCAGTTGCTGGATGCCGTCCTCATCCACCACCGAGGTAGGGATGCGCTGGGCGTAGATGGCGCCGGTGGCGTAGAACTTGCGCCCGTCGATGCGGTAGCCCTGGCCGCTGCGGTCGCGGCTCAGGCGGGTGGTGCGGTCGTGGGCGGTCTTGGTACCCAGCTCGGCCAGGGCGTTGCCGAAGCGTCGGCCGGCCAGGACCTCGGCGTACAGCCGTTGCTTCTGCTGCTCGCTGCCGTTCACCCGCAGCACTTCGAGGGCATAGAAATGGTTTTGCGGGATCTGGCCCAGGGAGGCGTCGGCCTCGGCGATCAGCGCTGTGACCTTGGCCAGGGTGACGTTGGAGACGCCAGCGCCGCCGTATTCCTTGGGTACGCTGATACCCCACAGGCCGGAGCGGCTGAAGGCTTCCAGCTCGGGGTGCGGCAGGCGCCGCTCGCGATCGCGCAGGGCGCTGTCGCGCTTGAAATCTTCCGCCAGGTCGCTGGCGACAATCAGGGCTTGCTCGTCGCTGGTGATGACCGCGACGTGTTGAGAAAGAGACATGTGTTTCTCCAGAGATCTGGTCAAAAGCGTTCTGGGCGGTTAAATCCAGGAATGACGGGCCGGCAGCGTGCCGTTCAGGTGATAGGCGCCCACGGCGTGGTACTTCCAGCGCACCGGGTCGTGCAGGGTGTGCACCCGGGCGTTGCGCCAGTGACGGTCAAGGTTGAATTCGGCGAGGGTGGCGCGGCTGCCGGCCAGCTCGAACAGTTTCTCGCTGGCTTGCAGGGAGATCTCGGTGGTCAGCACCTTGGCTTCGGCCACGGCGATGGAGGCGCGGGCCGCGGACTCGACGGTGACCGGTGCCGCGCTGACCTGGTCCAGCACTTGGCCGGCCTTGCGCAGCAGGGCCTCGGCGGCGTGCAGTTCGATCTGCAGCTTGCCGATGTCGGCGATCACATAGAGGTCGTCGCTGGCCCGTTCGACGTTGGCGTCGATCCACGGCCGCGAGCGTTCACGGACGAAGCCAATGGCATCGGCCAGGGCTTCACGGGCGATCCCGGCGTCGATGGCGGCCTGGATCAGTTGCGAGGCGGCGCCCTGGATGTTCGGGGTCTCGTTGATCTTCCAGTTGTCCAGCACCAGCTCGGAGTCCACCCGCACGTTGTTCAGCAAGATGGTGCCGCTGGCGGTGGTGCGCTGGCCGAAGCCCGACCAGTCATCGATGATGCGCAGCCCCGGAGTGCCACGGCGGACGAAGGCCAGGACCTGGCGACCGTCGTCGTTGAGCGCCTTGACCGCCACCCAGTGGGCGAACAGCGCACCGGTGGAATAGAACTTCTGGCCATTGAGCACATGGCCGTCGGCGTCGGCGCTGATCCGCGCCTTGAGCTCCAGGGTGTTCTTGGTGCCGCGTTCCGGGCCGGCATTGCCGATGCGCCAGCCTTCCAGGACGCTTTGCAGCAGTTGTTTCTTCTGGCGCTCGGTGCCGCAACCGAGAATCAGGTTGAGGATCCCGAACTGGTTCTGCGGGATCTGCCCGAGGGCCGGGTCCGCCGCGGAAATGATCGCGAAGACCTCGGCCACGGTCACGTAGGACACCTGGGGCCCGCCATAGGCCCGGGGAATGGCGATACTGCCCAGGCCGCTGCGGGTGAACTGCTCGACCAGCGCCCAGGGCAGCTTGCGCTGGCGGTCGCGCTGGGCGGCCTGCTGGCGTGCCGCATCGGCCAGTTCATGGGCGGCTTGCAGGGCCTCGGCGTCGTTGAGCAATACCTGTGCGGGCAACAACAAGGGGGCAATGTCCAGGTCGCTCTGGACCTGTGCTTCTACCAGACTGGACATCAGTGCCACTCCTTGGCTGCACGCAATGCCCTGGCGATCTGCACTGGGGTGATTGTGTTCCGAACCATACCTACCTCACATCTTTGGATAGGCCGCGTCATGCGGCGAAATCAGGATCAAGAATGTCCGGTGGTCCGGTGGCATATACCCTAAACGTGGATAAAAATTAAATAAACTAACTTTTAGGAATATGCATAGAAGAGGGTTACGTATACGTCAGGCGGGGCATTGGGCGTGTGGGTATCGGGGCTTGTGCAGCCGCTGCCGCAGGCTGCGCATGGGTGCGCAGCGGCTGTGGGTTTTGGGGTTTGAAGGCCCTGCGGGCCTTGGCGCAGCTCGGCAACGACTACAGGCGAGGGTGGCGTTTGGCTTGGCCGCTGCCGCAGGTTGCGTAGCGGCCTTGGGGTTTGGAGGGTCAGGCCGAGGTGAGGAACTTGCTGAGGAACTGCCGGGTGCGTTCTTCCCGGGGGTGGGCGAACAGGGCCTTGGCTTCGCCCTGTTCGACGATCACCCCCTTGTCGAAGAAGATCACCCGGTTGGCCACGTCGCGGGCGAAGCTCATCTCGTGGGTGACGATGACCATGGTGCGTTTCTCCTCGGCCAGGCCGCGGATGGTCGCCAGCACTTCGCCCACCAATTCCGGGTCCAGGGCCGAGGTGGGTTCGTCGAACAGGATCACCTTGGGTTCCATGGCCAGGGCCCGGGCGATCGCCACCCGCTGCTGCTGGCCACCGGACAGGCGCCTGGGGTAGGCGTCTTCCTTGCCCGCCAGGCCGACCTTGGCCAGGAGCTTGCGGCCCAGGGCCAGGGCCTGCTCGCGTGGGGTCTTCTTCACCACCAGCGGGCCCTCGACGACGTTCTCCAGGGCGGTGCGGTGGGGGAACAGGTTGAAGTTCTGGAACACGAAACCCACTTGCTGGCGCAGTTGGCGGATCCGCCCTTGCTGCTGGCTCAGCGGGACATTGCTGTCGATGGCGATGTCGCCGATGCGGACCCGGCCGCTGGTGGGCTGTTCGAGGAAGTTCAGGCAACGCAGGAAGGTGGTCTTGCCCGAGCCACTGGGGCCGATGATGGCCACCACTTCGCCTTCCTTGACCTCCAGGTCGATGCCATTGAGCACCGTCTGGCCCTTGAACTGCTTGGTCAGTTTTTCCACCACGATCATGGGTTCAAGACTCCTGGTCGTGCCGATTGACCCGCTCTTCCAGACGGTGCTGCAGGTGCGCGAGCACACTGGCCAGGACCCAGTAGATCAGAGCGGCGGCAAGATACATGGTGAAGATTTCGAAGGTCCGGGCGGTGATCAGCTGCGCCTGGCGGAACAGTTCCGGGACCTGGATGGTGGCGGCCAGGGCGGTGTCCTTGACCAGCGAGATGAAGCTGTTGCCCAGAGGCGGCAGGGCGGTGCGCATGGCTTGCGGCAGGATCGCCCGGCGCAGGGTCTGGGCCCGGGTCATGCCGATGCTGGCGGCGGCCTCCCACTGGCCACGCTCTATGGAGCCGATGGCGGCCCTGAGGATTTCACAGGCGTAGGCCGCCATGTTCAGGGAGAAGCCGATCAGCGCCGCAGGCAGCGGGTCCAGCTCCAGTCCCAGTTGCGGCAGGCCGTAGTAGATCACGAAGAGCTGCACCAAGAGCGGCGTGCCGCGAAAGAACGACACGTAGATCCGGGCGATCCAGCTCACCAGCGCGAAGCGCGACAAGCGCATCAAGGCCAGGCCGAAGCCCAGCAGCAGTCCGAAGAACATGCCGCCCAGGCTCAGGATCACCGTGTAGTACGCGCCCTTGAGCAGGAATGGCGCCGAGTCCAGCGCCAGTTGCAGGCCTGCTTCCATTATTGGGTGACGTCAGCGTTGAAGTATTTTTCCGAGAGTTTCTTCAGCGTGCCATCGGCCCGCAGCTCCTCGATCGCCTTGTTCACTGCGGCCAGCAGCTCCGGTTCGCCCTTGCGCAGGGCCACGCCGGATTCCTGGCGGGAGAAGGGGTCGCCGGAGACCACCAGGGTGTCCTTGGTTTTCTTGATCAGCTCGAAGGCCGCCAGGCGGTCCACCAGGATGGCTTCGATACGGCCTACACGCAGGTCCTGGTACTTGGTCGGATCGTCGTCGTAGGTCTTGATGATGGCGTTGGGCACGTTGTCCTTCAGCCATTGCTCGTAGTTGGTGCCCAGGCCCACCCCGACCTTGTGCCCGGCCAGGTCGGCGGCGGTCTTGAACTTGCCCTCGTCCTTCTTCTGGGTCAGGGCCTGGATGCCGGAGACGGTGTAGGGAGTGGAAAAGTCGTATTTCTTCTTGCGCTCCTCGGAAATGGTCACCTGGTTGACCACGGCGTCCAGGCGCTTGGATTCCAGGGCCGCGAGGATGCCGTCCCACTTGGTCGGCTGCAACTTGACCTTGACCCCGAGCTTGTTGGCCAAGGCTTCGGAGAATTCCACTTCGAAGCCGGTCAGCTTGCCGTTTTCGTCGACGTAGCTGAACGGTGGGTAGGTGCCTTCCAGGCCGACGTTGATCACGCCCGCGTCCTTGATCTTCTGCAGTTGCTCGCCGGCAACCGCTTGCCCCATCAGTCCGGCACCGAGGGCCAGGCCCAGTGTGCCAATCAGCAGATTGCGACGCAGTACGGAAAGATTCATGACAAGCCCCTGTGGTTTCTTATGCACGATGCGAATGGGTGGTGCGGGTCGAACGGTGAGCCGGAATGCAGGTTTCATCCTGCCCTAAATGCAGCGTATGCGTCTCCCGGCAAATTCGCCTGCGGCGCGACTATAGGTGCTCTTTTATAGATGTAAAAATAATATAAATTCACACTTATATTCCTGTGGGGAATATTTGATCCGTCTTTCGCAGTCGCTGCCGCCGGCTGCGCACGAGCGCAAGGCGTTCGCCTTTGCCGATGTATTTCCTTGCTCTGATCTTCAGCTGAAGGCCCCGGCATAAGCGAACAGCGCCGGGGCTCCGCCGGTGTGCAGGAACAGGATCGGGCCCTCGTCGAATCGCTGGCGACCGATGCCGTCCAGCAACCCGGCCATGGCCTTGCCGGTGTAGACCGGGTCCAGCAGCAAGCCCTCCTGGCTGGCCAGGAGCTTGACTGCGGCCAGGGTGCCGGCATTGGGCTCGCCATAGCGCGGGGCGAAATACTCATCCCACAGCTGCACGTTGAAACTCTGCGGCAACGGCACGCCCAGTAGTTCGGCGGTGCGCTCGGCCAGCCCCTGGACCTTGGGGCGCTGGTCTTCCTCGGTGCGCGAGACGGTAACGCCGATCACCGGCAGTTGCGGCAAGGCTTCGCTCAGGCCCAGGGCCAGGCCGCTGTGGGTGCCGGCGCTGCCGGAGGCCAGGACCACGGCGGCAAAGCGCAGGCCGCTGTCCTCGATCTGTTGCGCCAGCTCCAGGCCGGCGCGCACGTAGCCCAGGGCGCCCAGGGCATTGGAACCGCCGATGGGCACCAGGTAGGGCTTCTTGCCGTTGCTGCGCAGGCGCGCGGCCAGGGCCTGGAGCTGCTCGTCGGCCTGGTCGAGGTTGTCCACCAGCTCGACCTTGGCATCGAACAGTTCCAGCAGCAGGCGGTTGCCGTTGCCCAGGTAGTTGGCATCGTCGGTGCCGGTGGGGTTTTCCAGCAGGGCGACGCAACCCAGGCCCAGTTGGGCGGCCAGGGCCGCGGTCTGGCGTACGTGGTTGGACTGGATGGCCCCGGCGGTGACCAGGGTGTCGGCACCCTGGGCCAGGGCATCGGCCGCCAGGTATTCGAGCTTGCGCAGCTTGTTGCCGCCCATGGCCAGGGGCGTGGTGTCATCGCGCTTGATGTAGATGTCGCGGCCGGTCCAGGCCGACAGGCGTTGGAGCTTTTCCAGGGCGGTGGCGTGGCCGAGCAGGTCGAGGCGGTCGAAACGGGCGAGCTGTTGTTTGATCATGAGTCCGCACGGAACAGGGAAGGTGCAACGACTATAGGCAGCGATATTTGGCCGGGCAACCGCCGATCGCTTATGCCAAAAAATGCATATGTGCGCACAATTAGTTCTTAAGGGTGGCCGTGACCGGGCGTAAAGTGATCGCCGTTTGCGCGGCCTGACAGTCCGGCCGCCCGAGTCTAGGAGTCTTATCGTGAGCGAGCGTTCCAGCCATTGGCAATTGCAGACCATCGTCGGTCAACTGCGCGATGCCCGTGATCAGTGGCGTAGCCGCAACGGTCGGGTCAGCGGCGAGCAGGGTGGCCGCGAGCTGCCGTCGCGGGCGGCCATGGCGGAGATCCTCGAGGCCCTGTGCGGTGCGTTGTTCCCCATGCGCCTGGGACCGGTGGACCTGCGCGAGGAGAGCGAGGATTTCTACGTCGGCCACACCCTGGACGCGGCGCTCAACGCCTTGTTGGCCCAGGCGCGCCTGGAACTGCGCTACGTGGCCCGGCAGAACGGTGAAAGCGATACCGACGTCAATGCCCGGGCGATTCGCCTGATCCAGGATTTCGCCCTGGCCTTGCCCGGCCTGCGCGTATTGCTGGATACCGATGTGCTGGCCGCTTACCACGGCGATCCGGCGGCCCGCAGCGTCGACGAAGTGCTGTTGTGCTACCCGGGCATCCTGGCGGTGATCCACCATCGCCTGGCGCACCACTTGTATGGTGCCGGGCTGCCGCTGCTGGCGCGGATCAGCTCGGAAATCGCCCACTCGGCCACCGGTATCGACATCCACCCGGGGGCGCAGATCGGCAAGAGCTTCTTCATCGACCACGGTACCGGCGTGGTGATCGGCGAGACCGCGATCATCGGCGAGCGGGTGCGCATCTACCAGGCGGTGACCCTAGGGGCCAAGCGCTTCCCGGCGGACGAGGACGGCCAGTTGCAGAAGGGCCATCCGCGCCACCCGATCGTCGAGGACGACGTGGTGATCTACGCCGGCGCGACCATTCTCGGACGCATCACCATCGGCAAGGGCTCGACCATCGGCGGCAACGTCTGGCTGACCCGCAGCGTGCCGGCGGGCTGCAACCTGACCCAGGCCAACCTGCAGCACGACGACGGTTCGCAGAAGTAACCTGTGGCCGCTGGCGGGCTTGCATGGCCCGCTGGCCCTGCCATCCCCAATTTGCCGCCGCTGCGCGCCCGTGCGCAGCCTGCGACAGCGGCTACACGAAGCGGCTGCGCATGCCCGGCAGGGCCTTCCGGGGCCGGCCGGGCTTTCTCGCATCCGGTGCGGTCGCAGCGCTGAACGATTGCGCCCGGCATACGTCATACCCTTCCTTGAGCTAGCGTACTGACAGTACCGCTGAGCCCTGCAATTGGTCCTGAACCCCTTATCCATGTTTAACTTGAACGCTTGTTCAAGTTAAACCGGTGGTTCGCTGCCCGCTCACAACAGGAGGCTTGCCTTTGCTGAGTCCGTACATTTCAGCCATGTTTCACCCCTTCGAGGTGCGCCATTGATGAGTGCATCATCCACCCCCGCGAACAGCCTGGTTCGCATGAATCCCCCGGTGTTCTACTTCGCCGCCAGCTTCATCCTGATCTTCGGCGTGGTGGTGATCGGCCTGCCGGAACAGGCCGGTGCCTGGCTGCTGGCCGCGCAGAACTGGGCGGCCAATACGGTCGGCTGGTACTACATGCTGGCCATGACCCTGTACCTGGTCTTCGTGGTGGTCACCGCCCTGTCCGGCTACGGCAAGATCAAGCTCGGTGCCGACCACGACGAACCCGAGTTCAGCTACCTGTCCTGGGCCGGCATGCTGTTCGCCGCCGGGATCAGCATCACCCTGTTCTTTTTCTGCGTTTCCGAACCCCTGACCCACATGCTCCAGCCGCCCAAGGGCGAGGCGGGCACGGTGGAGGCGGCGCGCCAGGGCATGCAGTTGCTATTCCTGCACTGGGGCCTGCATGGCTGGGGCGTGTTCGCCTTCGTCGGCATGGCCCTGGCGTATTTCGCCTACCGGCATAACCTGCCGCTGGCCCTGCGTTCGGCGCTATATCCGTTGATCGGCAAGCGCATCAATGGCCCCATCGGCTATGCGGTGGATGGCTTCGGCATCATCGCCACGGTGTTCGGCCTGGGCGCCGACATGGGGTTTGGCGTGTTGCACCTGAACTCCGGCCTCGACTACCTGTTCGGCATCGCCCATACCCAATGGATCCAGGTCTTGTTGATCACCTTGATGATGGGCGCGGCGATCACCGTGGCGGTATCCGGGGTCGACAAGGGTGTGCGGGTGATGTCCGACATCAACATGCTGCTGGCGGTGGCGCTGCTGCTGTTCGTGCTGTTCGCCGGCCCGACCCAGCATCTGCTCAATACCCTGATCCAGAACCTGGGTGACTACCTGGGCGCGCTGCCGGCCAAGAGCTTCGACGTCTACGCCTACGACAAGCCCAGCGACTGGCTGGGTGGCTGGACGGTGTTCTACTGGGCCTGGTGGATTGCCTGGTCGCCGTTCGTGGGGCTGTTCATCGCGCGGATTTCCCGGGGCCGGACTATCCGTGAATTCGTCTTCGGCGTGCTGCTGATTCCCCTGGGCTTCACCCTGGCGTGGATGTCGATCTTCGGCAACAGCGCCATCGACCAGGTGCTCAACCATGGCATGAGCGCCCTGGGCATGTCGGCCATCGACAATCCGTCGATGACCCTCTACCTGTTGCTGGAGACCTACCCCTGGAGCAAGACCGTGATCGCGGTCACGGTGTTCATCAGCTTCGTGTTCTTCGTCACCTCGGCGGACTCCGGCACCGTGGTGCTCTCCACCCTGTCGGCGCGGGGCGGCAGCGCGGACGAAGACGGCCCGAAATGGCTGCGGGTGTTCTGGGGCGCGATGACCGCCCTGGTCACCAGCGGGTTGCTGTTCGCCGGTAGCGTCGATTCGCTGAAGTCGGCGGTGGTCCTGACCTCGCTGCCGTTCTCGCTGATCCTGCTGTTGATGATGTGGGGCCTGCACAAGGCGTTCTACATGGAGTCGCAGAAGCGCATCGCCCAGCTGCATTCCCTGGCGCCGGTATCGGCCTCGCGCCGGGGCCGGGGTGGTTGGCGCCAGCGCTTGAGCCAGGCGGTGCATTTCCCGTCGCGGGACGAGGTGTATCGCTTCCTCGACCAGACCGTGCGCCCGGCCATCGAGGAGGTGACGGCGGTATTCGTCGAGAAGGGCCTGAACGTGATCACCCAGCCCGATCCGGCCAACGACAGCGTCAGCCTGGAAATCGGCCACGGCGACCAGCATCCGTTCGTCTACCAGGTGCAGATGCGCGGTTACTTCACCCCGTCCTTCGCCCGGGGCGGCATGGGCCCGAAAGAGCTGCGCAACCGCCGTTACTACCGTGCCGAGGTGCATCTGTCCGAGGGTAGCCAGGACTACGACCTGATGGGCTACAGCAAGGAGCAGATCATCAACGATATCCTCGACCAGTACGAACGCCACATGCAGTTCCTGCATCTGGTGCGTTGATCCAGAGCCTCGCGGCCGGGGGCGCTGCTGCCCCTGGCCGGCGGCTCAAGCCTTCGCTCCGCCCATGGCCAGGTACAGCCCCAGGGCGGCCACCGGCAGGGCGAACACCAGGCAGCCGACCAGCAGTTCCGAACCCAGGGGCTGCTTGGCGCTGACCACTCCCACCGCACCGTTGAGCACGCTCAACGCCAGCCATAGCCCGCAAAAGACATAGCCCAGGGTCTGTTGGCCGAAGCCCAGCCGTTCACCGATATACAGCACCAGGGCCAGCAGGAGCAGGCCGAAGGCAATGACGATGGTGGTGTGCATGAGGGGCATCTCCTGGCGCCAGCCGACAGGCCGGAAAGAGTCCGGCGGCCCTGTTATCCAGCATAGGTCTCAAACCAGCCCGCCGTTGGCCCGCAGCACCTGGCCGTTGATCCAGCCGGCCGCGGGGCTGGCCAGGGAGGCGACGCTGGCGGCGATGGTCTGGTGGCCGGCCTGGCGCAACTGCACCACCAGCCGCGAGGCCTCCTGGTCGAATTCATGGTGGCTGGCGAGCGGCGTGAATTGGCCATCGATGGCGCGCTCTCGGTATCCGGTGCCCAGGTCTACGGCGCCGCGGCCCTGGCCGGGCTGGGCATCATCCAATGTCCGCGCTACCACCTGGCCGACTCCCTGGCCCGAGGATTGATGCGCGAGATCCTCGCCGACACCCCGCCACCGCCGATGCCGGTATCGGTGGTCTACCCCTACAACCGCCAGCTTGCGCCACGGGTGCGGGTGTTCGTCGACTGGCTGGCCCAGGTCTTCGCCGAAGCCGGCTGACCCACTCCCGCGCTTCCGGGCGCCTGGAGCGCCCCTTTCCACAGGCCAGTCACGGGCTGTTTTTTCCTGCCGACGGTGGCTGCCACGGCCCGGGCAGGAGTGGTTTTTGCCGTCTATAAACAATGGATGCGGCCTGCCTGATGCCGATCGGTCAAGGCAATGTCAGGAGCGCGGCTTGCCCGCGGTGAAGGCCAGGACGCTGCGTTTTCCAGTCAATACGCGCAACCGTTAACGACCATCGCGAGCAATCGAGCATCGACCGGCTGCTCCTTCAGGAGCTCAACTCGCTTGACTGGCTGGCGTATGGCTTTCGGCGAATTTTTTGCGCGTTGCAGGTGAGTGTCAGCGACTGCGAGCCCTGGGTATTTCTCCAGGACCGGTGTTGGCGGCGGTTTTTGCCTCAGGGGCCGGTGTGGCTACTTTTGAGCATCGTCCAGGGGCTGAAAAGGCAAATTGCCATTAGCTACTAAGGATGATTTCGTATTGTGCTACGTGGTACGTAAAGTATTTCATGTCGTGCTTTTCGGCGCGATTCTTCGATCCGTCGATTTCAAGGTCGCATGGTCTGGGCTTCGTGGTACGAAGCGCCAGTCGTTACGCCTCGTTCAATGCCATTCACGGGGTTTAACCCAGTAAATACGGGGCTTCTCGCTGCTGTAGGAAGCCTGGGGCCTGATGCCCTGTGGGCAAGCAATTTTTTGGCTGAAAACTGAGCAAAAGTTTGTTTTCCAGCGATTTTATAGTACGAAATTAAGTATGAATTCGGTATGAAATACGGCATCTCATATCGTTGCGGTTTTGCGGAACTGCCTTGAACGAGGTAGTTCACAACAACAGGAGGAGGCTGGCCGTTGCGCCAGCCGCCATGCCGGAACCGGCCATCCAGAGGTGGCCCCAGTCCAGATGAGGATTCGATGACTTATTCAGCTGCTGAACATCGCTACGACTCCATGCCCTATCGCCGCGTCGGCCGCAGTGGCCTGGTGCTGCCGGCCCTGTCCCTGGGGTTGTGGCACAACTTCGGCGACAGCACGCCGATCGATACCCAGCGTGCCTTGCTGCGCACGGCCTTCGACCTGGGCATCAACCATTTCGACCTGGCCAACAACTACGGCCCGCCCTATGGCAGCGCCGAGATCAATTTCGGCCGTCTGCTGCGCGAGGATTTCCAGGCCTATCGCGATGAGCTGATCATTTCCAGCAAGGCCGGTTGGGACATGTGGCCCGGGCCCTACGGCCAGGGCGGCGGCTCGCGCAAGTACGTGCTGGCCAGCCTCGACCAGAGCCTGCAGCGCATGGGCCTGGACTATGTGGATATCTTCTATTCCCATCGCTTCGACCCGGACACGCCCCTGGAGGAAACCGCCAGCGCCCTGGCCAGCGCGGTGCAGCAGGGCAAGGCGCTGTACATCGGTATCTCTTCCTACTCCGGAGCGAAGACCCGGGAGATGGTCGCCTTGCTCAAGGAGTGGAAGGTGCCGCTGCTGATCCACCAACCGGCCTACAACATGCTCAATCGCTGGGTGGAAAGGGACCTGCTGGAGACCACCGAGGAGCTCGGCGTGGGAGTGATCGCCTTCACCCCGCTGGCCCAGGGATTGCTCACCGACAAGTACCTGGACGGCATTCCCGAGGATGCGCGGGTCAACCGTCCTGGCGGCGGATCATTGCAGGCCTCCCACTTGTCCGAGACCAACATCGCCCATGTGCGGGCCCTCAACGATATTGCCCGGAACCGTGGGCAGAGCCTGGCCCAGTTGGCCCTGGCCTGGACCCTGCGGGATCCGCGGGTGACCTCGGCCCTGATCGGCGCCAGCCGGCCGGAGCAGATCGTCGAGAACGTCGGGGCCTTGCAGAACCTGGGCTTCAGCGTGGAGGAGCTGGCGGAAATCGATCATTTCGCCCGGGAAGGGCGGATCAACCTGTGGGAAAAACCTTCCACCGCCGAGTAGTGTGTACCGCCGCCAGGGCCATGGGCCTGGCGCCTGCCGGCCGCCTGGAGCATGGCGACCGGCAGTGGGCGTGAGCTTCACTGGCTGTTGGCGCTGACCTTGAGCTCGGAGTGGGTACCGCCTGCGTTGCGCTGCTGGGGTTCGTCCAGGTCGACCTTGGCGATCACCGACAGGCCCGGACGCAGCCGTTCCAGGCCTGGCTGGTCGGCATCGAAGCGGATGCGCACCGGCACCCGCTGGACGATCTTGGTGAAGTTGCCGGTGCCCGGCTCGAAGGGCAGCAGGGCGAAGGTCGAGCCCGAGCCCGGGGCCAGGCTTTCCACGGTGCCGGTAATGCTGACTCCCGGCAGGGCGTCGATCTTGATGCGCGTCGGCTGGCCTGGAAGCATGTGCTGGGTCTGGGTTTCCTTGAAGTTGGCCAGGACGTAGAGCTCGTGCAGCGGGACCAGGGTCAGCAGGCGCGAGCCCGGCTGTACGTAGTCGCCCACCTGGACCTGGCGATTGCCCACGGTGCCGTCCATGGGGGCATAGATGGTGGCGTGGCTCTGGTCCTGCTGCGCCAGCTCCAGCCGGGCCTTGGCGGTCACCACCTTGGCCTTGGCCATCTGCAATTGCGCCTGCAGGCGTTCGCGCTGGGCTGAAGTCACGGCCTGGTCGTTCTCGGCCACTTGCAGCATGGCCTGGGCATGGGCGTGGTTCTGCTCGGCGGAGATCGCCTGGGTGCTGTATTTCTCCACTTCGTTGCGCGCCACGGCGCCGGTGCTGACCAGGGTGTTGAAGCGGTTGCGCTCGTCCCCGGCGCGCTTGGATTCGGCCTGGGTGGTGCGGATCGAGGTGCGGGCCGCGAGTACCCGGGTGTTGGCCAGGCGCTGCTCGGCGTCCTGGATGGTCAGCGCCGCCTGGGCCAGGGCGACTTGGGCCAGGCTATCGGCCAGGTCGCCTTCGGCCAGGGTCACCCGGCTGTCGAACTCTTCGCTGTTGATGCGCACCAGGGGCTGGCCGGCGGTGACGCTCTGGTGGTCCTTGACCAGCACCTCGGTCACCAGGCCGTGGACCCGTGGCGCGACCGAGGTGGCGTCGGCGGCGATATAGGCATCGTCCGTGGATTCGGTGGACGGCGCCATCAGCACCCAACCCACTCCAACCGCCACCAGGGTCAGGGCGACGGCGCCGGCAATCAGCGGCCGCTTGGAGCGCTTGCGCGGCTTCTCCGTGTCCTGGGCGGCTTGCAGGATAGCGTTCTGGGTCTGGGTGCTCTGCTCCATGTTGAAGCTCCATGCGGTTTTGAATTACGATCATAATATTCACATGACGACCGCAATACTACAGGGAAGTAACCACGTGACGACAAGCGCATCCGACCTCCCTGGCGCGGGCGAGCAGCCGGCTCAAGCGACCCTGCGACGCAAGTTCCTGGTCTTCACCATCATGGCCTTCGGCATGTTCATGGCCCTGATCGACATCCAGATCGTGGCCGCTTCGCTCAACGACGTGCAGGCCGGCTTGAGCGCCGGTCCCGATGAAGTGAGCTGGGTGCAGACCGCCTACCTGATCGCCGAACTGATCATGATTCCCTTCTCGGCCTTCCTCGCCCAGGCGATTTCCACCCGCTGGCTGTTCGCGACCAGCGCGGCGCTCTTCACCTTGTTCAGCGTCGGTTGCGGCATGGCCTGGAACATCGAGTCGATGATCGTGTTGCGGGCGCTGCAGGGCTTCACTGGCGGGGCCATGGTGCCGACGGTGTTCGCCGTCGGCTTCGTGTTGTTCGAGGGCAAGCAGCGGGCGATGGTCCCGGCCATCCTCGGCATGACCGCGGTCCTGGCGCCGACCCTCGGGCCCACCGTGGGCGGCCTGGTGACCTTCTACCTGGACTGGCGCTGGATCTTCTTCATCAACGTGCTGCCGGGCCTGGTGATCTGCATTGGCGCGGCGTTGTTGATCGATGTCGACCGTCCCGACCTGCCCATGCTGCGGCGCATCGACTGGCTGCATTTCGCAGCCATGGCCCTGGCCCTGGGCTGCCTGGAATACGTGCTGGAGGAGGGGCCGCGCAAGGACTGGTTCAGCGATACCGGGATCGTCATCTCGGCCTGGGTGTCCCTGGTGTCCTTCGGGCTGTTCATCGAGCGGTCCTTGTATTCGGACAACCCCATCGTGTCGTTGCGACCGTTTCGCGATCGGACCTTTTCCATCGCCTGCCTGCTCAACCTGGTGATCGGCTTCGGCCTGTACTCCTCGACCTACCTGGTGCCGGTGTTCCTGGGCCGGGTGCGCGGCTTCGACAGCCTGGAGATCGGCACCACGGTGTTCGTCGTGGGCATCGGGCAACTGTTCAGCACCATCATCGCTGCCCGGGCCTCGGAGAAGGTCGACCGGCGCCTGATCATCTCGGTGGGGTTCCTGGGCCTGGCCCTGAGCCTGTGGTTGACCTCGCGGATCACTTCCAACTGGGGTTTCGACGAATTGCTGGTGCCCCAGGTGGCGCGTGGCCTGTTCCTGATGCTGTGCATCGTGCCCAGCGTCAACATGGCCTTGAGTTCGTTCCAGGGGGTGGAGCTGCGCCAGGCGTCCGGCCTGTTCAACCTGATGCGCAACCTGGGCGGGGCCATCGGTATCGCCACGGTCAACACCTGGCTGCAGGACGATGCGCGGACCCAGGTCCTGCACCTGTCGGAGTCCCTTGGCGCCAAGGCGGTGGCGGCCCAGGAACTGATGAGCGAGCTGGCGCTGAAGATCGCCGCCGACACCCCGGACCCC
This sequence comes from Pseudomonas sp. FW507-12TSA, assembly GCF_058781435.1. Classification (NCBI taxonomy): domain Bacteria; kingdom Pseudomonadati; phylum Pseudomonadota; class Gammaproteobacteria; order Pseudomonadales; family Pseudomonadaceae; genus Pseudomonas; species Pseudomonas sp. FW507-12TSA. Next base: position 155,214 of record NZ_JBYSWT010000010.1, read on the forward strand.
AGCCATGGCTTCCTCATGGCCCAGGGCATTCTCGGCCGGCTGGTGGGGCGCGAAGCCCTGACCCTGGCCTTTGGCGACGTGTTCCGGCTGATGGCCATGATGTTCGTGGTGGCGCTGCTGCTGGTGCCGCTGTGCAAGGTGCCCCCGGCCGCCGCTGAGGCCGAGGAGGAACGGTGAGCAGGGCTACATGATGGGCGGGCCGGACCTGGCCTTGCGCAGCTGGCTGGGGGTGCAGCCCATGTTTTTCCACATCAGCCGGCGCAGTGCGGTGGAATCGGCATAGCCCACTTTGAAAGCAACTTCTTCAATACTCATATTGGTTGTTTCCAATAAGCTCTGGACATGTTGCAGGCGAACTTTCTGAATGAAAGCCATGGGCGGTTTACCTGTGGCGCTGCGAATCCTGCGGGACAAGGTTTTCTCGGTGATTCGCAGATGTTCGGCGATAGTGCTCAGCGGGGGAACGTTTGGTAGGCAGTCTTCGATAAACTTTTCCAGCATCAGGACTTCGCGATTTTCTGTCTGCAAGTTCGATAAAGCCATGTAGTGGTATTGTGCCGGGCGCCCATCTATCAGCAAGTAGCGCATGGTCAACTCAGCAACTTGATTGCCCATCTTGTTGCGCAGGATATATAGCATCAAGTCCATTTGCGACATGCCGGCCCCGGCGGTAATCATATTTCCGTCATGAATAAGCATGCGTTTGGTATCGAGTATCGCCTCGGGATAACGCTGCTTGAAAGTGTCATACAGTTGCCAGTGGGTAGTGACGGTCCGGTCCTGCAGGATGCCCGCTTCGCCGAGGACGAAAACCGCCGAGCAGGAGGCTGCGGTCTGCTGCCCGCGCAGGTGGTGTTCGCGGACCAGCTTGCTCAGCTTGTGGATGTCGCCATGGTCGAGCCGGGAGAGGAGCTCCGTGGACAGGCTCAGGCCTGGCTGGCGCTTTTCGGTGCGGCAACCGAACAGATTCAGCTCCTGGGTGTTCTCCAGGCCCAGCCCGGGGATGACCAGCATGCTGCCTTCGATGGCCTGGACGCGCTCCAGGGGCTGCGCATCCAGGCGCATGCCGTTCCTCATTCTTACCGATTCGCTGCTGCCGATGATTTGCCAGGTGATGGTGGGCCGCCCCATGACTTCGGCGACCTGATTGGCGGTGCGCAACACGTCCAGCGTGATCGCGACACTCGACCCCATAGCTCCTTCCAGTGCGATAAGAGTGAGCACATCCATGTCCATTTTCTCCCTGTAACTGTCCATTTGCGCATTAGCAAAATATACAAGCCGGTGGCAGACTTCACAACGCATCCAGGTTTCACTATCTCTGCCCGCGTTAGTTGTCGCGGGACATAAAAATATGCAGTCACCAAGTGATTGCGTTGTTCTGTCAGCAAAATGACATCTTAACTACTGCCTCTGTAATAGCTCCCTGTCGTTGAGGGGGGTGTTTGTTCGGTTCCTTAGTGCTGAAAATAATAAGTGACCATCAGGTCGATATAAGGCTCTCCATTTAAAAAGGATTTTGAATGAACTACGCCGTGCCTAGTGACTATCTAATCGATGTCAATCAGACCTTCTCAGCACAACTAGCAGCCGATGATCAGTCGCTGGCTGCAAACCTGGGTATCGAATGTTTAAGTTCGGTTACCGAAGTGCTGGCCTACCGCGCCTGGCGCCAACCCGAGGCGATAGCCTTCATCCACCTGCTCGACGGCGAGCAGGAGCAGGTCGCCATCAGCTATGCGGAACTCTGGAAGCGTAGTCAACAACTGGCGGGTGCGCTGCAGATCTTCGAACCCCGGGGCAAGCGGGTGCTGATGCTGTTCGAAACCGGCATCGACTACATCGTTTCCCTGTTCGGCCTGTTCCTGGCCGGCGCCGTGGCGATCCCGGCGTTCCCGCCAGTGGGCACCCGGGGGCTGGAGCGGCTGGCGCTGATCTGTGCCGATGCGCATCCGCAGATCGTGCTCACCAGCGCGCGCTTCATGCGTTCCCAGGAACGGGTGAACGCCTTGCTCAGCGGCGAGCTGCCGGCGCCGCAATGGGTCGACCCGGAGCAACTGGCCGCCACGGATTCGGCCTGGAGCGCCCGGGACATCCCTCCCGGCCAGTTGGCGCTGCTGCAGTACACCTCGGGTTCCACCTCGGCACCCAAGGGCGTGATGCTGACCCACGCCAATCTCTACAGTAATTGCCGCAGTGCCAGTCAGTGGATGGGCCCGGCGCAGCAGCGGGTGGGTTGCAGCTGGTTGCCGCCCTACCACGACATGGGCCTGATGGGCGGGATCCTGCAACCGATCTACGACGCTTTCCCGACTGTGCTCATCAGCCCCGGGCATTTCGTCCAACGGCCGTTGCGCTGGCTGGATGCGGTGTCGCGCTTCGGCGCCAGCGTGACCATCGCGCCGAACTTCGCCTTCGATTTGTGCGTGGACAACATCAGCGATGCCGAGCTGGCCGCGCTCGACCTGAGCAAGCTCAAGGCCATCTATTGCGGGGCCGAACCGGTCCGGCAAGGCACCCTGGCGCGTTTCGCCGAGCGTTTCGCCGCCGCCGGTTTCGATCCGGCGGCCCTGGGGCCTTGCTATGGCTTGGCCGAATCGACGGTACTGGTCTCGGGCAAGCCCCATGACGAACCGGCGTTCGGCGTCCAGGTCGACCGCGACCAACTGGCCACCGGCACCCTGGCGGTGGTCGAGGCCGGTCATGCCCTGGCCCTGCCGCTGGTCAGCAGTGGCCGGGTGGCGCCGGGCCTGCACCTGGCGATCGTCGACCCGGTCAGCCTGCTACCCGTGGCGGACGGCCAGGTCGGCGAGATCTGGGTCCAGGGCGGCAATGTCGGCGCCGGCTACTGGGGCAAGGAAGTACTGAGCGAGCAGGTGTTCCGCGCTCGCCTGCCGGGTGTCGAGGGGCACTTCATGCGCACCGGCGACCTGGGCGCGTTGCACCTGGGCGAGCTGTTCGTCACCGGGCGCCTCAAGGACCTGATCATCATCGCCGGGCGCAATCTTTATCCACAGGACCTGGAGCTGGCGGTGGAGAGCGCCGACCCGCGCATTCGCAGCAATGGCTGCGTGGCGGTGGGCCTGGATAACGGCCAGCAAGAGCAATTGGCGATCGTGGCCGAGATCAAGCGCAGCGAGAAGCTCGACGAGGCCCAGCAGGAACAACTGCGCCAGGTGCTCACCAGCGCCCTGGTCAGCCAGTTCGGCGTGGCTCCGGCGCGGATTCACCTGGCGCCCATGGGCGGCATTCCGCTGACCACCAGCGGCAAGGTCCAGCGCCAGGCCACCCGCAAGGCCCTGCTCGACGGCAGCCTGGCGCGGTACGGCACCGGACGTGCGGCGGCACAACCTCTCAAAACTGCTACGGATGCCCTGTCATGACCGCGATGAATCCTCCTGTCGATCGTACTGGCCAGCGCGAGCGCCAACTGGCTTGGCTGACTGTCGGCGTACCGGCGCTCGGCACCGTGGTCGCCCTGGTCCTGGCCTGGCACCAGGGGATCAGCTGGCTGGAAGTCGGCGCCCTGGCCAGCATGTACCTGCTGACTGCCCTGGGGGTGGAGGTGGGGATGCACCGCTTCTTCTCCCACCACGCGTTCAAGGCCGGCCCGGTGGTCACCGCGTTCTTCGGGATCGCCGGGTCGATGGCGGCCCAGGGGCCGATCCTGTTCTGGGCCGCGACCCATCGCCAGCACCATGCGTTCACCGACAAGGAGGGCGACCCGCACTCACCGCGCGCCCTCAAGGAAGGCCTGGCCGGCAGCCTCCAGGGGTGGTGGCATGCCCACCTGGGCTGGTTGTTCAGCCTGCGCAAGCAGAACTGGAGCCAGTTCGTCCCCGACCTGCTGCGCGATCGCCTGGTCATGCAGATCAACCAGCGCTACTACCTGTGGATCATCCTCGGCCTATTGCTGCCGACCCTGGTCTGCGGGCTGATCACCCGTAGCTGGGAAGGCGCCCTGAGCGGCCTGCTGTGGGGTGGCTTCGTACGGATCTTCCTGGTGGACCACGCCACCTGGTGCATCAACTCCTTCGCCCACAAGGTCGGCGGCCGCGATCACAAGACCCGGGACACCAGCCGCAACGTGTTCTGGCTGGCGATCCCCACCGTCGGGGGCGGCTGGCACAACAACCACCATGCCTTCCCGGCACTGGCCCATGCCGGCCTCAAGCCCTGGCAGCTGGATATCGGTGGGCTGTTCATCGAGACGCTGGCGCTGTGCGGGCTGGTCTGGGACGTGAAGCGCCCTGGCCCGAGCGCGGCGGCGGAACCTTCAGAAAGCTGATAGTCGGTACTCACCTCACAGGAAGCCATTCATGGACGAAATACTTTCAACCACGGCTACTCCCGAGATCGGCGGGGTTGCCCAACTGAGCCCCCAGGCGGCGAAAACCAAGGCGCGCATCGCCCTGGCCGTGATGCTGGTGCCGCTGTTCGGGACCTTCGAGGCCATCCGCCTGTGGGTCACCGGCCAGGCCCATGCCCTGGACTTCATCCTCTTCGGGGTGTTCTACGCGGTGCAGATGTTCGGGGTTTCCATGGGTTACCACCGTTACCTGGCGCACCGGGCCTTCAAGACCTCGCGGTTGATGAGCGGCTTGATGCTGATCGCCGGCTCGATGGCGGCCCAGGGGCCGATCCTGTTCTGGGTCACCACCCATCGGCGCCACCACACCTACAGCGACCAGCAGGGCGACCCGCATTCGCCCAACCTGCTGGGCGAGGACCGCTGGGGCCGGGCCAAGGGCCTGTGGCATGCGCACATGCCGTGGATGCTGACCCCGGACATCTCCAGCTGGAACTACTTCGCCCCCGACATCCTGCGTGACCGGCGGCTGTTCTTCTACAACCAGACCTACCTGCTCTGGGTGGTCCTGGGCGTGCTGCTGCCCGGTGCGATCGGCGGCCTGGCCACCCAGAGCTGGGAGGGCGCCTGGAGCGGCCTGATCTTCGGTGGCCTGGCCCGGCTGTTCATCGCCAACCAGGCTGCCTGGTGCGTGGGCTCGGTCTGCCATCGCTATGGCAGCCGGCCGTTCGTGACCCACGACCAGAGCACCAACAACTGGTTCATCGCGTTCCTCACCTTCGGCGAGGGGCTGCAAAACAATCACCACGCATTTCCTGCCTGGTACCGGCATGGCGTGCATTGGTGGGAGCCCGACCTGTCGGGCTGGACACTGGCGTTAATGGGCAAGCTGAGACTGGTCTCAGACCTGCGTTCACCATCCCAGGCAATGATCGACAAGGTCCGTAAGCGTCAGGCCTCATCCTGAACAGCGGGATTCCCAGGTCGTACAACACCCCACTCATCAAGGAAGAAACCTATGTCCAACTTCATTTCCAATTTGCTGAGCACCTTGAGTTTTTCGGAGAAGAAACAGGCTCCGGTGGAACTCAACGAGGAAAACATCAAGCACTGGCTGGTGCAGCGCATGGCGACCCTGCTGAAGATCGAGCCGTCGCAGGTCGATACCGCGCGCACCTTCGAGGCCTATGGCCTGGATTCGCTGGTGGCGGTGAAGGTGGCGGGCGACCTGGAGAAATTCATGGAACAACGCCTGTCGCCGGCGTTGTTGTTCGAATACTCCAGCATCGATGACCTGTCCAAATACCTGGCCAGTGAACTGACCACATCCGAAGTTTGACTTCGCAGGAGCTAGGCCATGGCCTTTGTACAGATGCCCACGCAAAAAACGGACAAATTCAACGAGCTGCTCCGACGTTCACAGGAGATCGAGGGCCTGCGTCTGACCGACGCCATTCCCAAGCACCTGTATACGCCCCGCGTCTGGCGCGGGATGCTCAGCTTCGTCGTCAGCTATGCGCTCTATATCGGCGCGGTGGTGGCGGTCGCCCATGTGCACTGGGCCTTCTACCTGCCGCTGTGGCTGATTGCCGGCCTGGGGGGCTGGGGCCTGTTCTGCGTGGCCCACGATTGCGGCCACAACTCGTTTTCCCGCAACCGCAGCTTCAACCACATCCTGGGGCACATCGCCTTGCTGCCCCTGCTGTACCCGTTCCACGGCTGGCGCCACATGCACAACATGCACCACGCCAACACCAACAACCTGGAGATGGACGTCGACTGGCGCCCGGTGCTGCGCGTGCAATATGACGCCATGCCCTGGTGGGACAAGCTGGTCTACAGCAGCACCCGCACCTGGCTGTTCTGGCTGGGGACGGTGAACTACCAGCGGCACTCGGGGTTCCGGCCGGAGATGTTCCCCAAGCTCGAGGCGCGCAACGAAGTGCGTCGTTCGATCCTGTTCATGGCCGTGGCCGCGGTGATCTACCTGCCGACCCTGGTGTACTTCACCGGTTTCACCGGGCTGTTCCTGTATTTCGTCGCCCCGTGGCTGGCGATCCACGCCTGGTTCAGCCTGACCACCATGATGCATCACATCAGTGACGAGACTCCGTTCCTGACCAAGGAGCACTGGAGCTTCAACAGCAGTCGCCTGTTGCTGACCACCGACTACATGTATCCGAAGTGGCTGCTGTTCCTGACCCACTACATCTCGGTGCACACCGCCCACCACGTGGCGCCGATCATTCCCCACTACAACCTGCCCGAGGCCCAGGCCGCGCTGAAGTCCGCCTTCCCCGGGATGGTCCGGGAAAAACCCCTGACCGTGCAGGACGTCTGGCATGTGGCGCGCCATTGCCACCTGTACGATCCGGTCAATGGCTTCTACGAGTCTTTCGATCGGTCGCCGGCAGCCGGCGACACCCGCACCGGCTACAGCGGCCCGTTGACCATGAAGCAGCAGGCCCTGCGCAGCTACATGAGCGTGCTGGGCTCGCTGGCCCCCGATCGCGCCGGTGCCCGGGCCACCGACCTGTTCGGCTACACCCGCGAATACATCAAGCAGCCGGACAAGGAAATGAGCCCCCTGGGAGCCCAGCGCTTCCACATCAAGGGCATCCCCGGTGTTCCCCATGGCTACCAGTGGGGCACGGGCGAGCAGACCATCCTGCTGGTCCATGGCTGGGGCGCCGACAGCCGCAGCATGTACTCCTTCACCCGGGCACTGCAGCGCCAGGGCTTCAAGGTCGCGACCTTCGATGCGCCGGCCCACGGCATCTCGCCGGGCTCGCTGAGCACCATGACCGAGTTCAAGGACGCGGTAAAAGCCGCCATTGTCGCCCTGGGTGACGTGGTGGGCATCGTCGCCCATTCCCTGGGCGGTATCGCCGCTACCGGCGCCCTGGCCGAGCTGGCCGAGACCCATCGGATCAAGGCCATGTGCCTCCTGGGTTCGCCTGCCAACCTGCCGGTGGTGATCGATCGCTGGGCCAACGGCTACCTGCAGCTCAAGCCGCAGATCGTCCAGGCCATGCACCGCGAGCTGTGGAAGCGCAATGGCGTGCCGGTCCAGCACTGGGACATCCCCGCGCTGGGCAACGCCCTGCAACTGCCGATGCTGGTGCTGCACGACCAGGAGGACCCGACCGTGCCGTTCTGCGAGGCGCAGCAGATCACCACGCTGATGCCGTGGGCCAAGCTGGAGCCGGTATCCGGCCTCGGCCATGTGCGGATCCTCTCCGACGCCGCGGTGCTGGAGCAGGTGGCGCGGTTCCTCGCGCAGAACATCAAGGTGGCCGAAGTGGCCCAGGCCAGCGCATGAGAACGATATGACGACCTATGCTGAAAACGCTGTGGCCGAGTCCGGCCTGTGGATGTGCCTGATCTGCGGCTGGATCTACGACCAACGGCTGGGAGATCCGGATTCGGGGGTGCCTCCGGGCACTGCCTGGGACGACATCGCCGATGACTGGACCTGTCCTGAATGCGGCGTGGGCAAACTGGACTTCAACATGGTGAAGCTGTAACCCGACGCTTGAAATCTGTAGTCGATGAGGAAGGAAGATGGCGACTCAAGAACACCCGCCGGTGGCGGCCAGGGCCCGGCGCAGCAGTTTCAGGAAGGTGCTGTTCAAGGGCATCTACAACACGGTCCTGGGCGCGCTGCGCTGCAGCTTCTGGATTGAGTCGCGGCTTCTTCCGCAGCGGGCTGCGCAGCGGGCGTTGAAGATCTTCACCACGCCACAGCGGCTGCGCCAGCATTTTCCGCAGACGCTGCCCAGTGCCACGGTGCAGGACCTGGAAACCGGGGACGGGCGCTTGCGCTGCTTCCGCTGGACGCCTTCGCAGGTCCGGCGCCGGGTGGTACTGGTACATGGCTGGAGTGGTGCCAGTACCCAGTGGCAGTACTTGATCCCGCTATTGCTGGAGCAAGGCTGCGAAGTCTTGTCCTTCGACTGCATCGGCCATGGCGGCAGCGGTGGCCGGCAGGCGTCGCTGCCGACCTTCGTCAGCATGCTCGACCAGGTCCAGCAGCAGCTGGGCCCCTTCGATACCGTGATCGGTCATTCCCTGGGTGGCGCCGCAGCGGGCTACGCTTTGAGCACCGACATCGGCAAGGGTTTCCAGCGCGCGGTGCTGGTGGCGGCGCCGGCCGACATTGAAAACGTCGTCCGGCGTTTCGCGGCGTTCCTCTGGATCAACGACGACGTCAGGCAGCGCATGCAACGCCTGGTCGAGCAACGTTATCAGAAAGACATGGGCAGCCTGGCGGTCAGCCGTTACGGCCAACAGGTAGACATCCCGGTGCTGCTGGTCCATGACCAGCAGGACCAGGAGGTTCCGGCAGACGACCTGCAATCCTTCGCCCAGGGGTTGCGGCACCGGCAGGTCCTGCAGACCCGCGGGCTTGGTCATCTGAAAATTCTCAAGGACAGGGCGACCATGGGAGCCGTGGTCGATTTTGTCTGTGCAAAGGACGGCAACCTATGAGTGAAAGTTACGATGTGATCGTTATCGGCGCGGGCCCCGGTGGTTATGTAGCCGCGATCCGCGCGGCGCAACTGGGACTGAAGACGGTCTGTATCGAGCGCTACAAGGGCAAGGACGGCAAGACCGCCCTGGGCGGTACCTGCCTTAACGTAGGCTGCATTCCCTCCAAGGCGCTGCTCGACAGCTCCCATCACTACTATGAAGCGCGCCACGGCTTCGAGATTCACGGCATCGGCATCAGCAACCCGCAGATGGACGTGGCGACGATGCTGGCCCGCAAGGACAACGTGGTACGCAACTTCAACGGCGGCATCGCCTCGCTGTTCAAGGCCAATGGCGTAGCGGTGCTGGAAGGCCACGGCAAGCTGCTGGCCAACAAGGAAGTGGAGGTCACTGCCGCCGACGGCAGCACCCAGCGCATCCGCGCCGAGCACATCATCCTGGCCCCCGGTTCGCAGCCGATCGACATCCCGGCCGCGCCCCTGACCGGAGAGGTGATCGTCGACTCCACCGGCGCCCTGGAATTCACCAGCGTGCCCAAGCGCCTCGGGGTCATCGGCGCCGGGGTCATCGGCCTGGAGCTGGGTTCGGTCTGGGCCCGCCTGGGAGCCGAGGTGACGGTACTCGAAGCCCTCGACAGCTTCCTGCCGGCGGTGGATGCGCAGATCGCCAAGGAAGCGCAGAAGATCCTCGGCAAGCAGGGCCTGGATATCCGCCTCGGCGCCCGGGTGACCGCTTCCGAGGTGCAAGGCGATAGCGTCAAGGTCAGCCTGACCGAGGCTGGCGAGGACAAGCAGCAGACCTTCGACCGGTTGATCGTTGCCGTTGGCCGGCGTCCCTTGACCACCGACCTGCTGGCCGCCGACAGCGGCGTGCAACTGGACGAGCGGGGTTTCATCCATGTCGACGGCCAGTGCCTGACCAGCGTTCCCGGGGTGTATGCCATCGGTGACGTGGTGCGCGGGCCGATGCTGGCGCACAAGGCTTCGGAAGAGGGCGTGATGGTCGCCGAAAGCCTTGCCGGGCATTCGCATCCGCTCAACTACGAGCTGATTCCCTCGGTGATCTACACCCACCCGGAAATCGCCTGGGTCGGCCAGACCGAGCAGGCGCTCAAGGCCGCGGGCGTCGAGCTGAACATCGGCACCTTCCCCTTCTCCGCCAGCAGCCGGGCCATGGCGGCCAACGACACTGCGGGGCTGGTCAAGGTGATCGCCGATGCTGGCACCGACCGGGTGCTGGGCGTGCATGTGATCGGGCCCGGCGCCGCAGAGCTGGTCCAGGAAGGCGCCATCGGCATGGAGTTCGGCACCAGCGCCGAAGACCTGGGGATGATGGTGTTCTCCCATCCGACCCTGTCCGAGGCACTGCATGAGGCGGCGTTGTCGGTGAATGGCCACGCCATCCACATCGGCAACCGCAAGAAGAAACCGGCCGCCAGCGTCAACTAGCGAGCCGTGCCCGGCCCCGTGATTCAGCGGGGCCGGGACCTGTCAGCGCCGCCGCGTTTCAGCGGAAGAACGGCGCATCCCCGAGAATGGTCGCGCGCTGCATTACCCGGCGCTGTGGACGATAGTCGTCCACGGCGTAGTGCTGGGTCACGCGGTTGTCCCAGAACGCCACGTCGTTTTCCTGCCAACGCCAGCGAATGGTGAATTCCGGGCGCGTGGCGTGGGCGAACAGCAGCTTGAGAATGGCTTCGCTCTCGCTGTCCGACAGTTCGTTGATCCGGGTGGTGAAGCCATCGTTGACGAACAGCGACTTGCGCCCGCTCACCGGGTGGGTGCGGATCACCGGGTGCGACAGCGGTGGGTTCTTGCGCCGGGTCTCTTCCCAGCGCGCCAGGTCTTCGGGGGTATTGCCGAAGCGCTCCAGGGGGAAGGACTTGATGAACTCGTGGGTGGCGGTCAGGCCTTGCAGCAGGTTCTTCATCGGTTCCGACAGCGCCTCGTAGGCAGCGATGCCGCTGGCCCACAGGGTGTCGCCGCCGAACTTGGGCAGCAGCTTGGCGCTGAGCACCGCGCCCAGTGCCGGGGTCGGCAGGAAGGTGACATCGGTGTGCCAGATGGCGTTGTCGCGCACATCGGTCTCGGCGGTGTCGAGGATCAGTACTTCCGGCTGTTCCGGTACGTTGGGGTAGATCGGGTGGATATGCAGGTCACCGAAGTTGGCGGCAAAACGCGCCTGCTGCTGCGGGGTGACCGGCTGGTTGCGAAAGAACAGTACCTGATGCTCGAGCAGGGCCTGCTCGATGGCGTCGCGCTGCTTGTCGTCCAGGGGCTGGCTGATATCGATGCCGTCGATCTGCGCGCCAAGGGCGGAACTCAAGGGGGTGATGGTCAGGCTCATGCGGGTTCTCGTGTGCGGCGCCGAACGGTCGGCGTGGTCGGATTCGGTTCTATCTGTATCGATCTGAATGTTGCTGGCTTGCATGGGCTACAGACAGCCGACGCAGCAAGTAACGCAGTCGACGCAAGGCAGGCGCCAGTCAATGGCTCTGGCCATGCCAGGGCACCAGCTTGCGCTGCAGGGCCCGCAAGCCCATCTCCATGGCGAAGGCGATCACCGCGATCACCAGGATCCCCAGCACTACTACATCGGTGACCAGGAACTGCGCGGCGGACTGCACCATGAACCCAAGGCCGCTGGTGGCGGCGATCAGTTCGGCGGCCACCAGGGTCGACCAGCCCACGCCGAGGCCGATGCGGATTCCGGTGAGGATGTCCGGCAAGGCGCTGGGCAGGATCACATGGCGGATCAGCTGGGTACGGGTCGCCCCCAGGGACTGCGCCGCCCGCAGCTTGGCCGGGTCGACGGTGCGCACGCCGGTGGCGGTGGCGATGGCGATCGGGGCGAAGATCGCCAGGTAGATCAGCAGCACCTTGGACAGCTCGCCAATGCCACACCAGATCACGATCAGGGGCAGGTAGGCCAAAGGCGGGATCGGCCGGTAGAACTCGATCAATGGGTCCAGCACGCCCCGGGCGACGCGGTTGGCGCCGATGGCGATGCCCACCGGGATCGCCGTCAGCACCGCGAGGCTAAGGCCCAGGCCGATACGTTGCAGGCTCGCGGCCAGGTGCTGCCACAAGGTGGCGTCCATGTAGCCGCTGGTGGCCAGCAACCAGCCCTTTTGCAGCACGGCCCCAGGCGAGGGCAGGAACAGCGGTTCCACCAGGCCGCTGGCGGTGACCGCCCACCACAGCGCCAGCAGGCCGACCAGCGTCAGCACGCTGATCCAGCGGGTGCTCAGGCTGCGCCGCGCCGGCAACGGCCTGGAATGGGCCTCGTGGCTGGCGGTGGCGGGAATTTCGTAGCTGCTCATGGGCGCTCCTGCTGCTGGCTGCTGCGTTGGGAGAACACCCGCGCCAGCACGTGCTCGCGGGTTTCGATGAAGCGTGGATCGGACTTGATCGCCCGGGCCGACTCGCCGGCGGCATATCGCTGGCCGAAGTCCAGGTGCAGGCGCTCGACGATCTGGCCCGGGTTGGGCGCCAGGAGAATCAGGTCGGTGGCCAAGAACACCGCTTCCTCGATGTCGTGGGTGATGAGGAACACCGGCTTGGCGGTGCGTCGCCAGACTTGCAGCAACAGTTCCTGCATCTGCTCGCGAGTGAAGGCGTCCAGGGCGCCGAAAGGCTCGTCCATCAGCAGCAGCCGTGGATCGGCGGCCAGGGCGCGAGCCAGGCCGACACGTTGCTTCTGACCCCCGGAGAGCTGCCAGATGCGCCGCTTGTCGAAACCGGCCAGGTCCACCAGGGCGAGCATTTCCCGGGCCCGGGCTTCGCGCTTCCCACGCGGCACGCCAGCCAGCTCCAGGCCGAAGGCGACGTTGGCCAGTACGTCCTGCCAGGGCAGCAGGGCATCGTCCTGGAACACCACGCCACGCTCGGCGCCAGGGCCTTGCACCGGTACGCCATCGAGGCTGATGCGCCCGGCGCTGGGCTCGACGAAACCGGCGATCAGGTTGAGCAGCGAAGTCTTGCCGCTGCCGGAGGGCCCCAGGGCGACCAGCAGTTGCTGTGGCCCCAGGGTCAGGGAGATATCGGCCAGCACCGGTTCGGCGGCGCCGGGGTACTGTGCGCTGATGCGCTCCAGTTGTAGCAAAGCCATGACGGCTGTCTCCTTTGCGAACGCGCAGCCTTAGTTGCTGATGAACCGGGCGCTGACGTAGGGGGCGTAGTCCGGCAGCACGGCTTCGACCTTGCCTTGTTCCTTGAGGAATACCGCAGTGTCGGTGATGGCCTTGGTGGTCGGCGCGCCGAGGCTTGCGACCTGGTCGGCGGCCAGCGGGTAGACGTTGCCTTGCAGCAGCAGGGGGATGTCGCCGGCCTTGGCTCCGGAAAGCTTCACCAGCTTGTCGACGTTGCCCTGGTTGGCCAGCCAGGCCTGCGGGTCCTTGCGGTAGTCGGCGTAGGCATCCAGGGTCACCTTGGCGAAAGCGCTGACGATTTCCGGGTGCTTCTGGGCGAAATCCTTGCGCACGATCCAGGCGTCGAAGGTCGGCGCGCCGGATTTGGCCAGCTCGCCCGAGGTGATCAGCACCTTGCCGTTTTCCTTGGCCACGCCCAGGGCCGGGTCCCAGACGTAGGTGGCGTCGATGTCGCCGCGCTTCCAGGCGGCGATGATCGCCGGCGGTGCCAGGTTGAGTACCTGGACCTTGGCCGGGTCGATGTTCCAGTGCTTGAGCGCCGCCAGCAGGCTGTAGTGGCCGGTGGAGACGAAGGGCACGGCAATCTTCTTGCCCACCAGGTCCTGGGGGGTGTTGATCCCGGAGCCGTCGCGGGCCACCAGGGCCTCGGCGGCGCCGATCTGGGTGGCGATCAGGAAGGTTTCCACCGGCACCTTGCGGGTGACGGCTGCGGTCAGGGGGCTGGAGCCCAGGTAGCCGATCTGCACGTCACCGGAGGCGATGGCGGCAATGATGTCGGCGCCGTTGTCGAACTTGCGCCAGTCGATGCTGGCTTTGGTGGCTTTTTCGTAGCTGCCGTCGGCTTGGGCGACCTTGGCCGGATCGACGGTGGTCTGGTAGGCGACGGTGAAATCGGCCGCCTGGGCAAGGAAGCTCGCTGCGGCCAGGGAGGCGGCCGCCAGGAGGCGAAGGGGGAAATGCAGTTTCACGATGAAGCTCCTCATAGGCGGCCGTTGATCGGCGTGGGAGGAGCCTAAATGATCTAAGAATTATAAAATAAATAACGTTTTAGAATTAGCTTAGAAAGAGAGAACGAGTTGAAGAGGGGAAGCGCGTCGCGCTTCATCGCGGGCAAGCCGGATCGCCGCCGCTCGCTCCTACAGGACGGTGCCGTGTAGGAGCGAAGCTTGCTCGCGATGCATGCAGCGCGGTGTATCTATCAGTTGCTGATGGCCAGGATGCTGGCCTGGTAGGCACCGACGAAGACGTCGAAATCCCCCACTTCGTTCTGTTCCAGTTCGGCCTGCTGTTCCAGGGACTTGCGCGCCGCGTCTTCGAACGCCGCCTGCTCTTCCTTGGCCAGGGCCTGGCTACGGAAATGCTCGGCGTGGGCCAGGCTCTGGCGCAGGGAGAACTGGCTGAAGCTCTCCTTGTGCTCGGTCATGGCCGCCAGGACCTGGGCCGATGGCGTCAGGGACGAATCCTTGACCTTGGCCAGCTGGGCGTCCAGCGCCTTGCTGTGCTCATCGCTACCGTGGCTCTGGTCCAGCAGGGCGGCCAGCGGGGCGATGTTCTCCAGCAGCTCGGCGGCCCATTCCTTCATGTCCACCGCTTGCCCGCGACGCTGCAACTGCAGGCCCGGACGCCGGCCTTCCTTGACCACGCTGAGGAAGTTCGAGGTGGCGTTGCCGCACTCGGTGTTCTCCAGCAGCGGGCTGTCGTTGAGGGCGCAGTACAGCAGGAAGGCGTCGAGGAAGCGGGCTTCCTGCACGTCGATGCCCAGGGGCAGGAACGGGTTGATGTCCAGGCAGCGCACTTCCACGTACTGCACGCCCCGGGCCATCAGGGCCTGGATCGGCCGTTCGCCGGTGTAGGTCACGCGCTTGGGACGGATGTTGGAGTAGTACTCGTTTTCGATCTGCAGGATGTTGGTGTTCAGCTGGACCCACTCGCCATCCTTGTGGGTGCCGACCTCCACGTAGGGTGCATAGGGCGTGGCCACCGCCTTGCGCAGGCTGTCGGTGTAGCTGTTCAGATCGTTGTAGCAAGGGGTCAGGCCGGCCTGGGCCTTGCTCTGGTAGCCCAGGTCGCTCATGCGCAGGCTGGTGGCGTAGGGCAGGTACAGGGTCTCGGCGTCGAACTGCTCCAGCTGGTGCGAGCGGCCCCGCAGGAAACCCGCATCCAGGGCCGGCGAGGCGCCGAACAGGTACATCAGCAGCCAGCTGTAGCGGCGGAAGTTGCGGATCAGGGCGATATAGGCGGCGGACTGGTAGTCACGATCGGTGCCGACGAAGCCCTCGGCCTCCCTGAGCAGCGGCCACAACGGCTCGGGCAGGGAGAAGTTGTAGTGGATGCCGGCGATGCACTGCATGGTCTTGCCGTAGCGCAGGGCCAGGCCCTTGCGGTAGACGTACTTGAGCTGGCCGATATTGGAGGTGCCGTAGTAGGCGATCGGGATGTCTTCCTCGGCCGGCAGTGGGCACGGCATCGATGGACTCCACAGGTACTCGTTGCCGAGCTTGCTGTAGGCGAAGCGATGGATCTTGTCGAGGCTGGCCAGGGTGTCCGCCGGGTCCTTGAGGGCCGGGGTGATGAACTCCAGCAGCGACTCGGAATAGTCGGTGGTGATCTGTTCGTTGGTCAGCGCGGAACCCAGTTCTTCCGGATGCGGGGTCTGGGCCAGGCGGCCTTCGCCGGTAACCCGCAGGCATTCACGTTCGATGCCGTGCAGGCACTGCTCGAGCAGGGAGAGGTTAGCGCGCTCGCCGAGCAAGGCCAGGCGGCGGTTGAGAAGTTCGCTCAAGTTGGATTCCTTCACGCGTCAGTCGCCCCAATATGGGGGTGGGCAGGACGGTCTACAAGGGTGGAGTTAAAACTGGCGTTTTCGCCTGGTTCCTGAGTCAAGCCGACTCACCTGAAAACGCCAGTGCTCCGTCCCTGAATCTGGCTCTAGCGTGGGCAGGAAAACCCCGACGCCGCTTTCGCAGCGCCGAAATTAACCCAATTCGATGACGGGCAGCTATAGGACCGCGAAGGTGCCTTGTGCTTTTGCGACCAGTTTATCGCCCTGGATCACATCCGCCTCGACCACCAGGGTGCGGCGGCCGGGGTGGATCACCTTGGCCCGGCACAACACCTCGCCCTCGGCCACGGCGCGGATGTAGTTGATCTTGCACTCGATGGTGGCGCTCTGCTGGTCGAAGCCATGGGTGCTGGAACAGGCCAGGCCCATGGCAATGTCCACCAGGCTGAAGATCGCCCCGCCGTGGAGCTTCTGCCCGCGATTGCGCAATGTCGGGGTCAGCTCCAGGGCCACGTCCGCCTCGCCCACCTCCAGGCGTTGCAGGCGGCAGCCGAGCAGTTGGCTGAAGGCGCTCTCGGTCAGGCCGGCTGGAATCTCCATCAGCGCTTCTTCAACTGCTTGGCGTTGGCGAACAGCGAGGCCATGGCGTTGTTGGTCGGCGCCGCAGCGGTGGTTTCCTTGCGCGGGGCGTTGCCCTGGGAGGAGCGCGGCGCCGAACCTGGGCGGGAGCCGCGGGCACCGTCGATTTTCTCGCCCGGGGTGTCGCTCATGCGCATCGACAGGCCCACGCGCTTGCGCGGGATATCCACTTCCATGACCTTGACCTTGACTACGTCGCCGGCCTTCACCGCTTCACGCGGGTCCTTGATGAATTTCTCCGACAGCGCCGAGATGTGCACCAGGCCGTCCTGGTGCACGCCGATATCGACGAAGGCACCGAAGTTGGTGACGTTGGTCACCACGCCTTCGAGGATCATCCCCAGTTGCAGGTCCTTGAGGTCTTCGACGCCTTCCTGGAACTCGGCGGTCTTGAACTCGGGGCGCGGGTCGCGGCCGGGTTTGTCCAGTTCCTGGAGGATGTCGGTGACAGTGGGCAGGCCGAAGGTCTCGTCGGTGAACTTCGATGGCTCCAGGCGCTTGAGGAAGCCGCTGTCGCCGATCAGCGAGCGGATGTCACGGCCGGTGTCGGCGGCGATGCGCTGTACCAGCGGATAGGCTTCCGGGTGCACCGCCGAGGCGTCCAGTGGGTTGTCGCCGTTCATTACACGCAGGAAGCCGGCGGCCTGTTCGAAGGTCTTTTCACCCAGGCGGGCGACTTTCTTCAGGGCGGCGCGAGTCTTGAAGGCACCGTGTTCGTCGCGGTGGCTGACGATGTTCTGTGCCAGGGTCGCGTTGAGGCCGGAGATCCGCGCCAGCAGGGCCACGGAGGCGGTGTTGACGTCGACGCCCACGGCGTTCACGCAGTCTTCCACTACCGCGTCCAGGCCTCGGGCCAGCTTCAGCTGCGAGACGTCGTGCTGGTACTGGCCGACACCGATGGACTTCGGATCGATCTTCACCAGCTCCGCCAGCGGATCCTGCAGGCGGCGAGCGATGGACACCGCGCCACGGATCGACACGTCCAGGTCCGGGAACTCCTTGGCCGCCAATTCCGAGGCCGAGTACACCGAGGCGCCGGCTTCGGAGACCATGACCTTGGTCATGCGCATGGCCGGGTACTTCTTGATCAGGTCGGCGGCCAGCTTGTCGGTCTCGCGGCTGGCGGTGCCGTTGCCGATGGCGATCAGGTCCACCGAGTGCTTGGCGCACAGGGCGGCCAGGGTGGCGATGGTCTGGTCCCACTTGTTGTGCGGTACGTGGGGGTAGACGGTGGCGTGGTCCAGCAGCTTGCCGGTGGCGTCCACTACCGCCACCTTGCAGCCGGTCCGCAGGCCCGGGTCCAGGCCCAGGGTGGCGCGCGGGCCGGCCGGGGCGGCCAGCAGCAGGTCGTGCAGGTTGTGGGCGAAGACGTTGATCGCCTCGGTCTCGGCGCCGTCGCGCAGCTCGCCCAAGAGGTCGGTCTCCAGGTGGGTGTAGAGCTTGACCTTCCAGGTCCAGCGCACCACTTCGCCGAGCCACTTGTCGGCCGGGCGGTTCTGGTTCTGGATGCCCACATGCTGGCCGATCATGCCTTCGCAGGGGTGCATGGTGCCTGGCAGCTCGTCGCCGACCTTCAGCGCGGAGCTGAGGATGCCTTCGTTGCGCCCGCGGAAGATCGCCAGGGCGCGGTGCGACGGCATGCTCTTGAGCGGTTCGTCGTGTTCGAAGTAGTCGCGGAACTTCGCGCCTTCCTCTTCCTTGCCAGCCACCACGCGGGCGCTGAGGGTGGCTTCCTGCTTGAGGAAGTTGCGCAGCTTGTCCAGCAGGCCGGCGTCTTCGGCGAAGCGCTCCATGAGGATGTACTTGGCACCTTCCAGGGCGGCCTTGATGTCGGCCACGCCTTTTTCCCCATCGACGAAGCGTGCAGCTTCGGTTTCCGGAGCCAGGCTCGGGTCGTTGAACAGGCCATCGGCCAGCTCGCCGAGGCCGGCTTCCAGGGCGATCTGGCCCTTGGTGCGGCGCTTCTGCTTGTACGGCAGGTAGAGGTCTTCGAGGCGGGTCTTGGTGTCGGCCAACTTGATTTCGCGAGCCAGTTCCGGGGTCAGCTTGCCCTGTTCCTCGATGCTGGCCAGGATGCTGGCGCGACGCTCGTCGAGTTCGCGCAGGTAGCGCAGGCGATCTTCCAGATGACGCAGTTGGGTGTCATCGAGGCTGCCGGTGACTTCTTTGCGGTAACGGGCGATGAAGGGCACGGTGGAGCCTTCATCCAATAGGGCGACGGCCGCTTCGACCTGTTGTGGGCGTACGCCGAGTTCCTCGGCAATGCGGCTGTTGATGCTGTCCATAAAACCACCTGGCAAATGTGTGAAAGCAGGCTCGCGGGTACGACGAAAAAGCCCGGCGAGTCTGGTTGAGCGGCCTGGTACGCGCCGCCACCTGGATCAAAAGGCTGGCTGTTGACCCGTGAAATAGTGGAAATGCTGCCGGTCGTGGCAAAAAACAAAGCGACCGCTGGGTACTGATCAAGGGTTGCCCGACACAAAAGGCGGCGCATTATACCCAGCTGTGAAGCGATCGCCGACCTCAGGCCGACAGCGGGTTTGCTGGCTATGGAGGAAAAATCTGCTAACAATGCACACGGTGCGCATAGCGGCAGCTACGCCATAATGCGCACCGAGATTAGAGGAGCATCCAATGAGCAGCACTGCACAAACTGCTGAAGGCGAAAAAATTCTTATTGTTGACGATGACCCGGGGCTGAGCAGCCTGCTGGAGCGTTTCTTCGTCAGCAAGGGCTACCGTGCCCGCGCGGTCCCGAACACCGAGCAGATGGACCGCCTGCTGGGTCGCGAGGTATTCAACCTGGTCGTCCTCGACCTGATGCTGCCCGGCGAAGACGGCCTGACCGCCTGCCGCCGCCTGCGTGGCGCGAACAACCAGATCCCGATCATCATGCTCACCGCCAAGGGTGACGAATTGAGCCGTATCAAGGGCCTGGAACTGGGCGCTGACGACTACCTGGCCAAGCCGTTCAACCCCGACGAGCTGATGGCCCGGGTCAAGGCCGTGCTGCGTCGCCAGTCGGCACCTGTTCCTGGTGCCCCGGGCAGCGAAGACGAAAGCGTGACCTTCGGTGACTACGAACTGTCCCTGGCCACCCGCGAGCTCAAGCGCGGCGACGAGGTGCACATGCTCACCACCGGTGAGTTCGCGGTACTCAAGGCGCTGGTGATGAACGCGCGCCAGCCGCTGACCCGCGACAAGCTGATGAACCTGGCCCGGGGCCGCGAATGGGACGCCCTGGAGCGCTCCATCGATGTGCAGATCTCCCGCCTGCGCCGGATGATCGAACCCGATCCTTCCAAGCCACGTTATATCCAGACCGTCTGGGGCGTGGGTTATGTGTTCGTGCCGGATGGCACAGCGACCAAGTGATCGGTGATTTGTAGGAGCGAGCGCCCGGGCCCTGACCCGGGCGTTCGCATTCCGCAACGCTGCGAGCGCGACTCGCTCCTGCAAAGTGTGTATTGGCTGTCATGAAAACCCCCTTGTGGTTCCCCCAGAGTTTCTTCTCCCGCACCCTGTGGCTGGTGCTGATCGTGGTGCTGTTCTCCAAGGCATTGACCCTGGTTTATCTGCTGATGAACGAGGACGTGCTGGTGGACCGGCAGTACAGCCATGGCGTAGCCCTCACCCTGCGCGCCTATTGGGCCGCCGATGAATCCAACCGCGACCAGATCGCCGAGGCCGCCGGCCTGATCAAGGTGGTGGGCAGCGGCGTGCCGGCCGGCGAGCAGCACTGGCCCTACAGCGAGATCTACCAGCGGCAGATGCAGGCGGAGCTGGGGGCCGACACCGAGGTGCGGCTACGCATGCATGCGCCGCCGGCGCTTTGGGTCCGGGCGCCGAGCCTGGGCGATGGTTGGCTCAAGGTACCGCTGTATCCACACCCGTTGCGCGGGCAGAAGATCTGGAGCGTGCTGGGCTGGTTCCTGGCCATCGGTTTGTTGTCCACCGCGTCGGCGTGGATATTCGTCAGCCAGCTCAACCAGCCGCTCAAGCGCCTGGTCTACGCTGCCCGGCAACTGGGCCAGGGGCGTAGTGTGCGCCTGCCCATCAGCGACACTCCGAGTGAAATGACCGAGGTGTACCGCGCCTTCAACCAGATGGCCGAGGATGTGGAACAGGCCGGGCGCGAGCGCGAGCTGATGCTGGCCGGGGTGTCCCATGACTTGCGTACGCCGCTGACCCGCTTGCGCCTGTCACTGGAACTGATGGGCGATCACACCGAGCTGACCGACGACATGGTGCGCGACATCGAGGACATGGACGCCATCCTCGATCAGTTCCTGGCCTTCATCCGCGATGGTCGCGACGAGTCGGTGGAGGAGGTGGACCTCAACGACCTGGTGCGGGAAGTGGCGGCGCCCTACAACCAGAACCAGGAGCGGGTGCACCTGCGCCTGGAGCCGATCCAGGCGTTCCCCTTGCGCCGGGTCTCGATGAAGCGCCTGCTCAACAACCTGATTGGCAACGCCCTGAATCATGCGGGGACGGACGTGGAAGTCGCCGCCCACCTGTCGGGCGACGTCAACGCGCCCTATGTGGTGCTGAGCGTGATGGACCGTGGCGCGGGGATCGACCCTTCGGAGCTGGAAGCGATCTTCAACCCCTTCACCCGTGGCGATCGCGCCCGGGGCGGCAAGGGCACTGGCCTGGGGCTGGCCATCGTCAAGCGGATCGCCGCCATGCATGGCGGTAATGTCGAGCTGCGCAACCGCCCGGACGGCGGGCTGGAGGCGCGGGTGCGCCTGCCGTTGGGCCTGCTGTTGCCACGTGATGCGGATTAGCGGCAGAGGCCAGTTTCAAGCTGCAAGCTCTTATCTTGCCGCTTGAAGCTCGCCGCTTGTAACTGCCTTTAACCTTTGCCCTTGGTGCGGGTCATGTTCGGCCCGCCATTCTTCTCGATGTGCTCGATGATGATCCCCGCCACGTTCTTGCCGGTGGTGGTCTCGATGCCTTCCAGGCCCGGGGAGGAGTTGACCTCCATCACCAGCGGCCCGTGATTGGAGCGCAGGATGTCCACCCCGGCCACGCTCAGGCCCATGACCTTGGCCGCTCGCAGCGCGGTCATGCGTTCTTCCGGGGTGATCTTGATCAGGCTGGCGCTGCCGCCACGGTGCAGGTTGGAGCGGAACTCCCCGGGCTTGGCCTGGCGCTTCATGGCCGCGATCACCTTGTCGCCCACCACGAAGCAGCGGATGTCGGCACCGCCGGCTTCCTTGATGTACTCCTGGACCATGATGTTCTGCTTCAGGCCCATGAATGCCTCGATCACCGACTCCGCCGCAGTGGCGGTTTCGCAGAGCACCACGCCGATGCCTTGGGTGCCTTCCAGCACCTTGATCACCAGCGGAGCGCCGTTGACCATCTCGATCAGGTCGGGGATGTCGTCCGGGGAGTGGGCAAAACCGGTCACTGGCAAGCCGATGCCACGCCGCGACAGCAGTTGTAGCGAGCGCAGCTTGTCCCGGGAGCGGGCGATGGCCACCGATTCGTTGAGAGGGAATACCCCCATCATTTCGAACTGGCGCAACACCGCGCAGCCATAGAAAGTCACCGAGGCGCCGATCCGCGGGATGACCGCATCGAAGCCTTCCAGGGGCTTGCCGCGATAGTGGATCTGCGGCTTGTGGCTGGCGATGTTCATGTAGGCGCGCAGGGTGTCGATCACTACCATTTCATGGCCACGCTCAGTGCCGGCCTCGACCAGGCGGCGAGTGGAATACAGACGCGGATTACGCGACAGCACGGCGATCTTCATGCAACACCTGTGGCAGAGGTAGTGGATACCGGGAACACCGGTTTGTCTTGTACGTACTTGAGGCCGGGATTGACCACCAGCTGGCCATCGATCAGGGCCTTGGAGCCCAGCAGCAACCGATAGCGCATGGCCTTGCGGCAGGCGAGGGTGAACTCCACCCGCCACACGTGATCGCCCAGGGCCAGGGTGGTGCTGATCACATAGCGGACCTGGGCCTGGCCGTTGGAGCTCTTGATGGTCTTCATCGCCACCAGTGGCGCTTCGCAACGCCGGTGACGCAATTGCACCACGCTGCCCAGGTGCGCGTTGAAACGCACCCACTGCTGGCCGTCGCGCTCGAACGGCTCGATCTCGGTGGCATGCAGGCTGGAGGTGCTGGCGCCGGTGTCGATCTTGGCGCGCAAGCCGGCCACTCCCAGGTCGGGAAGCGCCACCCACTCGCGTAGACCGACAACGGTCAAATGATCAAAGGTCTTCAATAAAGGAACATCCGTAATTGGTCTTTCCGGACCAGGGTTCTGATACGGGCCGGGCGTCGGGGCGAGCCTGCGCCAGGTGGACTCCACGCTTGCCGGAAGGGGCACGCCGAGCGCTGCTGGCGTGCCTTCTCGGCGACGACTCTAACTGCCGACTCCGCATAGATTGTGACAATCTCCCGAACGTTCGCCCGGTCTGTCCCGGGTCTTGGTCCGAGACCGCGGTATTCACGCAGAATCGGCGGCAAATGGCGATAGTTATCTCCATGACGGTCCCTCGGGCAACCTGAGGTATTTTAGGCGAGCGGTCAGGTTTTCGAGAGCTCGTCTGCGAGCCGTACCGTTGCCATATTTTTCATCGAGAGGAATCACCGTGGCGCAAAAGCAGCAACAGGAAGAAGAGGACAAGGTCCGCCTGGACAAGTGGCTTTGGGCAGCACGCTTCTACAAGACCCGGGCCCTGGCCAAGGCGGCCATTGAAAGCGGCAAGGTGCATCACCGGGGCGAGCGTTGCAAACCGGGCAAGGAGCCGCGGGTTGGCGACGAGTATGAGCTGCGTACCGGTTTCGACGAGCGCACGGTCGTGGTCCAGGCGTTGTCCATCGTGCGTCGTGGCGCGCCCGAGGCACAGGCGCTCTATGTCGAGACCCCGGCCAGCATCGCCAAGCGCGAGACCGCCGCAGCCCAGCGCAAGGCAGGCGCCCTGGGCGTGAGCACCGAGGGCAAGCCCACCAAGAAACAGCGTCGGGATCTATTCAAGTTCCATGGCAGCAGCCATGAGTGATGGAGGGCGAGGGAGCCTGCCCAGGCTGCCCTCGCCACAGCGGCTGGCTTAGCGCAGCAGGCTGCTGGCGCGAACCACGCTCATGTTCGACAGCACCGGCATTCGGCTCATCAGGTTGAACAGCGGGTGGGTCAGGCGCAGCAGGAAGTTCGACATCCGTGCCGCGTAGGGGGTGTAGTAGCCCCAGCCGAGGGCCAGTACGGCCAGCAGCACACCGCCGATGTAGTCATCCTGGCCCCAGTGGGCCCCGGCGACCAGGCGCGGCAGCATGAACAGCAGGGTCAGGCCCCAGACCAGCAGGAACTGGCCGACGCTGCGGCTGAACACGCCCATGAACAGGCCCCAGATCAGCAACACCGAGGCATGGTCGCCTGGGAAACTCTGGCTGGAGCGGTCCTTGAGTTCCCAGGTCTTTTCCCAGCCCGGGAAGTAGTCGCTCATGTGCACGGCACCTTCGAGCACCATGGACGGGCTGTTGTGCTGCCAGTTCATCACGGCCACCAGCTTGGAAAACAGCGCGCGAATCACCACCATCAGGATCAGGATCGACAGGAAACCGAAGAAGGCGCGGCGTACGTCCACCGCCTTGAAGACCCAGTCACCGCGGATCAGCAGGCCGAGCATGATCAGGCCCACCACCACGTCGAACGGCCGCAGGCTGGCCACGGCCCAGATATGCAGCCAGGTGGAGTTGTTGGCGAGGGGAGCGTTGAGCAGGTGAAACAGCCACTCGTCGAACATCGTGCAAAGCGCTTGCCCGGTGGGCCACAACCAGAAACCCAGCAGGGCCAAAGGGAGTACATTGCACAGAACCAGCTTGCCGAGGTTCCACCTTGCTTGGAACAAACCCGGATTGTTCATAAAATATCTCCAATCACCGCAAAAACTGCACCTTCATGGTGCAAAACCGTAATTTTCGGTGCTTGTAACCTTTTTGTCACCTTTCAGATGCCCAGACCTATGACTGATTTGCCGGATACCGACTTCACCCAACGCTTCATCTTCGATGAGAGCGACGCCCGTGGCGAACTGGTGACGCTGGAGCGCAGCTACGCCGAAGTCCTTGCCAAGCACGCCTATCCCGAGCCGGTGGCGCAACTGCTGGGCGAACTGATGGCGGCGGCGTCGTTGCTGGTCGGTACCTTGAAGTTCGACGGCCTGCTGATTCTCCAGGCTCGCTCCGAAGGCCCGGTTCCCCTGCTGATGATCGAGTGCTCCAGTGAGCGCGAGATTCGTGGCCTGGCCCGCTACGACGCGGCGCAGATCGCTGCGGATGCGACCCTGGCCGACATGATGCCCAATGGCGTCCTGGCCTTGACCGTGGACCCGACCCAGGGCCAGCGCTACCAGGGGATCGTCGACCTGGACGGCGCCACCCTGGCCGAATGCTTCACCAACTATTTCGTCATGTCGCAGCAGACCGGCACTCGTTTCTGGCTCTACGCCGACGGTCGCAATGCCCGTGGCCTGCTGCTGCAGCAACTGCCGGCCGACCGCCTGCGCGATCCCGAGGAGCGCGATGCCAATTGGCAGCACCTCACCGCCCTGGCCAGCACCCTGACCGCCGATGAGCTACTTAGCCTGGACAACGAAACCGTGCTCCATCGCCTGTACCACGAGGAGGCCGTGCGCCTGTTCGACGTGCAGCCGCTGCGCTTTCGCTGCAGCTGCTCGCGCGAGCGCTCGGGCAATGCCCTGGTCAGCCTGGGGCTGGAGGATGCGCAGCAACTGGTGGCCGAACATGGCGGTAGCGTCGAGATCGATTGTCAGTTCTGCAACCAGCGCTATCTGTTCGACGCAGCCGACATCACGCAATTGTTCGCCGGTGCGGGCGTCGAGTCACCGTCAGATACTCGTCACTAAAACGTTTCAGCGAAGGTAAATCACCTAGCGAACGCCGGAATTACGCCATGCTGACGGGAGGACCCTACTATTTTCGGGCTTTTCTGGCATAATCCGGCGCACTTTTTTCGCGGTAGTAGTGCGCGAGTTTCTACTACAAAACGTTTGAGCAATCGGCCATTGGCCGACGACGGGGAACCTCATGACGCAAGCCAAGAACACCGTGTACACCGACCTGAGCGTCGATGAGCTGGTAAAAGAAGCGCTGTCCCGCGGTGAAGGCGAGTTGGCCGATACTGGCGCGCTGACGGTCAAGACTGGCCACCGCACTGGCCGTTCGCCGGCGGACCGTTTCATCGTCGAAGAGCCTTCCACCCAGGATGCGATCGCCTGGGGCCCGATCAACCGCAAGTTCCCGGCTGACAAGTTCGATGCCCTGTGGGCTCGCGTCGAGGCGTTCAACAACGCCCAGGAACACTTCGTTTCCCACGTCCACGTAGGGGCTGCCGCCGAGCACTACCTGGCCGTCAAGATGACCACCCAGACCGCTTGGCAGAACCTGTTCGGCCGTTGCCTGTTCATCACCCCGGAGCAGTACAACCCGGCGGGTCGCGAAGAGTGGCAGATCCTCAACGTCGCCAACTTCGAGTGCGTGCCCGAGCGTGACGGCACCAACTCCGACGGCTGCGTCATCCTCAACTTCGCCCAGAAGAAAGTGCTGATCGCCGGCATGCGCTACGCCGGTGAAATGAAGAAGGCCATGTTCTCGGTGCAGAACTTCCTCCTGCCGGCTGTCGACGTACTGCCGATGCACTGCGCCGCCAACATCGGCGAAGAAGGCGACGTGACCCTGTTCTTCGGCCTGTCGGGTACCGGCAAGACCACCCTGTCGGCCGACGAAAGCCGCTACCTGATCGGTGACGACGAGCACGGCTGGGGCGAGGGCGTGGTGTTCAACATGGAAGGTGGCTGCTACGCCAAGTGCATCGACCTGTCCGAGAAGAACGAGCCGGTCATCTGGAAAGCCATCAAGCACGGCGTCGTGCTGGAGAACGTGGTTCTGGACGATGCCAAGCGCGCCGACTACGCCGATGCCAGCCTGACCCAGAACACCCGCGCCGCCTACCCGCTGGAACACGTCGAGAAGCGTTCCGAGCACAACCTGGGTGGCGAGCCCAACGCGGTGATCTTCCTGACCTGCGACCTGACTGGCGTCCTGCCGCCGGTGTCGATCCTGAACAACGAGCAGGCGGCCTACCACTTCCTGTCCGGCTACACCGCGCTGGTCGGTTCCACCGAAATGGGTTCGGGCGGCGGCATCAAGTCGACCTTCTCCACCTGCTTCGGCGCACCGTTCTTCCCGCGTCCGGCGGGCGAATACGCTGAGCTGCTGATCAAGCGCATCAACGGCTTCGGCTCCAAGGTCTACCTGGTCAACACCGGCTGGACCGGCGGTGGCTACGGCGTCGGCAAGCGCTTCAACATCCCGACCACCCGTGGCGTGATCGCAGCGATCCAGAGCGGTGCCCTGGTCGGTGCCGAGACCGAACACCTGGATATCATCAACCTGGACGTGCCTAAAGCCGTTCCGGGCGTCGATACCGAGCTGCTCAACCCACGCAACACCTGGACTGACAAGGCTGCCTACGACGAAGCTGCCAAGGCCCTGGCTGGCCTGTTCATCGAGAACTTCAAGAAGTTCGAAGTGAGCGACGCCATCAAGGCTGCCGGCCCGAAGCTGTAAGCCTCGACCTGCCATGAAAAAGCCGCCCTTCGGGGCGGCTTTTTTGTGCGCGCGTATCGGCAGGGCGGCGTTCCGGGTGCGGACGTTTACCTGGCTTCAACCCCTGGCTCAGCCCTTCAAGTGCAGCGCCAGCGCGCCCAGCAGCACCAGCGCCACTCCTGTCACTTGCACCTTGGACAGGCGTTCCTTGAAGAACAGGTAGCTGAGCACCGCGGCGATGCCGCCGGACAAGGTACTGATCACCGTCACCACCGACACCGAGCCGTGCATGGCGCCCCAGGAAAAGGCGAAGAACGCGCCGAGGTTCATCAGGCTGGAGCTGGCCAGGGTGCCGCAGCTCTTCAGGGGGGGCAGCTTCAAGCCGTCCGGGACCTTGAGCATCATCAGCAGCGATACGCTCGATCCCACCACGTAACCCAGCCACAGCATGCTGACCGGGCCCAGTTGCGGCAGGGTATAGCGCCCCTGCAACCAGAAACTGGTGCCGTACAGGCAGGCCGACAGCAGGGCATAGACGATCGAGCGACTGGCATCGGTGTTCTGCGGCAGCTTGGGGCCCGAATGAATGCTGGAGAGAATCACCCCCACCACGCAGACCAGGATGCACAGCAACTGGACCAGGCTGATGTGCTCGCCGCTGGCCCAGGACAGCAGGGTGGTGACCACGCCGTAGGAGGTCACCAGCGGGGCGATGATGGCGGCCTTGCCCAGGGCGAAGGCCTTGCCCAGGGCCAGGGCGCCGGAGAGGGTGAAGCAGGCGGCGAGCATGCCCATCAGCCAGACATCCAGCGGCGCGGCCAGGGCCTTGAACAGGAAGGCGGGGAAGAGTGCCAGCAAAAGGCTCATGAGGATCACGCCCAGTGTCTGGCTGAAAAACACGGCGCGCTTGGCGCCCACGGCCCGGACATTCAGGCCCACGAGAAAGTCGGTGCCGCCCCAAAGCACGGCGGCGAGCAGCCCCATCAGTACATCCACGGTTTCTTCCTTGTCTTATTGTTGTAGGTCCTAGAGGCTTTCCAGCGCCCGGGTGTCCCAGCGGCGCAGCTTGATCGCCTGATACAGCATGCCGATGGTCAATGGCAGCTTGTCGCCCCGGCCCTTGGCCCGGCGCTTGAGGTGTGGATCGAAACCTTCGGGCTGGAAGTAGCGATAGCTGTCGAAGTCGGCGAGGTCGAGCTCGAACTGTTCTTCCAGGGCCAGCAACAGATGCCGGGCATCGGCACCATCGCAATCCAGGTCAAGGTTGATCGCGGTCTTCAGATGCAAGGCCTTGCGCTCGGGCAGGCCGATCTCCTCATGCAGCAACTGCATCAGCTGGCGCATGTTCGCGTCGTCGGGAAAACCGGGGGCCAGATGCATGGTCGCGATTCGCTACGGTTCTTGGAAGGGATGGAGTGTAAGGCGATCCGGTGGTGGTTTTTCAAGCCCCTCGCAGCAGATCCGCACAAGTCCCTGCGAACTTTGGACTGCATCCCATTGCGCAGTATTTTCCTGCCCTGGGTCGAGCATTGGCGGGCGAAAATGTGTATGGTGCGCCGCTGGTTGATAGGCCGCGTTCGAGCTGCGGCCAGATTCGTTTACAGGGATTTTGCTATGGCTTGTATGCGCCTGTTGGCGGTGTTGTGGCTAGGGATGGTGATGAGCGTGGTGCACGCCCAGCCGTTGTCGATCCAGGTGCTGGACGCCGTGGCCAAGGGCTCGCCTGTGGCCGAGGCCCAGGTGCAGTTGCAGCGGGGTACGAACCTGGTCGCGGGGGCTACCGATGCCCAGGGGCGAGTGGTGCTGGACGTCCCTGGCGATGCCGGCGGGCTGCTGATCCGCAAGCCCGGTTACGCCGACCTGCGAACCCAATGCCCCTGCCAGGGCCTGGTCTACGCCCTGAGTCCGGTAATGGACAAACCCTCCAGCCTGCGGGTGGTGCTGACCTGGGATGCCCCGGGCGAAGACCTGGATGCCCGGCTGATCTATTCCCGCAAGGCCTTGTCGTTCGTTGCCAGCCAAGGGCCCGGGGCGCGCCTGGAAAGAACCAGCGATGACCATCATGGCGCGGAGACCATCACCATCGATGAGCTCTTGCCCGGCGAGGCCTACTTGTATGCCGTGCATGACTTCACCCATGGCAACCATCCCGAGTCCCTGCACCTGGGCCGCAGCCGGGCCCAGGTCTTCGTCTACCGTGGCGCCAGCCTCATTCGTAGCTACCTTGTACCGGAGCAGCGCCAGGGCAACCTCTGGGCCGTGTTCCGCCTGAATGCCGATGGCCAGATGGAGGATATCGACCGGGTGGCGCAGACCAGCAGCGAACCGAACGGCACCTACAGCGACCTGAATTCATTGCTCGAGCAGATGCGCACCAGCGACCAGCAAGTGCCTGCGGACATGGGCCCAGCCGAAGCCAAGGCGCTCAACCGCAAGGGCGAAGAGGCCTACCGCAAGGGCGACTTCGGCGGGGCGGGTATCTATTACCGCGAGGCCATCGAAATGGCGCCGGGTTTTGCCCAGGCCTACAGCAACCTGGCCTTGAGCCAGCGCAAGAACAGCCGGCCCGACGAGGCCATACGCGCCGACCGTCAGGCCATCGCGCTGGCCAGTGGTCCGGCGGCGGCGACGATCCGGGCCAGTGCCTATTACGACATGGGTCGGGTCTTCGAGGGGGCCGGGCAGTTGGCCATGGCCTTGGAGAATTACCGCAAGGCCCGCGAGCAGAAGGCCAGCCCAGTGTACGACCAGGCCATAGAGCGGCTGCAAAAACCCTGAGCCCCAGGCTGGACGTTGTTTTTGCGCGGCGCGCTGGCAGGAGCGTCCCGTGCATTCATGGAGATTGATATGCGCAATGCTGTTTTCCCCTGGCTGTTGGCGTTGTGCCTGTGCAGCGTCTCGGTCCAGGCGGCAGGCCCTCTGGTGTTCGCCACCATCGACCGCAGTGGCTGGCCGACGCCCCTGACCAGTTCGGTGGACTTCGACACCGCCTCCCGGGCGGAAATCCTGATGTTCGGCAAGGCCTTGCTGGCCAGTGAGAGGCTGGATGAGGGAGCCCTGAAGCAACGTCTCGGGGTACGGCAGCTGGACCTCAAGTCCATCGAGCGGGTGCGCCAGCGCTTCTGGGAGTTGCTGCTGGTCAACTATCGTCTGGCCAGCCACGACTGTGACAGCGCACCGTTCTGCCAACCCGTGCGCAATCTCGCCGAGTTGCGCCAGCTGGTGGCCGGCTTCACCGGCGAGAGCAAGGACACCTACGATGCCTGGGCCCAGGCCAGTTCGCGCTTCCACCAGCAGTACCTGCATGAGCAACTGCGCCTGGCGGCCCTGTTTCCCACGGTCAGCAGCGAGATCCAGCGAATGGATCCAGCGGAAAGACTGGGCGACGAACTGGCTGACCGACAGTTCCTGCTGACCTTCGACGATGGTCCCAGCCCGCGCGGTGGTCATAGCGACGAGCTGGCGGCGGTGCTGCAAGCCCATGACCTGCATGGGCTGTTCTTCGTCCTGGGGGCGCCGTTCCAGGCCCGTTTGCAGCGGACCTCGATCGAGCAGTTGCGCGAGCTCTACAACGGTCAATGCGTGGGCCTGCATGGCTGGGAGCACAAGTCCCATGCCTCCTGGAGCCGGTGGCAGGATTCCCTGGTCGACAGCGCCAGCCTGGTCGGCCATTCCCTGGAAGGGGAATACCTGCCGTTGTTTCGCCCGCCCTATGGGCAACGTCGCGCCGACGCTGGTGTTTTCCTAAAGGGCCACGGCCTGCAACTGATGCTGTGGAACATCGATTCCCAGGACTGGAGCAAGAAGGTCAGCGCCCAGGCCGCCGCCCAGCGGGTACAGACGCTGATGCTGTTGTGGCGGCGCGGCATCGTGCTGTTCCACGACGTCCATCCCAAGGCGGCCCAGGCCGTACCGCTGCTGGTCGAGGGCAACCAGCACAATGGCGTGCAATGGCTGGACTGTCGCAGCCTGCGCTAGCCGCTACTTGCCAATGAACCGGCCACCGCCCTGGTGTGCCGGTATCATCCGGTAGCGCTTTGCTCCACGACCTTTCCTCGATCCGCCGGCCCACCGCGCTAGTCTTCAACGACGGTCAGCGGTCAAAGGAGTGACTCCCATGTACAGCACCCTCGAACAGGTCTTTGGTTATCCAGGCTTTCGCCCGGGCCAGGAGGCCACCATCAGCGCGGTGCTGGCCGGGCGCTCGGCGGCGGCGATCTTTCCCACCGGTTCCGGCAAGTCCCTGTGCTACCAGCTGCCGGCCCTGCTGCTGCCGCACCTGACCCTGGTGGTGTCGCCGCTGCTGGCCTTGATGCAGGACCAGCTGGCCTTTCTCCAGCGCCATGGCATCGCCGCGGCGAGCATCGATTCGGCCCAGGGTCGCGATGAGGCCAACCAGGTGATGGCCCGCGCCCGCACCGGGGAACTGAAGATCCTGATGATCTCGGTGGAACGCCTGAAGAACGAACGCTTTCGCAACTTCCTGCAGCAGGTGCCCATCTCCTTGCTGGTGGTGGACGAGGCCCACTGCATTTCCGAGTGGGGGCACAACTTCCGGCCCGACTACCTGAAGCTGCCGGACTACCAGCGCCAGTTCAATATCCCCCAGGCCCTGCTGTTGACCGCCACGGCCACCCCCCAGGTGATCGCCGACATGCAGGCGCGCTTCGCCATCGCCGCCACCGATGTGGTGACCACCGGTTTCTATCGATCCAACCTCAACCTGCTGGTGGAGCCGGTCGCCGGGATCGACAAGCGCCGGCGCCTGGTGCAGTGGCTGGGCGAGCGCAATGGGCAGCCGAGCATCGTCTACGTGACCTTGCAGAAGACCGCCGAGCAGGTCGCCGAGTACCTGGGCCAGCAGGGCATTGCCGCCCAGGCCTACCACGCCGGTTTGCCCCATGAGCAGCGTGAGGCGATCCAGCGCCGCTTCATGCAGGGACACAGCCAGTGCATCGTCGCCACCATCGCCTTCGGCATGGGCATCGACAAGAGCGATATTCGCAACGTCGTGCATTTCGACCTGCCCAAGTCCATCGAGAACTACAGCCAGGAAATCGGCCGCGCCGGGCGCGATGGGCAACCCTCGGACTGCCTGGTGCTGGCCAACCGCGACAGTCTCAACGTGCTGGAGAACTTCGTTTATGGCGATACCCCGGAGCTGAGCGGGATCCGTTGCGTTCTCGATGAGTTGCTGGCCGCAGCGCCCACCGGGCAGTGGGAGCTGTTGCTGGGCCCCTTGGCGGACCAGAGCAACATTCGCCAGTTGCCGCTCAAGACCCTGCTGGTGCAACTGGAACTGCGCGGCCTGATCGCTCCGCGCTATGCCTATTTCGCCGAATACCGCTTCAAGTTGCTGCTGGAGCCGGCTGATCTACTGGGGCGTTTCGAAGGTGAACGGCGGGACTTCGTCGAGGCCATCCTGCACACCTCCAGCCGCGCTCGGACCTGGGCCACGGTGGATTTCGACGCGCTCTACGACCACTGCCAGGCACCGCGCCAACGGGTGGTCAAGGCCCTGGACTACTTCCAGGAAAAAGGCTGGGTGGAGTTGGAAAGCAAGCAGATGACCGAGGTCTACAGCCTGCTGCAGGGCGACTTCGATGCGCCGGCGCTAAGTGCCGAGCTGCACGCCTACTTCACCCGCCATGAGGCTGGCGAGATCGCGCGGATCCACGCCATGCTCGACCTGTTCGCCAGCGAGCAGTGCCTGGGGCATCGGTTGGCGGAGTATTTCGGTGACCGGCAGGCACCTCGGCAGTGTGGGCATTGTTCGGTGTGCCGGGGCCAGGTGGCGCGCTTGCCCGAGCCACCCGCGCTGCCTGCGCTTGTGGATAAGAACTTCGCCGGCTTGTGTGGCGACTTTATCCACAGGCACCAGCAGCACACCGGGGTTCTTCCCGGGGCCGAGCGCCTGACGCGTTTTCTCTGTGGCATCAGCGTGCCGTTGTTCACCAGGCTCAAGGTCCGTGGTATCCCGGGGTTCGCCGCGTTGGAGGACTATCCCTACGCCGAGGTACGGCAATGGTGCGAGAGCCATGTGCCGGCCTGAAGCCGGGTGCCTTGCTCCTTATGGCGATCCATCTGCTGAATGTTGGGCATCACAGGAATAAATTTCAAAAATGATGCTCGCCTGACTATGGTGGTGCCTGACCCAGGATCACCTGCAGGAAGGAGAGCCGCCATGAGCCAGACAGCATTCGATATTCAGCGCGCCGCGGTGATTGGCGCCGGCACCATGGGCCGTGGCATCGCCATGTGCCTGGCCAATGCCGGCCTGCCGGTACTGTGGCTGGACAAGGACCCGCAGATGCTCCAGCAGGCGCTGGCGGCGGTGGCCGAGACTTATGCCCACAACGTGCGCCAGGGCCGTATCGAGCAGGCCGAAGCCGACGCGCGGCTGGCACGGATCGGCATTGCCGAAGGTTATCCACAGCTGGCGGAGGTGGACCTGGTGATCGAGGCGGTGTACGAGAACCTCGAGCTCAAGCAGCAGATCTTTCGCCAGCTGGACGCCGCCCTCAAGCCATCGGCGATCCTGGCCAGCAACACTTCGGCTCTGGATATCGATGCCATTGCCGCTGTCACCCAACGGGCGCCCCAGGTGTTGGGAATGCACTTCTTCAGCCCGGCGCACATCATGAAGCTGCTGGAGGTGGTGCGCGCGGCCAGGACGGCGCCGACGGTGCTGGATGCGGCCCTGGCCCTGGGCCAGCGCATGGGCAAGGTCAGCGTGGTGGCTGGCAACTGCTTCGGATTCATCGGCAACCGCATGCTCAACACCTATGTCCTCGAGGCCCGCAAGATGCTCCTGGAAGGGGCCTTTCCCTATCAGGTGGACGGCGCCTTGCAGGAGTTCGGTTTTGCCATGGGGCCGTTTCGCATGTACGACGTGGTGGGCATCGACCTGGGTTGGCGTGCCCGGCAACTGGCCGGTGCCGGGCAGGACGCGCCGCAGGTCCAGGTCGACAATCGCCTGTGCGAACTGGGCCGTTTCGGTCAGAAAAGCGGCGATGGCTATTACCATTACGAGCCCGGTAGCCGCCAGGCCGAACACGATCCGCAAGTGGATGCGCTGGTGCTGCAGGTCAGCGAGGGCCTGGGTTACCAGCGGCGGGACATCGGCCCCGAGGAGATCCTGGAGCGCTGCCTGCTGGCGCTGGTCAACGAGGGGGCGAAGATCCTCCAGGAAGGCATTGCCGGCTCGGCCCATGACATCGACCTGGTCTATCTCAACGGTTATGGCTTTCCCAAGGAGCGGGGCGGGCCGATGAGATGGGCCGATAACCTGGGCCTGGAGCAGGTCCGGCGCCAGTTGCTGCGCCTGGAAGCCGAGCATGGTGCCCATTGGCGGCCGGCGCAGTTGATTGAGGATCTGGCCAGTGCAGGAAAAGGGTTTGCCCAGGTTTAGGCGCCTGGGGTGAAATGCCCGGCGACCAATCGCTCAACCCATGGGAGACCGTCCTGATGTCCGAGCCTGTGCCACAACGCAGCGACTACCGCCATTTCCAGCCGATCACCACCCGCTGGCACGACAATGATGTCTACGGCCACGTGAACAACGTCACCTACTACAGCTTCTTCGACACGGCGGTGAATACCTACCTGATCGAGCAGGGTGGCCTGGATATCCACGATGGCGAGGTGGTGGGGTTCGTGGTCAGCTCGGCTTGCGATTACTTCGCGTCCGTGGCCTATCCCGAACGTATCGAGGTCGGCCTGCGGGTCGGCAAGCTGGGCAACAGCTCGGTGCAATACGAGCTGGCGGTATTCAAGCTGGGGGAGGGGGAGCCGTGCGCGGCGGGGCGTTTCGTCCATGTGTTCGTGGATCGGGCGTCGAACCTTCCGGTGCCGATTCCAGCGGTCCTGCGCGCAGCCCTGGAACAGCTGCTGGTGGCCTGAGTCTCGAAACCTGATTGCACTGCAGGACCCGTAGCCGCTGCTGCAGGCTGCGATCGGCGCCGCAGCCTCTGGTCTGGCGAGGCCCTCGGCCTCGCGCCCAGTGAGCGGTAGCGGCTACGGGGTGCCGGGTCGATCAGTCATCGTAGTGACGATGCTTGCGATGGCCATAGGCATGGCCACGACCACGGTGGCCGTCGCGGTAGTAGCGGCGGTCGCGATCGCGGCGGTATTCGCGATCTTCCCGGGCGCTTTCGTTACCCATGTAGTTACCCAGTGCGCCGCCGGCACCACCGCCGGCCGCTGCACCGATCAGGCTGCCGGTGTTACCGCCCATGCTGCGGCCCACGACGTTGCCGCCTGCCGCGCCCAAGGCGCCACCGATGGCTGCCTGGCCACGGCTGCGCTTGTCGGCGCCGACCGCGCTGCCGCCCGCGCCGCCGATGGCCGCGCCAATGGCCGAACCGGTATTGCCGCCCAGTTGCTGGCCGACCACCGAGCCTAGAACCCCGCCCAATGCGCCGCCCACACCTGCTTCAGTGGTGCCACCGGCAGAGGCGACGCCGCTGACCAGGCCAAGGGACAACAAGAGAATCGAGGAGAACTTCATACATGAGCCTCAAAGGGATGACGGCGCGATCCTGAGGCTGTACCGCGAGGCTTACAAACGAAATCCGACGAATAGCACGAGTTGTACACAATCTCGCAACTTATTGTTTTTAATGGGGAACTTAAGTGATTTTCGCAGGTCTACGGTTACTTGACGAAGGCCGCTCCCTGCATGCAGGGGCGGCCTTTTTCGTGCCTGGGACAACGCTGTTGCAAACGCGGTGGATCAGGCCGAGCGGGCCATGATCAGGCCATTGTCGCTGGCAGCTTCCAGGCGGATGGCGATGAACTTGGAGGTCGGGGTGTGGCTGCCGTCTCCGGTGCTTTCCAGCGGTACCAGCGGATTCACCTCCGGGTAGTAGGCCGCGGCCTGGCCGGCCGGGATATCGAAGGCCAGCAGGGTGAAACCCTTGACCCGCCGTTCGCGGCCATCGTTCCACAACGACACGATGTCGGCTTTCTGTCCCGGCTTGAAGCCCAGGCGGATGATGTCCGCCTCGTTGGCGAACAGCACGTCGCGCTGGCCCTTGACCCCACGATAGCGGTCATCGAGGCCGTAGATGGTGGTGTTGTACTGGTCGTGGGAGCGCATCGACTGCAGGATCAGGTCCGGCAACTGGCCACTGGCCCGGGTGCGTTCGTCGATCAGGTCCCTGGGCAGCAGGTTGGCGCGGAAGTTGGCGCGCCCCGAGGAGGTGTTCCATTGGCGGGCGCCGGCGGCGTTGCCCAGGTAGAAGCCGCCTGGGTGCTTGAGCCGCTCGTTGAATTCCTTGAAGCCCGGGATGGTGTCGGCGATCAGGTCGCGGATGCGCCCGTAGTCTGCTGCCAGCCAGCTCCAGTCCACCGGGCGGTTGCCCAGGGTGGCCGAGGCGATGCCGGCGAGGATCCAGGGTTCGGAACGCATGTGCACCGACAGCGGCTGCAATTGGCCGTTGGAGGCGTGGACCATGCTGAAGGAGTCTTCCACGGTCACCGCTTGCGGACCGCCGGCCTGCAGGTCGATGTCGGTGCGGCCCAGGCACGGCAGGATCAGTGCATCCTTGCCGTGGGCCAGGTGGCTGCGATTGAGCTTGGTGCTGATCTGCACGGTGAGGTCGCAGTTGCGCAGGGCCTGGAACGTCCGCTCGCTATCCGGAGTGGCCTGGGCGAAGTTGCCCCCAAGGCCGATGAATACCTTGGAACGGCCTTCGAGCATGGCGTGAATCGCCTCGACCACGTTATGGCCGTTGTCCCTGGGCACCTTGAACTGGAAACGCCGCTCCAGGGAATCGAGGAAGGCCACCGGCGGCCGCTCGTTGATGCCCATGGTGCGGTCGCCCTGGACGTTACTGTGGCCGCGGACCGGGCACAGGCCGGCGCCGGGCCTGCCGACGTTGCCGCGCAGCAGCATCAGGTTGGCGATTTCCTGGATGGTCGCCACCGAATGGCGATGCTGGGTAATGCCCATGGCCCAGCACATGATGACGTTCTTGCCCTTGGCGTACATGCGCGCCGCCTGCTCGATCTCCACCAGGGTCAGGCCCGACTGCTCGACGATCTGCTCCCACGGGGTGTCGTCGATGGTGCCCAGGTATTCCAGCACCTGGGCGGTGTGGGTGTTGAGGAAGTCGTGGTCGAACACGGCCGCGGTCCCGGCCTTTTGCGCATCGCGTTCCCATTGCAGGAGGAACTTGGCCATGCCGCGCAGCAACGCCATGTCGCCACCCAGGGCCGGGCGCAAGTACGCGGTGTTGGTCGGACGGTTGCCGTTGGTGAGCATCTCCAGGGGGTTCTGCGGGTGCTGGAAGCGTTCCAGGCCGCGCTCTTTCAGCGGGTTCACGCACACTACCTGGGCGCCGCGCTTCACCGCCTCGCGCAGGGGCTCGAGCATCCGCGGATGGTTGGTGCCGGGGTTCTGGCCCCAGACGAAGATCGCGTCCGAGTGCTCGAAGTCGTCGAAGGTCACCGTGCCCTTGCCCACCCCGACGCTCTGCGCCAGGGCCACGCCACTGGCTTCGTGGCACATGTTCGAACAGTCGGGGAAGTTGTTGGTGCCGTAGGCCCGCACGAACAGCTGGTAGAGATAGGCCGCCTCGTTGCTGGCCCGGCCCGAGGTGTAGAACTCGGCCATGTCCGGGCTCGGCAGGTTCAGCAGGTGCCGGGCGATCAGGCTGAAGGCGTCTTCCCAACTGATGGGACGATAGCGGTCGGTCTCGGCGTCGTAGCTCATCGGCTCGGTCAGCCGGCCCTGGTATTCGAGCCAGTAGTCGCTCTGTTCCAACAGGGAGCTGACGCTGTGCTTGGCGAAGAAGGCGCCGTCCACCCGGCGTTTGGTGGCTTCCCAGTTCACTGCCTTGGCGCCGTTTTCGCAGAACTTGACCATGCCGCTTTCCGGCGAGTCGCCCCAGGCGCAGCCCGGGCAGTCGAAGCCGCCGTTCTGGTTGGTCTTGAGCATCATGCGGATGTTCTTCAGGGCGTTGTCGCTGGTCAGCCAGGCCTGGGCCACGCTGATCAGGGCGCCCCAACCGCCGGCCGGTCCCTTGTAGGGCTTGTAGCGGGCCACGGGTTTCTGGTCGGCTTGGTTATGTGTACTCACGGGCGACTCTCCATCGCGGGGCTGTCGGGACGCAGTGCGCTGCGATGCGGCAGGTGGACAAGATAGTGACGGTGATGACGCGGCCCTTGCCGGGTGTGGCGCAAGCTCGAGAAG
>NZ_JBYSWT010000011.1:0-180425 GCF_058781435.1 Pseudomonas sp. FW507-12TSA
ATATTACTTGCTCGGCAAAAATATATTCTAGGAAGTACTATACAAATAGCCGGTGTGATGGTTAGAGCTGCCATCACTGTTTACGTATTAATATTTATCTCCGCTTCTGTCGAAGCGTTTGTCCTGACTCAAGCAGTATTGGCATTCATTCATTTCTTGGTATCGCGTGCTTTTTGTCTAGGTGAGCTTTCTTCAATCTGGCCTACTGGGGGCGCCAAAGTCAGCGTCGCCGAAATTTTATCAGTGGCAAAAACAGGAGGAGCACTGGTGCTCTTTTCTGCTGCTGGAGCAGCAGTGTTGCAATTGGATAAGCCCATAATATCTGCTTTGTCTTCTACAGCTAGTGTTGCTCCCTACTATCTTGCTAGCTTGTTATGCATGACTCCGATATCGATATTGGCAAGTCCGATAAGCCAGTATTTCCAGCCTATGGTCATTCGTGAAATGACGATGGGGCAGGATGGAAGTGCTATGCGAGTAATTAGAAAATTTGTTCTGTCGACATTTCTTATAGTTGCGCTTCCGACTTTGGTATTATGGCTGTTCAGAGAACAGATCATAGGTGTATGGCTGGGGGAAAACCCTTCTAACGTTCTAGTTTCCAGGTATCTAGAAATTTTGTTACCAGGTGTGGCTATCGGAGCGCTGGGGTTTATTCCGTATTGTCTTCTGCTTTATGCAAGAGATTTTCGCTTTCAAGCCACGCTGTCTGCAACTTTGACTGTGGTCACGTTGATGCTAACCGCGATGGCAGCGGTTAATAAGAATATAGAGGCAATATGTTTTGTGTATTCGGCATACCATGTGCTCTCTACTTTATCTTCGTGGATTAGAGCTGCTAGGCTTCCAGAAACAAAAATCAGTGCGCGGAACTCTGCGATAACAACATTTAAGTTGCTTTTGCTATTTTCTTTGCTGTTTTCAGTGGTTGGCTTCATGTTTTTCGAGAGGTAGTTATATGTTTGATGATAAAGTATTGATGATTACAGGTGGTACCGGTTCTTTCGGTAATACTGTTCTTAATAGGTTCTTAGATACCTCTGTTAGAGAAATTATAGTATTTAGCCGAGATGAAAAAAAGCAAGAAGATATGCGTATCGCGCTGAATAATCCCAAGGTAAAATTTCATATTGGCGATGTGCGGAATTTTGAAAGCATTCGCCGTGCAATGGTAGGGGTAGATTACGTATTTCATGCGGCCGCGCTCAAGCAGGTTCCTTCTTGTGAGTTCTATCCAGTTGAGGCCGTACTCACAAATATAATGGGAACTGAGAATGTCTTGAACGCAGCTATTGATAATAATGTCAAAAGAGTTGTTTTGCTTAGCACTGACAAGGCCGTTTATCCAATTAATGCGATGGGTATATCTAAAGCCATGGGTGAAAAAGTACTCATTGCCAAGTCTCGTACAATACGTGGTAATGGCCCGATTTTATGTGCGACCCGTTATGGGAATGTGATGGCTTCACGTGGTTCGGTAATACCCTTATTTGTCGATAAGATTAAATCTGGATTGCCTTTAACCGTTACAGATCCAAAAATGACACGTTTTCTAATGAGTCTTGAAGACTCTGTTGATCTGGTCCTACACGCTTTCGAACATGGTGAGCAGGGAGATATCTTTGTTCAAAAAGCTCCATCGAGCACCATTGGTGACTTGACAGTTGCCTTGAAAGAACTTTTTAACAGCGATGCTCCTGTTAATGTTATTGGGACAAGGCACGGAGAGAAACTTTACGAGTCTCTGGTTTCTCGTGAAGAAATGGTAAAAGCAAAAAACATGGGGCGTTATTATAGGATCCCGGCAGATAATAGGGATCTAAATTATGATAAATATATTCTTGAGGGACAGCCAGAAGCGAACCTTGTGGATGATTACACTTCACATAATACTGACTTGTTGAATGTTGAAGAGATAAAGTCACTGCTACTTACCTTGCCCTTTATTAGGGACTCACTTGGCCTGTAATCTCATGATTAAGTTAAGTATTATTATTCCTACTCATAATCGTGCAAAATGCGCGATTGAAACAGTCGCCTCTATTTTAGAGTTGCTGGAGGATGTTCAAGTAGTTGTTTGTGACTCTAGTGATGAGGATTTTCTTTCTCATCATTTTTTAGGAGAGTCTTTTGCGTCAAAGGTAAAATATGTCAGAACAGCTAAAAGTATTAGTGTTGTAGACAATTTTAACTTGGGTCTTCGTTCTGCCGACGGAGAGTACCTTGTTTTTCTCGGGGATGATGATTTTGTCTCGCGGGAAATTATGGATGTAGTTAACTGGGCTTCGGAACATGCCGTCGATTCGGTAAAGTTTAATTTCCCGGCCTTATACTACTGGCGTGACTTTTATCACGCGACGAGAGGCGATGTATATTCTGGAACTCTACATGTTGGTGAATATACGGGCAGTGTCAGCCTGTATGATGCAAAGAAATCAGTTGTTCCGGCATTAAACAATTTTGGTGGTGGTGTATTTGGTATGCCAAGAGCCTATGCTGGGATGATTTCATCTTCCTTGGCTAAAAAAATTGTTGATAAACATGGGGCATTGTTTGGCGGTGTTAGTCCTGATATCTACAGCTCCTTTCTAATTTCAATTGAATCCGAAAAGTGTGTGCTAGTTGATTACCCTGTTATTGTTCCTGGCGCGTCTGGTCTCAGTACAACAGGGCAAAGTAATTCCGGTGCCCACTATGGTAAACTCAGAGAAAACCCACACATTTCGGCATTTCAAAATCTTGTTTGGGATAAAAAGATACCTGAGTTCTATTCGGTGCCTACCGTTTGGTCTTATTCCCTGCTAAAAGCTCTTGAGAAAGTTCAAGAAAATAATCCAAAATTTCAAGGAACTCCTAATTTTGGTCGGCTTTTTCTCAAGTGTTTTATTTACTTTCCATCCTCGAGCAGTGAAACGAAATACGCCCTATGTGAGGCTTTTCGTTCATTTGGAAGAGTTAGGGTTGTTTCGCAGTTAATGGTTGCTGTTGGATCTGAGTTTTACTGGGGAATGTCCCGTATTGTCACTCGTTTAAAGTCCAGGTATATCAAGAAGAGTATTAGTGTAATCGACGCTCTTGATACTAGTCTTGATGGTAGCAGGGCGCTAAAAAAATATTTGCATGAGCATCCTGTAAAGCTAAAGCTTCCATCTTTGTGATTTATTTGTATGGGTTTTTATTTTTTGTGTTTGATATAAGCTTTACTGTGTTAGAAAAGTTTCTAGGGGCATGACATGAAGTCTTCGGTCTCTGTAATCCTACCTCATTATAATGCAGCCGATACAATAGGGCGTAGCATCGACTCTGTTATTGCACAGACTTTGTGTGTTGAGGAGATTATAATTGTAGATGACTGCAGTGTTAGTGTGGAAGAGCTTGTTGATATAGTCTCTGGCTACAAGGCTCTGATTAATATTCGTTTGATTTTTTTAAAGAAAAATCAGGGTGCTGCATATGCAAGAAATATAGCCATAAAGAATGCTACTTGTAAATATATCGCTTTCTTGGATTCAGATGATATTTGGCACCCAGAAAAAATAAAGACTCAATATGAATTCATGGAGAAGAATGAAGCATTTCTATCTGGACATGGCTATCTATTCGATATTTCAAGTCGCTCATTCATTAAGGAAGTGTCCTTAAGTAATCGCTTGGTCATGAAGCGCGAATTTATGTGGGGCAATCCATTTTTTACCCCTACCGTAATGGCCAAGAGAGAAGATTTTATACTTTTTGATGAGCGCTATCGTAGAGTGGATGATTACAAGTGCTGGTATGAGAACATGTCCAATGGACACGTTTATATGCTAACTGAAGCTCTAGCTGCGGGTTTTAAGGCGCCAGTTGGAGAATCGGGCCTCTCTGGGTCATTAAGGCTTATGCATAAGGGCTATCTTGACGTCCTTAAGGCTTTGAGGGCGGAAGGAAATATTAGTAGAGCTTTTTTTATTGCAGCCACAACGTGTGAAATATTGAAGTATCCGTTGAGGTTGTTTTTTTCTAAAATTAGAAAATATAAGAAATGAACGATATCAAGAAGGTTCCTAGTTTTGCTGTTTTGCTTGCAGCATATAACGGGATTCGGTGGCTTCAGTCTCAGGTAGAAAGCATACTTTCTCAAGTTGATGTTCGGGTAACAATTTTTATAAGCATAGACCCCTCCTCGGATGGAACTGAGGATTGGTTTAAAGCTGTGTCAGCTCATGATGATAGATTAATTGTCCTGCCTGTAGGCGAAAAGTTTGGAGGCGCAGCCAAGAATTTCTTCAGATTGATTCGAGACGTAGATTTTTCAAAATTTGATTATGTTTCGTTTGCTGATCAGGATGATGTTTGGCTTCTAGATAAACTGTCTACGGCTCACAAAAAAATTTCCTCGTCTACTGCTTCTGCTTATTCTTGCAATGTTACAGCCTTTTGGCCCGGGGGGCGAAAGTTGCTTTTAGATAAAGCACAAAGGCAGCGCAAGTATGATTATCTTTTTGAGGCTGCTGGTCCTGGGTGTGGTTATGTACTAAAAGTTTCCGAAGCTCTTAGGTTCAAAAAATTTCTAATTGAGAATTGGCAGGACGCCAATGTCGTTTCCCTACATGATTGGCTGGTTTATGCGTGGTTCAGATCGGTAGGATTAGTTTGGTTCATAGATCCGGTGCCGAAGATATTATATCGCCAGCACGAGGCTAATCAGGTAGGTGCCAATAACGGCTTGAGGGCTATTAAGGCGCGCTTGTCATTGTTACGTACTGGCTGGTATCGCAATGAAGTTTCAAAAATCGCCAAATTGATTTGGCCTAATGTTCAGAGCTTGCCTGGAGATTTGGTTGAAAGAGGGGATATATCACGTGATTTCCTTGTTTTTAATTTTAATGAAGTGCGCCGTAGATTTCGTGACCGTATTTTTTTGGTGATCATGGTTTTTCTTGGTATTTATTGAGTCGTGATGTTTTTAATATGTATCTTTAATAAGGCAGCAATGCATGTCTTGATGTTG
Source organism: Pseudomonas sp. FW507-12TSA (assembly GCF_058781435.1). Taxonomy (NCBI): domain Bacteria; kingdom Pseudomonadati; phylum Pseudomonadota; class Gammaproteobacteria; order Pseudomonadales; family Pseudomonadaceae; genus Pseudomonas; species Pseudomonas sp. FW507-12TSA. Next base: position 4,991 of record NZ_JBYSWT010000011.1, read on the forward strand.
TTTTAAGTAGGCAGCCGATACGGGCACTGGGTAGGTGATTTTATAATTGAAAGCTTTGCTGAAGGTCTGCGCTTCTTGTGTAATAGAAAGTTATTAGTGTCTGGCGATCAAGAGAAAATCTGGCTGTTCTGCTCTATTAATGGATTGAATAATGAAGTTTAATTTTTCTAATTTTTTTTACAGTTGCATCGATATTGTTTTCGCTATTTGCCTTTTTTCCTTTTATCCTGGAGCAATGACGTGGGATAGCCTGGATCAGTTGCGACAGGCAAGGATGGCCGATTACTCGGATTGGCAGCCGCCCGTAATGGCATTTGTCTGGGGGGAGGCTGCTGAACGTTGCTGATGGTCCTGGTGTTATGCTTTGCTTTCATCTTTTACTGCTGTGGAGCACTGCTCTTTTCTTGTTTAAATGGACTCTTGAAGAGGGATATAAACATGGGTTTCTATTTTTACTGATTCCTGCGTTGCCTTGGGTTTTGAATTTTGAGTTTGTTATTTGGAAAGATGTTGGGATGGCCTATTCTTGGGGCGCGGCAATTGCTCTTTGTTTATGCTATAGATCTCGTGAACGGTTTCCCTTGAGTGTTGCGTTTATAGTTTTGGCCTTGTTTGTATATGGCATGCTCGTACGGAGCAATTCGTTGGGAGCTGCTTTTTTCTTGTTTCCATTTTTGGCCGGCCAAATTTTTAAAAAGAAGAGTGTCAAAAATATTTTGGCATTCATGATGGTGGCGACTTTCGGGTTTTTCGTAATTACATTTCTTGTTAATTCTGCTATAGGAGCAAAAAAGTCAAACTCTGTTAGTTATGTAATGTTCGATGATGTGGTTGCTTTAAAACTGAGAGGGGTGGATGTCTCACTAGATTTCTTGACGCAGGATGAAATTTCTACAATTGCATCATGTGAATATTTGAATGAAAACAAGGTTGGCGCTGCATTCTGCATTGATGGAGATCGATTTAAGGAAGTAACGATAAATAATTATCAAGAGTTGAAACTCTCTTGGGTTAAGAGCGTTTTTGATAATTACCCTACTTATGTTGCCTATAGGCTCTCGGCTTTTTCTCAGCTTGTTCGTTCACCTTGGCAGTCAGTATATTATGAGAGTGAATTTTCGCGTAGTTAAGCCGTCGTATGAACTTGATTCAGGTATTCGTTCGGAGTCTGCTCAGGAGAAATTTTTCAGAAAATACGTTGTTGGATTCAAGAAGCTTTTCCCTGGACTATTCAAACCATATGTCTGGATGGTTTTGCTGACGTGTATTGCGTTTCTATTTTGGTTTGACTCGGCGTTTAAAGGCACTTTGTTCTGGCTTCTTCCTGTTTCAGGGCTTTCATATGTTCTGACATATATACCGATCATTCCTGCTGGTGACTTTAGGTATGTATACTGGTCTTGTTTTGTATGTACAATATCAATTTTTTCTTACATTAATGGGCGGACGCGTGCCAGCAAGGTAAGCTAAAGAAAGCTGGAGCTCGAATAACCCGCATGCGAAGCAGGCATGCGAGGGGTGCCATTCGAGATTGAAAAACTCATATTTGAATTTTTAAATATGAGTTTTCCAGCTTAGTTCTGTTAAATCAGCGGAGAGGTGTCTATGGCCAAGATTCTACTAACAGGAGCGTCTGGTTTTCTGGGGCGATCGATCATAGATCAGTTTTCTAGAAGTACTGATTTTCAGTTAGCTGCTGTTTTTCGTCAGCCACCAGTGGAGCTTCCAGGGACAGTTGCGCTTTGTCAGGTTACTGAAATAATCGGAACTACTGATTGGAACTCGTTTTTACCTGGATGCAGTGTGGTGATCCATGCTGCAGCCAGAGTTCATGTAATGAATGAGACTTCCTCAGATCCGCTGACTGAGTTTCGTAGAGTAAATGTTGAGGGAACACTCAACCTGGCTCGACAGGCAGCTTCCGCCGGCGTTCGTCGCTTTATATTCATAAGTTCTATCAAGGTGAACGGTGAAGGAACAGCTACGGCTGCACCTTATTTTGCAGACGCACAGCCAATGCCTCTTGATCATTATGGAATTTCCAAGATGGAGGCGGAACAGGGTTTGCTTAAGATAGCAGAGCAGACAGGCTTAGAGGTCGTCATTATTCGCCCTCCATTAGTGTATGGACCTGGCGTGAAGGCTAACTTCCTGGCAATGATGCGGTGGTTGCAGAAGGGAGTGCCATTACCCTTCGGTGCCATTGGTAATAAACGTAGCCTAGTGGCCTTGGGTAATCTGGTTGACCTGATCAGGGTTTGCATTGAGCACCCGGCGGCAGCAAATCAGATATTCCTGGTCAGTGACGGCGAGGATCTTTCTACCACTGAGCTTTTACGCCGGATGGCAAGGGCATTGAAGGTTCCCGTTCGTTTGATACCTGTGCCTGTCTGGATCCTCTCTGGGGGGGCAGCTCTGCTTGGAAAAAAATCACTCTCTCACCGTCTATGTGGTTCCCTACAGGTCGATATCAGCAAAACACAGAAGCTGCTCGGATGGACGCCGCCCATAACTGTTGATTCAGCTCTCAACGAGACGGCCAAATACTTTCTGACGTTGCGTGATTGAACAGAAACAGAGGTATCATGACCGGTCATGACCTTCTTTAGTTTCTAAGAGGTGGCTCTGGCATCCGGCCTTCTCTTTTTAGTTTCAGGAATTGGATAGTAGATGGCAATTTGGTTATTTTTCCTGGCGACTGCCGGGGCCTCGGTTTTACTCACTTGGGCTGTTCGCCGTTATGCTTTGGCGCGTAGCTTGGTTGATGTTCCGAATGGACGTAGCTCTCATTCGTTGCCGACTCCCCGAGGTGGTGGAGTGGCAATTGTTCTCAGTTTTGTTTTTGCTTTGCCTGTTTTGACAGCTACTGGTTTGATTCCGTGGAGTTTTATCTGGCCACTACTGGGGGCGGGGATTTTTACTGCGGTGGTTGGTTTCCTGGATGATCATGGCCATATCGCAGCTCGTTGGCGCCTGTTGGCGCATTTTTTGGCTGCTGCGTGGGCAATGTACTGGATGAATGGATTACCTCCGTTGCATGTTCTGGGAGTCGAGTTCAAGCTGGGGTACCTCGGTCATGTTCTTGCTGCGTTCTACTTGGTCTGGATGCTCAACCTCTATAACTTTATGGATGGAATTGACGGAATTGCGAGTGTCGAGGCTGTCTCCGTCTGTCTGGGAGCCTGTCTGATCTACTGGCTGAGCGGAAACCAGTCAATGATCTGGCCTCCGTTGTTATTAGCGATGGCCGTTTTGGGGTTTCTTTACTGGAATTTCCCTCCCGCACGAGTTTTCATGGGGGATGCGGGTAGTGGATTCCTGGGTATAACGCTTGGGATTTTTTCAATACAGGCAGCCTGGAGCTCTCCGCGGTTCCTTTGGGTATGGCTGATATTACTTGCGGTATTTATTGTCGATTCGACTTTTACCCTGATTCGACGTTTGCTGCGGGGCGATAAAGTCTATGAAGCTCACCGTAGTCACGCCTACCAATTTGCTTCTCGGCGGTTTGGCAGGCACTTGCCTGTGACACTGGCTGTGTTAGCAATAAATGTATTCTGGTTGTTGCCAATAGCGGTTGCAGTTGGTTTATTTGGACTTGATGGTATTTGGGGTATTGTTTTGGCCTATGTACCTCTGTTGCTCCTCGCTCTCAAGTTTCGTGCCGGAGACTCGGGGAACGACTGCTGATGTTTATGAAATTATCAATGCAGTCCAGTTTTCAAATATTGTCATATTTGACTTCTGTTGTGGCTAAAAAAGGGAGGGGTTGAAGAGGTGATGGCCAGAATAAGAAAATTTTTATTAGGTCTCTCGCGCCGGAAAAAACGTATTATCCAAGTTGCGACCGATCTTTTCCTGATCTGGGGCGCACTGTGGATGGCTTTCTTCGTCCGATTGGGCTTCGACGATTTGAACAATCCGTTCATCGTCCATCTCTGGCTTTTCCTCAGTGCGCCAGTTATTGCTATTCCCCTGTTTATAAGATTCGGAATGTATCGTGCTGTAATGCGTTATTTCGGTAACGATGCATTAATTTCAATCGTAAAGGCCGTCAGCCTTTCGTCCTTGATCCTAGCCCTGGTTGTTTACCTTTATAGTAACCACCAAACCGTTGTACCTCGTTCAATCGTGTTCAACTACTGGTGGTTGAGTCTAGTGATGATTGGGGGCCTGCGGCTGGCCATGCGTCAATATTTCCTCGGTGACTGGTTTGTCGCTAGCCAGCATGTACCTTTTACCAACCGAGACGATGGTTTGCCCAAGGTGGCAGTTTATGGGGCCGGAGCAGCGGGTAACCAACTGGTCGCGGCGTTGCGCCTGGGGCGCATGATGCGGCCGGTGGCGTTTATCGACGATGATGGCAGTATCGCTGATCGGGTCATTGCCGGACTGCAGGTATACAAGCCAAAGCACCTCCAGCAGATGATCGACGAGACTGGCGCGGAAGAAATCCTGCTGGCCATTCCCTCTTCCAACCGTAGCCGGCGTCGGGAGATATTGGGGTTCCTGGAAGGCTTCCCCCTCCATGTCAGGAGCGTGCCGGGGTTCATGGACCTGGCTAGTGGTCGGGTAAAGGTCGACGATATCCAGGAGGTGGATATTGCCGATCTACTCGGCCGAGACGCCGTTCCTGCACAGGATGATTTGCTGGCTCATTGCATCAAGGGACAAACGGTTCTGGTGACGGGGGCGGGCGGGTCCATTGGCTCCGAGCTGTGCCGGCAGATCCTGAGTCTACGTCCGATCACCCTGATACTGTTGGATCATAGCGAGTTCAACCTCTACAACATCTTGGCAGAGTTGGAGCAGCGCCTGTCCCGGGAGTCCCTAGTGGTGAAATTGCTGCCGATCCTGGGCTCGGTGCGCAACTATGAAAAGCTTTTGAGCGTGATGAGCACTTGGAGTGTCGATACGGTCTATCACGCCGCGGCCTACAAGCATGTTCCGATGGTCGAGCACAACATCGCCGAAGGTGTGCTCAACAATGTCATGGGCACCCTCAATACTGCCCAGGCCGCGTTGCAATCGGGGGTCGCCAATTTCGTGCTGGTTTCCACCGACAAAGCCGTCCGGCCAACCAATGTGATGGGTAGTACCAAGCGCCTGGCGGAACTCACCTTGCAAGCGCTGAGCAAGGAACTGGCCCCCGTACTGTTCAACGACTCATCGAAGATTTCACGGGTCAATAAAACCCGGTTCACCATGGTCCGTTTCGGCAATGTTCTGGGCTCCTCGGGTTCGGTCATCCCGCTGTTCCATAAACAGATCAAGTCAGGCGGGCCGTTGACGGTTACCCACCCGAAGATCACCCGCTATTTCATGACTATTCCGGAAGCCGCCCAGTTGGTTATCCAGGCCGGCTCGATGGGGCAGGGTGGGGATGTTTTCGTGCTGGATATGGGCGAACCGGTAAGAATCGTCGAACTGGCAGAGAAGATGATCCATCTTTCCGGGTTGAGTGTTCGTTCGGAAAAGAACCCCCATGGAGATATTGCTATTGAGTTCACCGGTTTGCGCCCTGGTGAAAAGCTTTACGAAGAGTTGCTGATCGGTGACAACGTAGTGGCCACTCAGCACCCGATGATCATGAGTGCCAACGAGGATTACCTGGCTTGGGATGTACTCAAGGTCAAGCTCGATGAACTCCTTGCTGCGCTTGATTGTGATGATTATTCGCGGGTTCGGCAGTTGCTGCGCGAGACAGTCAGTGGCTACACGCCGGACGGCGAAATTGTCGATTGGGTTTATCAGCAGCGACGACTCAAACCCTGACTCTACACAAGCGGTAACTTTCCCGCTTTTGACTTGCTCCCTGTATCTCCTAGGTTTGGAAGGCAGCTTCGGAAAGCTGCTTTCCTTACTGATGTCATGGAGTGTCATTATGCGTATCCCTTATTTCTCCTCCCTGTTCTTCGCAGCCTTGGCCAGTTTTTCGCTTGCCACCCAGGCAGCACCGATCGCCAAGGTGCAGGAAGCCGCCACCGAAGTGGTAGAGCATTCCACCTCCAATTCAACCAGGCTAGACATCAACACTGCCGATGCCACCCTCTTGCAGCGCGAACTGCTTGGCATAGGCGAGGCCAAGGCCAGGGCGATAGTCAGTTATCGTGAGGCAAACGGTCCCTTCGCTTCAGTGGATGAGCTGCTGGAGGTCAAGGGCATCGGCAAGGCCATCCTCGAGCGCAACCGAGACAAGCTCCAGGTCAACTGAGGCGCCCCGTTCAAGACGAAAGCCGATCATTGATCGGCCTTCGCCTTCAGAAGGGATGGCCTCGAGGTCGAATCTTCATCGGCGAGGTAGATTTTTTCCATGAAATAATGGAAATATTATATGTGTAATATTTAATTCGCCAACCTTGCAAGATCGCGAATGCCCATCAGGTTCATTCATCGTCAGGAGTGCAGCTATGAGTTCGGTTCGTTCCCAAGGCAAGGCCTTGATCACGGGAGCTTCATCCGGTATTGGCGCGGTCTATGCCGAGCGCTTGGCGGCGCGAGGCTTTGACTTGTTGCTGGTGGCCCGGGATGAGGAGTGTCTGCATGTCGCGGCTAATACTCTGCAAGCCAGCCATTCGGTGCAGGTCGAGGTCTTGAAATCCGACTTGACCTCCAGGAGGGATCTGCTTGAGGTGGAGCGTCGCTTGCGCAATGACCGGGACATCAGCCTATTGCTGAACAATGCCGGAGTCGCGGCCGATGGCCCCCTGGCTGCTGCTGACCTGGATCAGATGGAGCAGATGATCCAGCTCAATGTGGTGGCTCTGACCCGTTTGGCGAGCGCCGCAGCCGCCAACTTTTCTGCGGCGGGGCGAGGAGCGATCATCAATATCGCCTCCGTGGTGGCCCTGCTGCCGGAACGTTTCAACGCGACCTACAGCGCCACCAAGGCTTATGTATTGAGCCTGAGCCAATCCCTGCAGGCAGAACTGAAAGACACCGGGGTCCAGGTCCAGGCCGTCCTGCCCGGGGTCACTCGTACCGAAATCTGGCAGCGCGCGGGCTTTGATGTATCGGTTATCCCGGCAGAAATGGTGATGGATGCGGGGGAGATGGTCGATGCGGCCTTGAGTGGTTTCGACCAACGGGAATTGATTACCCTGCCGTCGCTGCCCGATGCCGCGGATTGGCAGGCCATGGTGGCGGCGCGTTTGGCCCTGGCCCCCAACCTCTCACGCAGCAGCGCGGCAGCCCGTTACAAATAAGCACGCAACGGAGCGGTTGCCGTTACCGCTCCTGTTCCTTCAAGCCTTCGCGTACCACTTCAAGTATCTGCGCAGCCAGTTGTGGATTTTCCACACTGCGCGACAACATCAGCGCACCTGCCAGAGTCGACATGATCATCAGGCTGCGCTTGGCCTTGTCTTCGCCTTCCAGGGTCGCTTCCACTTGCGCGAGCCTGGCCTTGAGCACCGCGTCGGTGGTGGCGCTGGGTTGGCCGCGCTGGCCGAGCTCCGAGCTCATGGTCGGGAGCGGACAGCCCAGGTGTGGTGACTCCTGGTGCCATTCGGAGAGGTAGTTGTCGATGAATGCCTGCAGGGGATGTTCCTGGGCGAACAGCTTGGCGCAATGAGCATCGAGGTCCTGGGCGGCAGAGCAGAGTGCTTCTTCCACCAGTTCGTCCTTGGAGCTGAAGTGGGAGTAGAAGCCGCCATGGGTGAGGCCCAGGGCTTTCATCAGGGGTTGCAAGCCTGTTGCCCCTATACCGTCGCGACGAAATCGCTCCGAGGCTTCCTTGATGATGCGTTTATGGGTCTGGGCTTTGTGGTCTGTTGAATAACGCATCTGGGAAACCTCCGCAACAAGGCCACTATTTTAACCAGGGTTCAGCAGATCACATCCACTTCTGCACCTGCTTTGGCTGGCTGCTACAGCTTGGCGACAGGTTTTCATGCCAAGCACAGTCAGGGGAGTTGGCACGATAAGTGGTTACTGATCACTCATCCATTGTTGAACAATGCCGAGGCCTTTTCATGAACGTTGGTTTATCCCTGGCGGATCAGATTCGCCTGGAACTGCGTGCGGACATCATCGGCGGTCGTCTTTTGCCCGGCATGCCCCTGGTGGAGAACGAACTGGCCGGTAGCTACAACGCCTCGCGCAACACCATCCGCGAGGCGTTGCATTGCCTCGGGCAGGAGGGATTGACACGTTATGTGCGCCACAAGGGAGTGATGGTCCGCCGCTTGGAAAGGGACGATCTGCGCGATCTGTTCAGGGTGCGTCGAACCCTGGAGTTACAGGCAATCGCCAGCGCCAGGCCGCTGCGCGAGTGCCAGTCGGGCCATATGCTCGATGCTATCGAGGCGGCCGAACTGGCCAGGGACCGAGAGGACTGGCGCGCCGTCGGTACCCATGGCCTGGTGTTCCACCAGCATGTGGTGGCGTTGCTGGACTCACCATTGCTGGACGAGTTCTTCACCAATGTGGTGGCGCAGCTGCGACTGGTGTTTTGCACCGCGCCAGACGAGGCGCTGTTCCAAGCCCCCTGGCTGGAGCGCGACCGGCAGATCCATGGATGGCTGGCCGACGGCGACACGGCGTCGGCCGGAACGGCCATGGCGTGTTACCTGGATGATTCCGAGCGCCTGTTGCTGAACATGTTCGATCCATCCTTGCGTCATTGAACGAGGAGCATAGCGATGTACAAGGACTATCCCGCGGCCTACCAGGTCAGCAAGGGCTCGGCGTTGCAAGTGGACACGGCCTTCTACGAGCGCATTCGGGCCAACCCTGGCCAGCGCATGTTGATCGAGAGTTTCGAGGTGCCGATCCGCACGGGACGTGCCTGGAAGGTGCCAGCCGGTCATGTGTTCCGGGTCACCACGCCCCATGGTCCGCAGGTGGGCGATTTCAACGTCTGGAACGCCCACGATCCGCGCGAGCGCTTATGGGCGGCCCGAACCCGGCAGTTGCAGGGAGCGCATGTCAGTACTCACGATCGGCTCTGGTCGAACCTGCCGTTCCTGCGGCCGCTGGTGACCATCACCGATGACAGCCTGGCCGATTACGGTATCGATGAGCATGGCGGGCGCCTGCATGACTTGCTGGGAACCCGCTGCGATCCCTATGTGAACCGGATGCTCACCGGCGAGGATTTTCACCACCACTGCCATTCCAATCTGACGCGGGCGGTGCTGCCCCACGGCCTGACTGAGTTCGACGTGCATGATGTGCTGAACATCTTCCAGTGCACAGGGCTGAACCACGACGACCTGTACTTCATGAAGGCCTGCCCGGCGGGCAAGGGCGATTACCTGGAGTTCTTTGCCGAAATCGACCTGCTCTGCGCCTTGTCGACCTGCCCTGGCGGGGATTTGTCCCTGCCGATGTGGGGGCCACAGGCGCAGGACCCGCTCAGCGTATGCCGGCCATTGGGGGTCGAGGTCTATCGCCTGGAGCCAGCGTTACTCGAGGGCTGGAACTCGCCTGAACGGGCGGCCTACCAGGGCCTGCATGGTTTGCAGATCGCCAAGCCCGAGTGGGAAAGTTGAGCCCATGGCCCCCTGCACCAAAGGCGCAGGGGGCCATGGGCTCACCGGTCGCGAGCGTCCCTGGCGTCCGCTTCGGCATTGCGTTCGGCCACACGTCGGCGCTGTTCTTCGGTAAGTTCCACCTTGCTGGCGGTATCGCGTAGCAGCATCAGGCCACCCACGATCGAACCGATAGCGACCACCAGAATCAACCAGGCATACCAGGGCATAGGGCTCTCCTTGATGAGGCCGTCTGCCGGAAGCGAGGTTCGCTCCGCAGCGGCTTGTAACGCTTTGAGTCAAAACGTTTTGCAGGGGTTCCATTGTATGCCTGATCGGCCTGGTCGGCAGCGTCTCTAGAGTCCGGTGAGCATGGCATCGGCCGGCGCATTGGCCCGCGACTGCGCGGTGCACTGGAAGTAGATGAAGCCCAGCCCCATGAGGCCGAGGAAGACCACGCCGATCAGCGTATTGAACCAGGCCATGGCCACCAGGCACACCACGGCCAGCAGCAGTGCCAGGGCCGGGACCAGCGGATAACCGGGAGCGCGGAAGCTGCGTGGCAGGCCGGGCTCGGTCCGGCGTAGCCGGAACAGGCTGAGCATGCTCATGATGTACATCACGATGGCGCCGAACACGGCCATAGTGATCATGGCTGCGGTGAGGCTCAGCCCACCGAGGTTGACCAGGCCATCGCTGTAGATCGCGGCGATGCCCACCAGTCCACCGGCGATGATCGCCCGGTGCGGGGTCTGGAACCGCGACAGCCCGGCCAGGGAGGGGGGCAGGTAGCCGGCGCGGGCCAGGGCGAAGAACTGCCGCGAGTAGCCGAGGATGATCCCGTGGAAGCTGGCTACCAGGCCGAACAGGCCGATCCACACCAGCATGTGCAGCCAGCCGGAGTTATCGCCGACCACCGCCTTCATGGCCTGGGGCAGCGGGTCGTTGATGTTCGCCAAACTGCGCCAGTCACCCACGCCACCTGCGAAGATCATCACGCCCAGGGCCAGCACCACCAGGGTCAGGATGCCGCTGATGTAGGCCCGGGGGATGGTGCGCCTGGGGTCCTTGGCCTCCTCGGCAGCCATGGCCGCGCCCTCGATGGCCAGGAAGAACCAGATGGCGAAGGGGATCGCCGCGAACATGCCGGCAACTGCTGCGCTACCGAACTGATCCGTGCCGGCCCAGCCATTGGCGGCGAAGTGGCTGAAGCTGAACGCCGGGGCCACCACGCCCATGAATACCAGCAGTTCCAGGACTGCCAGGACGCAGACCACCAGTTCGAAGGTTGCCGCCAGCTTCACCCCGAGAATGTTCAGGCCCATGAAGACGACATAGGCCGCCACTGCGGCGTGCTTGGGGTCCAGCGTCGGAAACTGCACGTTCAAGTAGGCACCGATGGCCAGGGCGATGGCCGGTGGGGCGAAGACGAACTCGATCAGGGTCGCCAGCCCGGCGATCAGCCCGCCTTTTTCGCCGAAGGCCCGACGGCTGTAGGCAAAAGGGCCTCCGGCGTGGGGAATCGCGGTGGTCAGTTCGGTGAAGCTGAATATAAAGCAGGCATACATGCAGGCGACCAGCAGCGAGGTCACCAGGAACCCCAGGGTCCCGGCCACGCCCCAGCCATAGCTCCAGCCGAAATACTCCCCGGAAATCACCAGGCCGACAGCGATCCCCCAGAGATGCAGCGTGCCCAGGGTGGGCTTGAGTCTTGTGTTCATCGATAGCGTCCTGAACGATTGGAAAGGTCCGGGACAGGGCGTTGCAGCGGTCGTGCCAGGCGGCCACGGGGCGTCGCAAAGTTCGGAAAACCGTCGTATCGAGGATATTCCCCGACCGCGGCCCGTCTTGGGCGTTGCAATCCGGTGCGCTTGGCAGCCTCGCTTTGGGGCAAGGGCCTAGCGTCCCTCACCCGGGTCAGAGCGGCCATGGCGTGAGTCTTTACGCTTTCTTTATGGCCCACCCACCCCCTCGCTCTCGTTCCTTTACAGGCAGCCTGCGGACAATGTCGCCATTCGCGGCGATCGCCGTACCTCGGAGACATTCCATGAACATACTGGACGCGGTGTCGTTGCTGCTGGCGGTGGGCCTGTTCGTTTACCTGCTGATTGCACTGTTGTGCGCGAATCGGAACTAGGAGCGACGCTGATGCACAGTTATGACTATTGGCTGATCCTCGCCTTCTTCGCGCTGGTGCTGGTGCCCGCACCCCGGCTGGGACGCTTCTACTACAAAGTGATGGAGGGCCAGCGTACCTGGCTGACCCCGATCCTGGGGCCGGTGGAGCGTGTGTGCTACCGCATCGCCGGGGTCGATCCCCAGCTGGAGCAGAGCTGGCAGAAGTACAGCCTGGCCTTGCTGGCGTTCAACCTCGCCGGGTTCGCCCTGTTGTTCCTCATCCTGGTGTTCCAGGACCACTTGCCCCTCAACCCGCAACACCTGCCGGGGCAGGAGTGGACCCTGGCCTTCAACACCGCGGTCAGCTTCATGACCAACACCAACTGGCAGGCCTACAGCGGCGAGGCGTCCCTGAGCTACTTCAGCCAGATGGCCGGCCTGACGGTACAGAACTTCGTCAGCGCGGCCATCGGGCTGGCGGTGCTGGTGGCCCTGTGCCGGGGTATCGGCCGGCGCTCGGTACGCACCCTGGGCAACTTCTGGGCCGACATGACCCGTGCCACCCTCTACGGCCTGTTGCCGCTGTGCCTGCTGCTGGCCTTGCTGCTGGTCTGGCAGGGCGTGCCGCAGACGTTCGCTCACTATGTGGACGCCCTGACCGTGCAAGGTCACGACCAGGTGATTCCCCTGGGGCCAGCGGCCAGCCAGATCGCCATCAAGCAACTGGGCACCAACGGCGGTGGCTTCTTCGGGGTCAACTCGGCGCATCCGTTCGAGAACCCCACGGCCTGGAGCAACCTGTTCGAACTGGTATCGATCATCCTGATCCCGGTGGCGCTGGTCTTCACCTTTGGCCATTACGTCAAGGACATGCGCCAGAGCCGGGCCATCATCGCCTGCATGCTGGCGCTGTTCCTGATTGGCGGCGCCACCTCGCTGTGGGCCGAATACCAACCCAACCCGGCACTGGCCAACCCGGCCGTGGAGCAGGCAGCGCCGCTGGAAGGCAAGGAGACGCGCTTCGGTACCACGGCCACGGTGCTGTGGTCGGTGACCACCACCGCCGCTTCCAACGGTTCGGTCAACGGCATGCACGACAGCCTCAACCCGCTGAGCGGCATGGTGGCGCTGATCAACATGATGATGGGCGAGGTGATCTTCGGCGGCGTCGGCGCCGGGCTCTACGGCATGCTGCTCAACGTGCTGATCGCAGTATTCCTGGCCGGCTTGATGATCGGGCGCACGCCTGAATACCTGGGCAAGAAGCTCCAGGCCAGGGAGGTGCAACTGCTGGTATTGATCCTGATGGTCATGCCCATCGGCGTGCTGGTGCTGGGTGCGCTGGCCGCCAGCTTGCCAGGACCGGCAGGAGCGATCAGCAACCCTGGGCCCCACGGCTTCAGCCAACTGCTGTACGCCTACACCTCGGCCAGCGCCAACAACGGTTCGGCATTCGGTGGTTTCAGCGCCAACACCCCGTTTCATAACCTGATGCTGGGCCTGGGCATGCTGATCGGTCGCTTTGGCTACATCCTGCCGGTGCTGGCGCTGGCTGGCAGCCTGGCCCTGAAAAAAACCGCGCCTGTAGGCCAGAACAGCTTTCCCACCCATGGCCCACTGTTCGTGGCCTTGCTGACCATGACCATCTTGCTGGTAGGTGGCTTGACGTTCCTGCCGACCCTGGCGCTGGGGCCAGTCGCCGAACAACTGAGCATGGGCTTCTGAGGATCCGATGATGAATATGCATGTTCCCGCCTCGAACAAGGTCGCCGATGCGGCGGCCAAGGCCAAGCATTCTCCTGCGCCGTCGTCGGCCACCAGCCTGTCCGCCCTGTGGCGCCCGGCACTTGTCCAGGCTTTCGTCAAGCTCGACCCACGGCAACTGCAGCGCTCGCCGGTGATGCTGGTGGTGGAGCTGACCGCGATCCTCACCACTGTGCTGTGCTTGGTGCCCAACACCGCGGTGCCGACTTTCGTCGCCGCGCAGATCGCCCTGTGGCTGTGGTTCACCGTATTGTTCGCCAACTTCGCCGAGGCCCTGGCCGAAGGGCGTGGCAAGGCTCGTGCCGACAGCCTCAAGGCCGGCAGCGAGGGCCTGAGCGCCCGGCGCCGGGGGGCTGATGGCAGCTTCCAGCTGGTGCCAGCGGCCAACCTGCGCAAAGGCGATGTGGTGCGGGTCGATGCCGGGGAAATGATCCCGGGCGACGGTGAAGTGATCGAAGGCATCGCCGCGGTCAACGAAGCGGCGATCACCGGGGAGTCGGCGCCGGTGATCCGCGAGTCCGGTGGCGATCGCTCGGCGGTGACCGGCAACACCCGCCTGGTGTCCGACTGGTTGCTGGTGCGTATCACCAGCAATCCCGGGGAGTCGACCCTGGACCGCATGATCGCCCTGGTGGAAGGCGCCAAGCGCCAGAAAACCCCCAATGAAGTGGCCCTGGACATCCTGTTGATCGGCCTGACCCTGATCTTCCTGCTGGTGGTGGTGACCCTGCAGCCGTTCGCCCATTTCGCCAATGGCAGCTTGCCGCTGGTGTTCCTGGTGGCGCTGCTGGTGACGCTGATCCCGACCACCATCGGCGGCCTGTTGTCGGCCATCGGCATCGCCGGCATGGACCGCCTGGTGCGCCTGAATGTCATCGCCAAGTCCGGGCGGGCGGTGGAAGCCGCCGGGGACGTGCATGTGTTGATGCTGGACAAGACCGGCACCATCACCTTCGGCAATCGCCGGTGCAGCGCCATCCACCCGGCCCCGGGCATCAGCGCCGGGGACATGGCCGAGGCCGCCTTGCTGGCATCCCTGGCCGACGACACGGCCGAAGGCAAGTCCATCGTCGAATACCTGCGCGAACTTTATCCACAGCCCGAGCCGGGCAGCGAACTGCTGGTGGCCGTGCCTTTCAGCGCAGAGACCCGGCTGTCCGGGGTCGACTATCGCGGCCAGGCCTATCGCAAGGGGGCAGTGGACTCGGTGCTGGATTTCGTTGGCCTCAAGCGCGATGACCTGGCTCCGGCACTGGCCCGCGAGATCGACAAGATCGCCCAGAGCGGCGGCACTCCGCTGCTGGTCTGCGCCGCAGGCCGGTTGCTGGGCGCGATTCACCTCAAGGACGTGGTCAAGCCCGGTATCCGCGAGCGTTTCGCCGAGTTGCGCAAACTGGGGATCCGCACCGTGATGGTCACCGGCGACAACCCGCTGACTGCCGCCGCCATCGCCGCCGAAGCCGGGGTCGACGATGTGCTGGCCGAGGCCACGCCGGAGAAGAAGCTGGCGCGCATCCGTCACGAGCAAAACGACGGACGCCTGGTGGCCATGTGCGGCGACGGTGCCAACGATGCCCCGGCGCTGGCCCAGGCCGATGTCGGCATGGCCATGAACGACGGCACCCAGGCCGCTCGCGAGGCGGCCAACATGGTCGACCTGGACAGCGATCCGACCAAGCTGCTGGACGTGGTGCAGATCGGCAAGGAACTGTTGGTGACCCGTGGCGCCCTGACCACCTTTTCCATCGCCAATGACGTGGCCAAGTACTTTGCCATCCTGCCGGCCTTGTTCGCGGCGATTTATCCACAGCTGGGCGTGCTCAACATCATGCACCTGGCCAGCCCGCAGAGCGCGATTCTCTCGGCGATCGTGTTCAACGCGCTGATCATCGTGGTGCTGATTCCCCTGGCCTTGCGCGGTGTGCGGGTGCAGGCCGCCAGTGCCGCCCACCTGCTGCGGCGCAACCTGCTGATCTACGGCCTGGGCGGCATCGTGGTGCCCTTTGCCGGGATCAAGCTGATCGACCTGCTGCTGACCGCCGCCCACCTGGTGTAGGCGGCCGGGATTGACCCATCGAGGATTGAAAAATGTCTAGCGTATTGCGTCCGGCCTTGAGCCTGATCGTGTTGATGACCCTGATCACCGGCGTGGCCTATCCGCTGGTGGTCACTGGAGTGGCCCAGGTCGCGTTCGCGGACCAGGCCAATGGCAGCCTGGTCCGCGATGACAGCGGCAAGGTGCGGGGCTCGGCCCTGATCGCCCAGGGCTTTGCCGGCGATGCCTGGTTCCACCCGCGCCCCTCCGCAGGTGCCTTTGCCACCGTGGCCAGCGGGGCCAGCAACCTGGCACCGAGCAATCCGGCGCTGGCGACCCGGGTGATCGAGGATGCCAACAAGCTCTTGGTGCCCGGGCAGGGCCCGGTGCCCCTGGCGTTACTGACCACTTCCGGCAGCGGCCTGGATCCGCACTTGCCACCGCAGGCGATTGACTATCAACTGGCGCGAGTTGCAGCGGCACGCAACCTGCCAGCCGACCGGCTACGAGCCTTGGTGGCAGAGCACACCGAACGGCCGCTGATCGGCCCGCCGGTGGTCAACGTACTGGCCCTGAACCTGGCCCTGGAGCGGCTGTAATCTGGCGAGCCTGGAAAAGCCCCGAAAGGGGCTTTTGCGATGCTCGAGCCCCAAGGAGTGACGATTGAAACCTATTGTCTTGTCGCAGAGAGATGCCCCATGAGTGATTCCGGTCGCGCCGACGCGCTGCTTGCCGAGCTGCCCCGGGACGGGCGTGGCCGGCTCAAGGTCTTTCTCGGCGCCGCGCCGGGGGTCGGCAAGACCTACGCCATGCTCCAGGCCGCCCACACTCAGATGCGCCAGGGCGTCAAGGTCCTGGCCGGGGTGGTGCAGACCCACGGCCGGGCCGAGACCGAGGCACTGCTGGGCGGCTTGCCGCAACAGCCCCTGCTGCGCTCGGAGTATCGTGGGGTGCTGCTGGAGGAGATGGACCTGGACGGCCTGCTCAAGGCCCGGCCCAAGCTGGCGCTGGTGGACGAATTGGCCCACAGCAACGCCCCGGGCAGCCGCCATGCCAAGCGCTGGCAGGATATCCAGGAGCTGCTGGCGGCGGGCATCGACGTGTTCACCACGGTCAACGTCCAGCACCTGGAGAGCCTCAATGACCAGGTGCGCGGCATCACCGGGGTCCAGGTCCGCGAGACCTTGCCCGACTGGGTACTGCAGGAGGCCTATGAGCTGCAACTGGTGGACCTTCCGCCCCGGGAGCTGCTGGAGCGCCTGCGCGATGGCAAGGTCTATGTGCCGGAGCAGGCGCGGGCGGCTATCGATGCCTTCTTCAGCCAGACCAACCTCACGGCCCTGCGTGAGTTGGCGATGCAGACCGCGGCGGCCCAGGTGGACAACGACCTGGCCCAGGGTTATCGCCGCCTCGGGCAAGCGGCACCGGCGGTGCGCGGGCGGCTGTTGGTGGGCGTCGACGGTGATCTCCAGGCCGAACGCCTGGTGCGCCATGCCAGCCGGGTTGCGCAGCGTCGGTATTTGCCCTGGAGCCTGGTGCATGTGGATAACGGCCGTCTTGGCGACGAACAGTCGCGCTTGCGTCTGCAGGCGGCCCAGCAACTGGCCGAGCGCCTGGGCGGGGAGGTGGTCCTGCTGCGGGCGGGCGAGGTGGCCAAGACCCTGATCCAGCACGCTACCGAGCGCCGGGCCAGCCTGTTGCTGGTGGGGCAGTCGAGCCGTCGCTGGCGCCGGCGCTGGTTCGGCGGCGGGCTGGCGGCACGTTTGCTGCGCAACGCCGATGGCCTGGAAATCAATGTCCTGGACAGCGAGCCATTGCCTAGCCAGCCGAGGTTGCGGGTCAAGCATCCGCTGATGTGGTTCGACTATGCCCTGGCGCTGTTGGCGACTTTGTTGGCCAGTGCCCTGGCCTGGGGCGTGGCCGGAATCCTGGCGCTGCCGAACATCTCCCTGGTGTTTCTCGCCGCAGTGCTGCTGGTGGCGGTGCGCAGCAGCCTGGGGCCGGCCCTGGCCTGCGCCGCGCTGTCGTTCCTGAGTTACGACTTCCTGTTCATCCCGCCGAACTTCTCTCTTTCCATCCAGCGCGAAGAAGACGTGCTGACCCTGCTGTTCTTCCTGCTGATGGCTGCGCTCACGGGTAATCTCGCGGCCCGCCAGCGCCGGCAATTGCAGGCACTGCGCGATACCCAGGAGGAAACCGGCGAGCTGCTGGACCTGTCGCGCAAACTCACGGCTGCTACCGATCGGCAGGCGGTGATCAGCGCTGCGATCCAGCACCTGAACGGGCGCGAGGAGTTGCGTATCTGTTTGTTCAACCGCGATGAGCAAGGTGCCTGGAAGGTCGAGAGCGGTGGCACGCAGCAACTCTCCGAAGCCGAGCGAGCCGCGGCCGATTGGGCCTGGCAGCACGATCAACCTGCGGGGTTGGGCACCGGGACCCTGCCTTTTGGCCGTTGGTGGTGGTGGCCGCTGTCGGTGGATGACGGCCCCTTGGGCTTGTTGGGGGTGTGCCCCAGGGAGGGCGCGATCTTCAGTGATCAACGTCGGCGCTTGCTCACCGCGCTCAGCCAGCCGTTGGCCCAGGCCCTGGCCCGGGCGCGCCTGGCCGAGGACCTGGAGGCGGCGCGCTTGCACGGCGAAACCGAGCAACTGCGCAGCGCCTTGCTGGCCTCGGTGTCCCACGACTTGCGCACTCCGCTGACGTCGATGCGCGGCAGCATCGATAGCCTGCTGGCCTTGGGCGAGGCGATTCCCCTGGAGGATCGCCAGGAACTGCTGGAGGGTACCCGGGATGAGGCCGAGCGCCTGGATCGGTACATCCAGAACCTGCTGGACATGACCCGCCTTGGCCATGGCGCCTTGAAGCTGGCCCGCGACTGGGTCACCCCGGCGGATATCGTCGGCAGCGCGCTCAATCGCCTGCGGGTGGTGCTGGCGCCATTACAGGTCAGTACGCAGTTGCCCCGGGATCTGCCGCTGCTGTATGTGCACGCGGCGCTGATCGAACAGGCCCTGGTCAATGTGCTGGAGAATGCGGCGCGTTTTTCCCCGGTCCATGGCCGCCTGCACCTGGCGGTTCACGCCGACGAGCAGGAGCTGAGTTTCGCTGTGAGCGACGAGGGGCCGGGTATTCCCGAGGAGGAGCGGGCGAAGATCTTCGACATGTTCTACACCGCCGCCAGGGGCGATCGGGGCGGCCAGGGTACGGGCCTGGGATTGGCGATCTGCAAGGGCATGGTGGGTGCCCATGGCGGGCACATCAGTGTCGCCGATGGCATCGACGGGCGGGGTACCTGCATCACCCTGTACCTGCCCTTGCAGGCTCAGCCGGAGCTTGAGGGTGAGCTGTGACGCGCTTGGCGGCAGGGGCGAGGGCTCCTGCAAAAGCCCTCTGGAGGAGATTGGCGTTGCGCTACTCTCTTGTCTCTTATTTGTCTTGAACTGAACCCATGAGCCGGACCGCGACCATCCTGGTCATCGACGACGAGCCGCAGATCCGCAAATTCCTGCGCATCAGCCTGGCGTCCCAAGGATACAAAGTGATTGAAGCCGGCACCGGTACCGAGGGCCTGGCCCAGGCGGCGTTGAACAAGCCGGACCTGCTGGTGCTTGACCTGGGGCTGCCGGACATGGATGGCCAGCAGGTGCTGCGCGAGTTTCGCGAGTGGTCGGCGGTACCGGTGCTGGTGCTCTCGGTGCGGGCCAGCGAGTTGCAGAAGGTCGAAGCCCTGGACGGTGGGGCCAACGACTATGTCACCAAGCCATTCGGCATCCAGGAGTTCCTGGCTCGCATACGCGCCCTGTTGCGCCAGGCCCCGTCCGGAGAAGTCCAGGAAGCGGCGTTGCAGGTGGGGCCCTTGACGGTCGACCTGGCGTACCGCCGGGTGTTGCTCGAAGGCGTGGAAGTAGCCCTGACACGCAAGGAATATGCGGTGCTGGCCCAGCTGGCTCGCCACCCGGGGCGGGTGATCACCCAGCAGCAACTGCTCAAGGACATCTGGGGGCCGACCCATACCGAAGACAGCCATTACCTGCGGATCGTGGTCGGGCACTTGCGCCAGAAGCTGGCAGACGATCCGACCCGGCCGCGTTTCATCGTCACCGAGGCCGGGGTCGGTTATCGCCTGCTGGCGGGGGAGGCTTGAGCTAGGGCTGCTCCTGTTCGTAGCGGTCGAGGGTGTCGCTGGCGATTTCCCGACCCAGGGCGATCAGTTCCGGCGCCTTGTAGAACTCGAAGAAGCGGCACACCCGCTTGGGTACGTTCACCAGGATATCCGGCGGGTAGCCGGCGATCTTGTACTGGGCCAGGGAGGTCTGCATGACCTCGAAGCTCTGGTTGACCAGGTCCAGCAGCGAGGCGGGGCCGACGTTATCGACGATGAACGAGCCGCTGGCCGACCTTGGGGCACCGTCGGTTTCCGGGGCCGCGGCGGGCTGCTGGGACTCAGGTTCGGCGCCTTCGACCCAGGGATTGATCTGCGCCGCATCGCTCCTGAACGCCTCTTGCTCCAGCAGCAACAGTTGCTCGGCCTGCTTGCGCCGGAATGGCAGGCGCGAGCCCAGCGAGTTGATCAGGCTGTCGAAGCGGCTCTTGAAGGCTGGGGGGCGCTGGATCACCGGCAACTGATAGTGCCGCTGGTTGGTGGAGTTGAGATTGACCGCGATGATCAGGTCGCAGTGGCTGGACACCACCGGAACGATCGGCAGCGGGTTGAGCAGGCCGCCATCCACCAGCATGCGATTGCCCTGCATCACCGGGGTGAACAGGCTGGGGATCGCCGCCGAGGCGCGCATGGCCTGGTGCAGGCAGCCTTCCTGGAACCAGATTTCCTGTTGGTTGGTCAGGTCGGTCGCCACTGCGGTGTAGGGGATGCGCAGGTCCTCGATGTTGATGTCACCGACGATCTTGCGAATCTGGCCGAAGACCTTCTCGCCGCGAATCGCCCCCAGGCGGAAGCTCACATCCACCAGGCGCAGCACATCCAGATAGTCCAGGCTCTCGATCCATTCCCGGTACTGGTCGAGTTTGCCTGCCGCATAGATGCCGCCCACCACCGCCCCCATCGAGCAGCCGGCGATGCAGGCAATCTCGTAACCGCGTTTTTCGATTTCCTCGATGACCCCGATATGGGCGTACCCACGGGCACCTCCCGAACCGAGGACCAGTGCGACACGTTTTTTCATGATTCGTCCTTTCGCCAAGCAGGCTGCCACAATGCACCCTTAGCGCCCCGAGGTTCAATCGCGGCTGGCCCGGGAATGCGCCTCGGCACGGCGTCGCGGACTGACGTCGAGCCTCGCGCCACGGCGCCTGCGGCTATATTTTCCTGGAGGTGGCCTTGGCACTTTTCTTCACCGCCACCGTCTTAACCCGTACGACTGTATTCCCATTCTTGAGGTGTCATTGATGAAAGCCTGGATCTGCTTGCCCCTGATTGCATTGGTTCTGACCGGTTGCGCAGGCAAGACCGCCTACCGTGACAGCTGCGGTACCCAGCTGGATGCCGCCTGGCGTGAGCTGGACCTGGCCAAGGCCGAGGGTTTCGCCGGCACCGTGAGCTACTCCAAGGCGCTGTCGCTGCTGACGGGCGCCAAGACCCAGCAGCAGTTCGAAGCCTTCGAAGGCTGCACCAACAAGGCCGAGAAGGCGCGTTTCTATATTCGCGAATCACGTGCCGGACGTTGAAAGGCGACAAGCGCTACGCTAAGCCGGCAAAATCGAAGATCGCGGGCCGCGGGCCGGACGTAATGCCGGTCACCGGCCCGCGATTTCATTCCGGGGCCGGACGAGACGGCACCGGGTTGGTTGAGTTGTGTTGGGGAATCCTTGATGTCTGCCCTGGTTGATCGATTGGTGGCTCGGATCCTGAGCCTGGACGTGAACTTGCTGGCCTGCCAGGCGCGCCTGGCAGCCGCGACGGACGCCGAGGCGCTGCATGACCTGCGTGTCGGGGTACGGCGCTTGCGCAGCCTGTTGCGGCCGTTGCGCGGCTTGCCGGGAGTCGAGCAGCTGGAGCAGGCCGGTGCGCAAGTAGGGCGCGTGACCACGCCGATCCGGGATCGCGAAGTCCTGGCGGCCTACCTGCATCAGCATGGCCAGCATGCCGCCGGCGACCGCCGCACTGTACTGCTGGCCCAGGAGTATCCTGCCGTGGCGGCGGGGCCTGAGCTGGCGCGCCTGGCCATGGTGCTGGATGCATTCCCGCGATTTCTCAGGGCCGCCCAGCGCCAGGAGTTGCTGGGCGGCTTGCGCCCGCGCATCGAGAAGCGCCTGGGCAAGCAGTGGCAGGCCCTGGGCCAGGCACTGGAGGATCCGGCCCACGACCGCCATCGCCTGCGCTTGCTGATCAAGCGGGTGCGTTATGCCGCCGAGTCCTATCCTGAACTGGACCGTTTGCCTGGCCCGGCCATCAAGCGGCTCAAGGCCGCCCAGGCGGCGCTGGGTGATTGGCATGACTGTTGGCAATGGCTGGCCCAGGCCGAGCAGCAGCCGGACCTGCTGCCTTGCGTGGCTACCTGGCGGCGCACCATGCTCAAGGCCGAGGCGCGTGCCGACCGCATGCTGGACAAGCTGTACGGCGATTGCTTCGGTCATTGAGCATCGGCCAGCGGCCTATCTGTCCGCTGCTTTGGCCGGAATGGTTGCTGTAGAGCCTTGGCTCGCTGGTTAAGATCCTTGGGTTCATTCATTTCCTGTAGAGGTTTTCATGCGTTTCTATGATTTGCTCGAAGCGGTTCGCAAGCAGCCCGAGGCCCTGACCATTCCGGCGCAATGGGCCCAGGGGCGGGCCAGCTTCGGCGGTCTGGTGGTGGCCCTGCAGTACGAGGCGATGCGCGCCAAGGTCCCGGCGGACCGCCCGGTGCGCTCCCTGGCGGTGACCTTCGTCGGTCCTGTGGCTCCCGAGGTGCCGGTGAGTTTCGAAGTGGATGTGCTACGTGAGGGCAAGGCGGTCAGCCAGGTCCTGGGGCGGGTGATGCAGGAAGGCCAGGTCGTGACGTTGGTGCAGGGCAGCTTCGGCGCCTCGCGGGAGTCGGTGGTGAGTGTCGAGGCCTTGCCGGCACCCGAAATGAAGCACTGGGACGATTGCCAGGAGCTGCCCTATATCCCGGGTGTGACCCCGGAATTCATGCGCCACCTGGCGATGCGCTGGAGCATCGGCGGCATGCCGTTCACCGGCAATCGCTCACGGGACATGGGGGGCTGGGTGCGTCTGCGGGGCGACGTCAAGGAAGAGCCGGTGACCGAAGCGCATATCCTGGCCCTGGTGGATGCCTGGCCGCCGGCGTTGTTGCCGCACCTGACCAAGCCCGCCGCCGGCAGCACCCTGACCTGGACCATCGAATTCGTCCAGCCGCTGCTGGAGCTGGACACCCTGGACTGGTGCAAGTATCGGGTGGAGATCGAGCATGCCCGCGACGGCTATGGGCATGCCGCTGCCGCACTGTGGAGTGCCGATGGGCGGCTGGTCGCCCTGAGCCGGCAGACGGTGACCATTTTCGGCTGAGCCCCAGTGGCCGTCAGTGCCGGTGGCGTTGCAACCAGGCACGCCACCAGGCGCCGCTCACGACGAAGCGGGGAAAGGTCACGAACTGCTCCACCAGCAAGCGCTGGACCGCGTCCTGGCGATCGGTGAAAGGCTCGCTGGCCTGGGTTTCGAGGCTATGGCCGTGGCGTTGCAGGCCCAGGGCCGCGAGGATGCCGATCACGCCGATGGCCAGGCTCAGCAAGCTCAGGGAAAACACTCCCGAGGCAATCAGCAGGAAACCGACGATGAACAGTGGCACGGCGATCAGGTGCAGCACCAGGTTGGTCGGATGCTGGTGGCTGTTCGGGTAGACCCGCCATTGCCAGGCGGGGAGGTTGGGGTGGCGTTGGCCCATGATGCTCATCCTTAGTGTCTGGAAACTCATGGACCAAGGATAGGGCGCGAGCCGCACGGCGACGAATCAAGGCTGGCTATCGTCTCGATAGCGCAGGCGTGGAGGCGTGGAGGCGTAGAGGCGGGGGCGAGCAGCTCGCCCCCTTTGGCAGGTCTTGTCGCTCAGAGCTTGAGCTGGCCGATGGCCTTGCTCAGTTCGCCGGCCAGGGTGGCCAGCTCGCTGCTGGTCGTGGCGGAGGCCACGGTCTGCTGCACGGTGTTTTCGGTGACGTCACGGATGCTCACCACCGCCCGGTTCATTTCTTCGGCCACTTGGCTCTGCTGTTCCGCCGCGACGGCGATCTGGGTATTGCTTTCGCGCATCTGCGCCACGGCACCGGTGATTTCCGCCAGGGCTTCGCCGGCCTCCTGGGCCTGCTGCACGCAATCATCGGCCTTGAACGAGCTTTCCTGCATGAAGTCCACGGCGTCTCGGGTGCCTGCCTGCAGGGCGGAGACCATGCTGGTGATTTCATCGGTGGAGGTCTGCACGCGCTTGGCCAGGTTACGTACTTCGTCGGCCACCACGGCGAAGCCGCGGCCCATCTCGCCAGCCCGTGCGGCCTCGATGGCGGCGTTGAGCGCCAGCAGGTTGGTCTGTTCGGCGATGCTGTGGATAACGTTGACCACGCCGTTGATCTTCTGGCTGTCCTCGGCCAGCTTCTGGATCATCTCGGCGGTCTGCTGCACGCCGTTGGACAACCCGGCGATGGACTTCTGCACCCGGCCTACCACCTCATGCCCGGAACCGGCCAGGGCATCGGCGGTTTGCGACAGGTCCCGGGTCGCCCCGGCATGCTGGGCGATGTGGTAGACGGTGGCGGACATTTCATTGATCGCCGTCGCCGCCTGGTCGGTTTCGCTTTGCTGGCCGAGCATGCCGTGGCGCACGTCGTTCATGCTCGATGCCAAGCGTGCGGCACCCTGGTCAAGCTGGCGCGCGGTATTGGCCACTGTGTTCACCACCCGCTGGTAGCCGGCTTGCATGGCGTTGAAGGCGCTGGCCATCTGGCCCACTTCGTCCTTGCAGGACAGCGGTACCCGGGCGGATAAATCGCCGGTCTTTTCAACGTGCAGCATCACGTCCTTGAGGGTGTTGAGCTGGCTGAGAAGAAAGCGGATCAGCAACTGCGAAGCGCAGAGCATGGCGAACATCAGGATGAACACCGCGACTGCGTAGTTGGTGAAGCGATCGCCGAACACCTGGGCGAAGCTGGGAGCATGGGCCAGTACGGCGACTTGCCGGCCGTCGGCGCGGCCTATGACCTCAGCGCCTGACAGCGGGTTGTCGCCGAACAGCGGCAGGTGGTTGAGTTCGACCCAGCCGCTGGCGCCATTCAGCTCGGGGACGGGCTGGTCGTTCAGGGCCGGTGTCTGCCCTCGGGAGAAAAACACCAGGTTCTCGGCACTGGGCAGTGGTTTGTCGACAGGCCAGGCATCGAGCAGGCGTGCCTGGGCCTGGGCAGCGGCCTGGGCACTCTGGCTACGGGCCTGTTGTTCCAGCTGCACGGCGTAGAGCACTAATAACAAGGTAGTGACGAAGGCGACCGCATTGACCGCCCAGAATTTGTATTTCAGCGAGATATTGCTAAGCCAGGCACCCATAGAAGGTCTTCTCTGATTGAGCGGAATAGTATTGGCAAGGTGCCATTATTGTGCCGTTATGCGTTAAGAAAAATCTTGATATGCATCAAGCAATTTCTGACAGGCCGAAGAACGCCCGGGCGCAGGCTGTGCTGTGGCGAGCCAGGTCCTCCGGTGTTTCCTGGCGGTGCAAGGCCACTTCACGCAGCACCTCGGTCAGGTAGGCCGGTTCATTCTGGCCATTCTTCGGTTTCGGCCGCAGGCTGCGTGGCAACAGGTACGGCGCATCGCTCTCCAGCATCAGGCGGCCCCGGGGAATCTCCCGTACCAACGGATGCAGGTGGGTCCCCCGGCGTTCATCGCAGATCCAGCCGGTGATGCCGATATGTAGGTCCAGGTCGAGATAGCTGAACAGCGCTCGCTGCTCACCGGTGAAACAATGCACCACGGCTGCCGGCAAACGGTCCCGGAAGTCTTTCAGGATAGCCAACAGGCGCTCGTTGGCATCGCGTTCGTGGAGGAACACCGGCAGTTGCAACTCGGTCGCCAGGGCCAGGTGCTCTTCCAGGACCTTTTCCTGCTGCGGGCGAGGCGAGAAATCCCGGTTGAAGTCCAGGCCGCATTCGCCCACCGCCCGTATCCGCGATTCGCCCAGCAGGGCTCGCAGGCGCCGGGCGCTGTCGGGGTTCCAGTCGCTGGCGCTGTGGGGGTGCAGGCCGGCAGTGGCGAACAGCCTCTGGCCCTCGGGATCCAGTTGTTGGCACAGGTCCAGGGCCTGTTCGCTGCCCTCGACGCTGGTTCCGGTCACGATCAATTGGCAGACACCGGCTTCATAAGCACGATCGAGAACCGCTTGGCGTTTTTCGGAAAAACAGGGATTGGTCAGGTTGACGCCGATATCGATGAGTTGCATGGTGCTATCTCCGCCTGCGGCCGGAAAGCATATCAGAGCTCTGGATTTAATAAGAAAAACCAAGAACTACAACGAGTTGAAGCTGTCTCTTGCTGTCGCAAACAGCAATGGCCCAGCGCTCGCACCGGCCATTTCAGCTGTCTTTCGCACCTTGCCAGCGCCCACGGCGCTTAGTTTCTGGCGATCAACCCCGGAAAACGACGAAGGGTTGAACAGTATTCCATGCGGAGAACGGATGACCCGACCCTCGATCTTGCTCGCTCTGTGCCTGACCCTGCTCCTGCCGTTGCCGGCGGTGGCGCGCCTGGCCGGGCCACCGGAAGTCCAGGCCAAGGGCAAGGTCCGCGACCTGGCGGAAATCCGTAGCAGTCGGGTGCTGCGGGTGCTGGTCAACCAGAGCCGCAACAGCTCCGGTGAAGTCCAGGGCCAGCCCATCGGGGTCGAGTATCATCGCCTGCGGGCTTTCGAGCAGTACCTCAATGGCCATGCCCGCGATGGCCAGGAAATCAGCCTGAAGATCATCCCCAAGGCCAAGGACCAGCTACTGGGCGCCCTGCAGCGCGGAGAAGGGGACCTGGTGGCCCCAGGGGAGTTGCTGGAGGCCCAGCCCGGGCATGCGGTCAGCTCCAGCGATCCGATCGCCAGTAACGTTCCGTTGCTGCTGGTGGGTATCAAGGGGGAGCGGCGTTATACGCGAGTCGAGCAACTGTCCGGCAAGACCCTGACCCTCACCACCGGCAGCGCTGCCGGTGAGGCGGTGAGCCAGATCAACCAGAAGCTGGCCCTGCACAAGCTGGCTCCGATCAAGGTCGAGTGGGTCGATCCCAGCCTGGCGGTGGAAGATGTGCTGGAAATGGTCCAGGGCGGCATCTTCCACCTGACCATAGTCGAGCAGCCGATTGCCGAGCGCTGGGGCAAGATCCTCGGCAAGTTGCGCCTGGACCGGCAGCTGAAGATCAGCGAGCCCGGGGAGGAACACTGGTTCGTCCGGCGTGATGCCTCGATGTTGCGGGCGAGCATCGATCGGTTCCTCAAGACCTACAAGACGCCAGCGGACCAGGATGCGGCCTTCCTGCGTATCTACCGCCGCCAGTACCAGGTGCATTACCCGCTGGCCCGGGCCGATCGCCAGCGCCTGGAGAAGTTGCGACCGGTGCTGCAAAAGCATGCCGGGGAACAGGGCATGGATTGGCTGAACCTGGCAGCCCTGGCCTTCAAGGAATCGGCACTTCAGCCCAGTGCCAGGGGGGGTGGCGGTCCCACCGGGCTGATGCAGATCACACCTTCGGCGGCGCAGCGGGTGGGCGTGAGCAATATCCAATCCGTGGACAGCAATGTGCAGGCCGGAGCCAGGTACCTGGCCATGATCCGTCGCAAATTCTTCGCCAGCCCCAAGCTCAATGAGCGCGAGCGGATGGCGTTCATCCTGGCGGCCTACAACATGGGGCCGGAGCGGGTCCAGGGCATGCGCACCGAGGCCAGGCGTCGCGGGTTGAACCCGAACCAGTGGTTCTTCCAGGTGGAGCGCATCGCCATGGAGCAGGTGGGGATGGGAGCGGTCAGCTATGTTAATAGTGTCAACAAATACTATCTGGCCTTTGATCGCGAACGGGACTCCCTGGAGCCTCGTGAGCGAAAAGTTGTATCGCGCAAATAATCGAAAAATTTGATTGTTATGTCGGAGTATTTCCGCTTTTAACATGATTAAAACTGATTAATATCGCGACCAACTTCTCCCCTTACACAGGACACACAGCATGAGCACTTTGATCAAGAATGTACTGGGAACCCGCGCAGGTTATGGCCTGACCGTCGTGCGCATCCTTGTCGGCATCATCTTCGCGGCCCACGGTTCGCAGAAACTCTTCGGTTGGTTCGGCGGTGGCGGCCTGGCGGGCACTGCCCAGTGGATGGAAAGCATCGGCCTGGCCCCGGGTTACCTGATGGCCTTGCTGTCGGGTGGCACCGAGTTCTTCGCCGGCCTGGCGCTGATCATCGGTTTGCTGGCCCGTCCTGCGGCCCTGGGCCTGACCTTCACCCTGGTGGTGGCGATCTTCTCGGTGCATATCAGCAATGGCTTGTTCATGGCCAACAATGGCTACGAATTCGCCCTGGCGCTGCTGGGCGGTACCCTGGCGGTGCTGATCGAAGGGGCCGGCAAACTCTCGCTGGATGCGACCATCGCCAAGTGATCCTGGCGCTCGATCCGGGTGGGCGCAGCTCCTGCGATTGTCCCGGATCAAGCGCTTGCAAGAATGTCCCAAGGCCTGCCGATGCAGGCCTTTTTTCGTCTTGCTGGAATCTTGACACTGACCGGCCAGCTTCTCTAGGATGCTGCTCATGCGCCGATTTAAACAGCTACTTGCGGGGCGCCAGGCAAGCCGAAAGCTTGCTGCCAGAAGCCAGTCCGGCTTCGAAGTACCGCTAAAGCGCTGGTTCGGTGTTGCCTCTCACCTGCCCGGCAGAAACTTGAGGCAGAGACACGATACGATGAATGCACCACGCCCCCTTGTACGTCTTGCGCCAATCACGGCGAGTCTTTCCCCGCGCAATCCGAAAATCCTCCTCAGCGGTCAGCACCAACCTACCTTGTTGCGTTATCTCGATGGCTGGCCCCGGCGTTCCACGGGACCGGCGGCGTTCCTGATCCAGTTTGTCGAGGACGGTGAATCCCTGGCTCGTTTTGCCAGTGACAATTTCGACTTGGCGGTCATCCCCGCTCCTCAGGCGCATGACGCCGCTGAAGTCATCAAGCAGTTGACCCGTGTCGCCCGGCAAGGGTTGATCGTTCGTCGTTGAGCGTCCTCTCTCTAGTCGGACCCGTATCGGTCGGCGGTACCAAGGGCTCACCAGCGATGGTTCCAGTCCGACTGGCGAGCAGTCATTCACACCACCGAATTGCGCTTCGCCAACTCGGCCAGGGCTACCAGGTTGGAAATGTTGAAGTGCTTAAATAGCCGAATCTTGTAGGTGCTGACGGTCTTGTGGCTGATCAGCAGGTTATCGGCGATCTGTTGGTTGTTCAGCCCATTGGCCAGTAGTTTCAGGACCGTGATCTCGCGATCGCTGAGACGGGAAATAAGCACGCTCTCCCGATCGGTGGCACGGCTGTTCTGCTGCATCAGGTTGAGGGTGTCGTCGGGAAAGTAGATATAGCCGGATAATATGGCTTTGACGGCATGACCCAGTTCGTGGAGGTTTTCGGTCTTGCTCAGGAAACCCATAGCTCCGGCCTGAAGGCAGCGCAAGGCGTAGTTCTTCGACTCACTGGCGGTGACCACCAGGATCTTGAGAGGCTTCTGGATACACCTGATGTGATCGATGACCGAAAATCCGTCCAGGTTGGGAATGCCCAGGTCGAGGATCAGCAGGTCCGGGTTGTGTTGGCGTACCAGTTGCACGGCGTCTGCGCCATTGTCGGTTTCGCCGACTATGGTGTACTGCCGGGTTTCCAGTTCCGACCTGAGCGCCAGGCGGATCAGTGGATGGTCATCGACGATGATGATGCTACCCATCGGTGGCTCCCTTTGATTTTCGGCGGATCGAGAGGCACCTTGAGAGTCCTTGAATTGGAGGGCTCCAGCTGGCGAGCGGCGTGGGATACTGAGAGCGCTGCTGAAAAGGTGCCGTGTCGTCTGAGGCTTTGTCCTCTTGATCAAATGATTGGTCGATTTTTCTGAGATCTAAATCGGACAAATCTGATAGTTGTATAGGGCGGAAGTTGCGGAGCGGCGATGCTCCCTGGTGACTGTGCTTTGCGGTTCATTCAAACAACGTAGCAGCCTGCCGGGCTGGGAGATGACAAGCCAATTGAGTACCAAGCTCATCACGCAGGAAGGTTACGAGGCTCTCAAGCAGGAACTGGATTACCTGTGGCGGGAACATCGCCCGGAAATCACGCAGAAGGTCACTTGGGCGGCTTCGTTGGGGGACCGGAGTGAGAATGCCGACTACCAGTACAACAAGAAACTGCTGCGGGAAATCGATCGCCGGGTGCGCTACATACGCAAGCGTCTGGAGGACATGCGGGTAGTGGGATATGCGCCGGAGCAGGAGGGCCGGGTGTTCTTCGGCGCTTGGGTCGAAGTCGAGAACGAAGCGGCCGAGATCAAGCGTTTTCGCATCGTGGGTTATGACGAGATCTACCAGCGCAAGGACTACATATCCATTGATTCGCCCATGGCCCGGGCCCTGCTGAAAAAGGAAGTGGGAGATGAAGCCATCGTCGTGACCCCGGCGGGCGAGACCTGTTGGTGGATCAACCAGATCGACTACCAGAAGTAGGCTCGCCACCGCAGCGGCGAGCTCTCATCCCTCGCGCAGAACGCTCAATGGGCTGGCGTTGAGCGCTCGCCGGGTGCCGAACACCCCGGCTGCCCCCACCAGCACCGCACCAGCCAGCGGTAGCAGCAACAGCCAGGGGTGCGGGTGCCAGGGCAGGTCGAAGGCGAAGCGGTAGAGCACCAGGCTGACCAGTTCGCAACCCAGTGCCGCCAACAGGCCGCTCATGGCCCCGAGCAGGCCGAACTCGATCCGTCGTGCCTTGACCAGCAGCCGTCGTTCGGCGCCCAGTGCTCGCAGTAGTGCACCTTGGCGCAGGCGTTCGTCGAGAGTGGCTTGCAAACCGGACAGTAGTACCGCCATTCCTGCCGCTAGTACGAACAGCAGCACATACTCCACCGCCAAGGTGACCTGGGCCAGGATGCTGCGCAATTGCTCCAGCAAGGCCTCGATCTGGAGAATGGTCACTGCCGGGAAGGCCCGCGACAGCTCCACCACTTGCTGGTCTTGCCCGGGGCTCAGGTAGAAGCTGGTGAGGTAGGTCGCTGGTAGGTCCTTGAGGGTTCCAGGTTGGAAGATCATGAAGAAGTTCGGCTGGAAGTTGTCCCAGTTGACGCTGCGCAAGCTGGTGACCCGGGCTTGCCGATTCACACCGGCAACGGTAAAGGTCAACTGGTCCCCCAGTTTCAGTTTCAGGCTTTCGGCCACCTTGGCCTCCACCGATACACCAGGCAGTGCCTCATCCGCCTGGGGCGAGGACGACCACCAGCTTCCTGCGGTAATTTGGTTGCCCGCGGGCAATTCGGCAGACCAGGTCAGGCTCAGGTCGCGTTGCACCGCTCGATCGCCACTGGACTCCTTGGTGACGATCTGCTGCACCGCTTCGCCATTGATGCTCACCAAGCGTCCGGGGACCACCGGGTACAGGGGCGCGGATGGAGCGGACAACTGCAGCAGGCGTTCGGTGAAGGCTTGCTTGTCGGCTGGCAGGATATTCAGGGCGAAGTAGTTGGGAGCATTTTTCGGTAATTGGTTTTGCCAGGTATCCAGCAGTTCTGCCCGCAACAGGGCGATCAGCGCCATGGACAGCAGGATCAGGCCGAACGCCATGGATTGCCCGGCGGCGGCCAGGGGATGGCGCAGCAACTGGCCCAAGCCCAGGCGCCAAGGCAGGGAGGAGCGAGCCAGCAACCGGCGCAAGCTCTGCAGCGCCAGCAATAGCAGGCCGCCCAGGGCCAGCGCGGCGACCAGCCCGCCACCCAGCAGGGCGAAGGTCAGGATCAGATCCAGGCTCAAGCGCCACATGATCAGACCCAGGGCCAGCAGCGCGACCCCATAGATCAGCCAAGTGCTGGGTGGGATCGGCAGCAGGTCGCGACGCAGGACCCGCAAGGGCGGCACGCGGCCCAGCGCTGCCAGGGGCGGCAAGGCGAAGCCGGCCAGGGCCACCAGCCCGGTACCGATGCCGGCAATGGCCGGCAGCAGGCCTCCCGGAGGAACATCGGCAGGTAGCAGCCCGTGCAGCAGGTAGAACAACACCAACTGCGCCAGCCATCCCAGCAATGCGCCACTGAGGCTGGCCAGCAGACCGAGCAATGCCAATTGGGTCGTGAACAACAACAGGGTTTCCCGGCGCGATAGCCCCAGGCAACGCAACAAGGCGCTGGCATCGAAACGGCGCGCAGCGAATCGGTTGGCCGATAGCGCCACCGCGACTCCCGAGAGCAGTACCGCCACCAGGCTGGCCATGTTCAGGTAACGCTCGGCCTTGCCCAGTGCGCCGCCGATCTGCTGGTTGCCATCGCGTGCATCCTGCAGTCGCTGGTTGGCTTGAAGCCCCGGCTTGACCTGCTGGCGGTAAGCCTCCAAGGCAGGTGCAGGGCCGCGCCAGAGCTCCTTGTAGCTGACTCGGCTGCCGGGCTGGACCACGCCGGTGGCTTGCAGGTCATCAAGGTTGATCAGCGCACGGGGCGTCAGGCTATAGAAGTTGCCGGCACGATCCGGCTCGTAGGTCAGGACCCGGGCCAGGCGCAAGGTCTTGCTGCCGACGTCGATGCTATCGCCGATCTTCAAGTTAAGTGCGGCCAGCAACCGCGGCTCGACCCAGGCTTCGCCGGGCCCGGGAGTCCCGCCAGGTATCTCGCTGGCATAGGGGGCTTCGGCGCTCTTGAGCTGGCCGCGCAACGGGTAGGCGCTGTCCACCGCCTTGATGCTCGACAGCTGGATACCGTTGTCCGTGGCGATGACACTGGAGAACTCGACGATACTGGCGTGTTCCAGGCCCAGGGCGCGCCCGCTGTCGATCTGTTGCGGGTGTGCTGGCGAGCTGCCTTCGAGCAACAGGTCGGCGCCCAGGAATTCGGTGGCCCGCAACTGCATCGCTCCGTTCAGGCGGGCGCCGAAATAGCCAATGGCCGTGCTCGCCGCAACGGCCACCAGCAAGGCGAAGAACAGGACCCGCAGCTCACCGGCCCGGGAATCACGCAGCAATTGGCGCAGGGCCAGGCTGAAGACTCGCAACAGGGACAGGCGTGCCATCAAGGCTCCAGGGGGGCGACCAGCGAGCCCGCTTCGAGACGGATCAGGCGCTGGCAACGGTGGGCCAGGCGCTCATCATGGGTCACCAGCACCAGGGTGGTACCGCTCTCCCTGTTGAGTTCGAACAGCAGGTCGCTGATACGCTCTCCGGTATGGCTATCGAGGTTGCCGGTGGGTTCGTCGGCGAACAGCACGTCAGGTTCGGCGGCGAATGCCCGGGCGATGGCCACCCGTTGCTGCTCTCCACCTGACAACTGGCGCGGCGAGTGACTCAGGCGTTGGCCCAGGCCGACCCGGCGCAGTAGCTCGGTAGCGCGTTCGCGAGCATCGCGGCGGCCATCCAGCTCCATGGGCAGCATGACGTTCTCCAGGGCGTTGAGGCTGTCGAGCAATTGGAAGGATTGGAAGACGAAGCCTACATGCTCGGCCCTGACGCGGGCCCGCTGATCTTCATCCAGTTGGCCGAGGCTCTGGCCGGCGAGGATGACCTGGCCACTACTGGGCAGGTCGAGGCCTGCCAGCAAGCCGAGCAGGGTGGACTTGCCGGAGCCCGAGGCACCGACGATGGCCAGGCTGTCGCCCTGGTCGAGTTCCAGGCTGAGCTCGTGGAGGATAGTCAGCTCGCCTTCCGCGCTGGGAACCACTTTGCTAAGGTTCCGCGCAGTGAGAATGCTTGCGCCCATGGAGAATCCGATGCGTGTATGGTTTTTGAGTGCCGGCCTGGCCTTGATGTGCATGGTCCAGAACGCAGCGGCGGGAACGGTCCTGATCGTGGGCGATAGTATCAGTGCGGCTTTCGGCCTGGATACCCGCCAGGGCTGGGTGGCACTGTTGGAAAAGCGCCTCGACGACCAAGGTTTCGGCGCCAGGGTTATCAATGCCTCGGTCAGCGGTGATACCAGTGCCGGAGGCCAGGCACGGCTGCCGGCGCTGCTTGCGGAGCATAAGCCGCAGGTGGTGGTGCTCGAACTCGGAGGCAATGACGGCCTGCGAGGCCAGCCCCCCCAGCAATTGCAACAAAATCTTGCCTCGATGATCGACAGTTCCCAGGCCGCGGGGGCCAAGGTGCTGCTTCTGGGCATGCAACTACCACCCAACTACGGCGTGCGTTATACCCAGGCTTTCGCCAAGGTCTATGGTCAACTGGCCAGCGACAAGAAGGTGGCCCTGGTGCCGTTTTTTCTCGAAGGGGTCGGCGGTCACCCGCAGATGATGCAAGCGGACGGTCTGCACCCGGCGGCAGTGGCCCAGGACAAGTTGCTGGAAAATGTCTGGCCGACGCTAAAACCGCTGCTTTGACGCTTTTCTAGTGGCGGTGTTTCGGCTAATGTTGCGCCCCCGATTTGGAGCCCCCGATGCCGCGTCCCGCCTGGTCCCTGTTTGCCTATCAACTGATCGAGCCTGATGAACAGCTTGACCTGTTCGCTTGTCAGGAGGTCAGGGTGCATCTGGTGACGCGTCAGCTGGAGTTGGGCGGTTCCGCCGACCGTACCTTGTGCGGCACGTTGTTGCCGGCGCAACCGCGTTGGTCGAGCGTGGACAGGACGATTTTCCAGGACCAGCGACTCTGCCCCTTGTGCCGGGCGATCCTCGAGTCGCAGAAACGTGGCACTCCGCCGATCTGGCCCGAGCTACGCTTCGAGTTGTAGGCGGCCGCTAGCGGGTCGTTTCGGCAGGGATTGCGTATGTGCGCTTGTCTCCCCCGGCCTGGCTCCCGGAGTCTTGGGGCGGGGTGTACAATCGTGTTTCTTTCATTGGTTGTACATGCGAAGGATTATCCGGATGTTGCCGCGCCTCCCTGTCCTCACCCGTTGCCTGTCACTTGCCGCATTGTGTGTGGCTGGCCCTGTTGCCGCATTGGAATTCCCCCTGCCTCCTCCCGGCGAAGATATCGTCGGCCAGGTACAGGTGATCAAGGCCAAGTACGAAGACACCTTCGCCGACCTGGGCACGGCCAACGACCTGGGTTACCTGGAGATGGTGGCGGCCAACCCGGGTGTCGATCCCTGGTTGCCGGGTGCGGGCACCGAGGTGATCCTGCCCACTCGCTTCATCCTGCCCCCGGGGCCGCGCGAAGGTATCGTGATCAACCTGGCGGAGTATCGGCTGTACTACTTTCCAAAGGGGCAGAGCGTGGTCTACACCTTCCCGCTGGGGATCGGTCGAGAAGGCTGGGGGTCGCCGATCGCGCATACCAGCATCACCGCCAAGACGCCGAACCCGACCTGGACGCCGCCTGCCTCGATCAGGGCGGAGCACGCTGCCGATGGCGATCCGTTGCCTGGCGTGGTGCCGGCCGGGCCGGATAACCCCCTGGGGCCGTTCAAGTTCACCCTGGGCACGCCCGGCTACCTGATTCATGGTTCGAACAAGAAGTTCGGGATTGGCATGCGCACCAGCCATGGTTGTTTCCGCATGCTCAACAACAACGTATTGCAAATGGCCGGTATGGTCCCGGTGGGAACTTCCGTGCGTATCATCAATGAACCCTATAAGTTCGGTATCAGTGCCGGCAAAGTCTATCTTGAGGCTCATACGCCATTGGATGATAAAGGCAATCCTTCGGTGGTCGACAAGCACACTGCGGTAATCAACGCCTTGCTCAAACGCGAAGACCTGGCTAACAACCTGCGTATGAACTGGGATGTGGTACGCGATGTAGTGGCGGCCGAAGATGGCTTGCCGGTAGAGATTGCCTTGCCAACGACTGCTCCCGCGACATCGTTGTCCAGCACACCTTTTGAAATGCCGCAGTAAGCGGCTCAAGAGAACCCGCCGCGGCCTGTTGGCTGCGGCGGGTTTTTTATTGCCGAGGCAAAAGCCAGGCAATAAAAAAGCCGACCCAAAAAATTGGATCGGCTCGATAACAATCCCGAGGGACTATTACTTGCGGCTAGCTTTTTCCAGCATACGCAGAGCGCGCTCGTTAGCTTCGTCAGCAGTCTGTTGTGCTTTTTGAGCAGCAGCCAGAGCTTCATCAGCTTTACGATAGGCTTCGTCTGCACGAGCCTGAGCACGAGCTGCTGCGTCTTCAGTAGCAGTCAGACGAGCTTCGGTTTC
Source organism: Pseudomonas sp. FW507-12TSA (assembly GCF_058781435.1). Taxonomy (NCBI): domain Bacteria; kingdom Pseudomonadati; phylum Pseudomonadota; class Gammaproteobacteria; order Pseudomonadales; family Pseudomonadaceae; genus Pseudomonas; species Pseudomonas sp. FW507-12TSA. Next base: position 40,675 of record NZ_JBYSWT010000011.1, read on the forward strand.
TTTGGATACGCTGCTGCAACCGGTAGCCAGAACTGCGGCCAGAGCCAGAGCAGAGAATTTCAGAACGTTGTTCATCGTGTTCCCCTTCAAGGACTTTCTATTAGTGGCTATCACCTCAAAACGAGGAAATAGCCGGCGTACATACTACCCATTACTTGTAGTAAGTAAACTGACGTAGCGCAAGAAGCAAAAAAAATTCTAGGTGGTGAATCTTTTTCGATCAACTCCACAAACCGCCTGTATAAAAAATATTCAACGCAGAGGCCTTGCAGGGCATGAGTGCTGCTTGTTTGCCAGCATTGATCCCGAAATTTTTCCAGGCGCAGTTTCGGGCGCTAGACTAAAGTCGGTCTATATTGTGTCGATGACACTTTTGTGCAGATCTCGATCAAGCTCTTTATGTGTACGGGCGGTGACTTTAAGAGCGCTGCTTCGTCTTAAGTTTCAGCATCCGGCGATGTGTCACTGCCAGGTATCTTGAATCAGAGCCAGGCGGGGATGGCAAACGGCCATCAGGTCCTTTTTTCTGGTCTGTGACGGGTATGGCTTGAGCATTCATGCCAAGGGCGCCTAATATTTTGTAACGTGCTCTCTTGGTGCAAGATTCTACTCGGCGCCTGACAGGCACGAGGTGGCGTAAGTTGTTCCTTCGCCGGAAAAACATCGGTAAGGTAGGGGTCAGCATTCCAGACCCGCAAGGAGTAGTGATGAGCGAGGCGTTGTCCATCCACCATGACCAGGTTGGTCATCAGTTCGAGACCAATGTGGACGGTCATCGTGCCTACCTGACCTATATGGACCTGGGTAAGCAGACCCTGGATATCTACCGCACCTTCGTGCCCAACGCCCTGCGGGGGCGTGGCATCGCTGCGGCGCTGACCGAGCAGGCCCTGGAGTACGCCGACCGCATGGGCTACACAGTGATCCCATCCTGCTCGTATGTGGAGCGCTATATGGAGCGCCACCAGCGCCACGCGGCAAAGCTCTGAACAGGGTGATAATGAAAAACGCCGGGCTTGTGCCCGGCGTTTTCGTATCTGGCGAAATCAGCTGCGCTTGCGTTGCGGCAGGACATCCTTGAGCTTGGCATGCATGCTGCGCAAGGTCTTCTCGGTGCTTTCCCAATCGATGCAGGCATCGGTGATCGACACGCCGTATTGCAGCTCCGACAGGTCCTTGGGGATCGCCTGGCAGCCCCAGTTCAGGTGGCTCTCCACCATCAAACCGATGATCGACTGGTTGCCTTCGAGAATCTGGTTGGCGACGTTTTCCATCACCAGTGGCTGCAGCGCCGGATCCTTGTTGGAGTTGGCGTGGCTGCAGTCGATCATGATGTTCGGCTTGACCTTGGCCTTGTTCAAGGCCTGTTCGCAGACCGCGACGCTGACCGAATCGTAGTTCGGCTTGCCGTTGCCGCCCCGCAGGACCACGTGGCCGTAGGCGTTGCCCTTGGTGGTGACGATGGACACGCCGCCCTCCGGGTTGATCCCCAGGAAGCGGTGAGGGCTGGAAACCGATTGCAGGGCGTTGATCGCGACGGTCAGGCCGCCATCGGTGCCATTCTTGAACCCTACTGCCGAGGACAGGCCGGAAGCCATCTCGCGGTGGGTCTGGGATTCGGTGGTGCGCGCGCCGATGGCCGACCAGCTGATCAGGTCCTGCAGATATTGCGGGGAGATCGGGTCCAGGGCTTCGGTGGCGGTAGGCAGGCCCATTTCAGCCAGGTCCAGCAACAGCTGGCGGCCGATGTGCAGGCCATCCTGGATCTTGAACGAGTCGTCCAGGTAGGGGTCGTTGATCAGGCCTTTCCAGCCAACGGTGGTACGAGGTTTCTCGAAGTACACCCGCATGACCAGGTAGAGAGTGTCGGAAACTTCGGCGGCCAGGGCCTTGAGTCGTTCGGCGTACTCATGGGCCGCCTTGATATCGTGGATCGAGCAAGGCCCGATGACGATGAACAGACGGTGATCAGTGCCATCGAGGATGTTGCGGATCACTTCGCGACCGCGGGTCACGGTGCGCAAGGCGGTGTCGCTCAGCGGAATGTCTCGCTTGAGTTGATCGGGAGTGATCAGGGTCTCGTTGGAGGCGACGTTAAGGTCGTTGATCGGTAAATCAGCCATCGTGTTACTCGTCAGGTCACGGATGCCGGCCGCCAGCGATCCCCGAGAGCGGCGGAGCACAGCGGATTTGGGCGCGTCGGGGAGCCGAACCTTAGCGCGTTACCCGGGGGCTCGACAATGGGCAGGGTGCGGTTTTATGGGGCTATGGCTGTATGAATGCCTGGTGTACCCGGTCCTCGGAATAATCCTGCGCGTGGCGCTCGACCCAGTCCAGGGCCAGTGCCTCGATACATTGCTGTTCGCTCTGGGGCTCGTGCAGGCGACAGTAGCGAGCGATCTGGCAAACCTGTTCACTCATGCGTGCGCCGAACAGCGTCTGTTCGTCGACGAAGGCGATGCCCACCAGGTAGCCACGCTTGCGCTTCAGGCACCAGGCCACATAGCCGTTATAGCGGGCATACTCACCCAGGGTCGGCATGTGCACTTCAAGCGCGGTGCCGCGACGCCAGGCGCGATGGTAATTGCAGGCCATGCCGCCGAGGCTGATAGTGTGCAGCCGCTGGCGCGAAATGCAGGCATGCTTGCGCAGGGTCAATTCAACCGGAACATCATCAGGATGAGGCAGAAACCGTCCCATGACCGCAGACTCCGAGTGTCGTCCAACTGACATTGTTTCCCGAAGTATAGTGGCCCAATTGGAGCTGACCGATTTCGACGTCGACCAGACCTTGCTGGGGCTATCGGGGGTTTCCCTGGTGATCTTCACCAGCCCCGGCTGTTCCGCCTGCCGTTGGGCACGGCAGCAGTTACCCAGGCTGGATTTGCCGGTCGATCGTCTGTGCTGGATCGATGCCGGTGACAATGGCGGCGCGGTGGAGCGTTACCAGGTGTTCCACCTTCCAGCATTGTTCGTGGTGCGCGATGCTCGGTTTCATGGGGGCATAGAATCGCGGCTGACGGCTGGAGAGCTTGCCCTGGGCCTGGATCAGGCGCTTGAACGATTACCAGAGGAGTTGCCGTGATGGATGCAGTTCGCAAGCCGCGTGTGGGCATTATCGGGACCGGGGCGATCGGCGGTTTTTATGGGGTGCTGCTGGCCCGTGCCGGTTTCGACGTGCACTTTCTATTGCGCAGTGAATTTTCGGCCGTCGTCGAACAGGGGCTGCGCTTGACCAGCGCGGTACATGGCACCTTGACCCTCGATCCAGTGCAGGCCTACGCCAGCGCCGAGCAGATGCCGCCTTGCGATTGGCTGCTGGTGGGCGCCAAGACCACCAGCAACCTGCAACTGGCACCGGCGATCATCCAGGCTGCCGCCCCGGGAGCCAGGGTCCTGTTGTTGCAGAATGGCCTGGGTGTCGAAGACCAACTGCGTGGTGCTTTGCCCGACTCGCTGCATCTATTGGGCGGCTTGTGCTTCATCTGTGTCCATCGTGCCGGCCCCGGGCAGATCGAGCATCAGGCCCTTGGCGCCGTGAACCTGGGCTATCACAGCGGTCCCGCCGGCGACCCGGCGCTGCGCCAGGCGATCGTCGAGGAGGGGGCCGGGTTGTTCCGTGAAGCCGGGATCGATTCCCAGGCTATGGGCAACCTGCAGCAGGCGCGTTGGCAGAAGCTGGTGTGGAACGTGCCGTACAACGGCTTGTCGGTGCTGCTGCGGGCGAGTACCACGCCGCTGATGGCCGACCCGGACTGCCGGCAGTTGATCCAGGATTTGATGCGAGAGGTATTGCAGGGAGCTGCGGCCTGCGGCTACGCCATTCCCGAGGCCTATGCCCAGCAGTTGTTCAAGTCCACCGAGCTCATGCCCGACTATTGGCCCAGCATGTACCATGATTTCCTGCAGCGGCGCCCCCTGGAACTCGGGGCCATCTACGCTGCTCCGCTGGCTGCCGCGCAGGCAGCGGGTTGCGAGCTGCCGAAGATCCGGGCGTTGTACCAGGCCCTGGGTTTCATCGATCGACATCCGGCCTGAGGCCGGCCCATCACCTCAACTAGGAGCGAATATGGCAAAGGGACTGGACGGCAAGCTGGTGGTAGCGATCTCTTCGCGGGCACTGTTCGACCTCAGTGACAGCCATAAGGTCTACCTGGCCCAGGGGGTGGAGGCCTACCGGCAATACCAGATCGAGCACGAGGAGGAGATCCTCGAACCCGGTGATGCCTTTCCCCTGGTCAAGAAGCTCCTGAGCCTGAATGCCAGCCTGGGGCGGGCGCGAGTCGAGGTGGTACTGGTATCACGCAACAGCGCCGACACGGGCCTGCGAGTGTTCAACTCGATCCAGCATTATGGCCTGGGGATTTCCCGGGCTGCCTTCGTTGGCGGGCGCAGCCCCTATCCTTACCTGGCGGCCTTTGGCAGCGACCTGTTTCTTTCCACCCATGCCGAGGATGTGCGCAGTGCGCTGGAGGCCGGTTTTGCCGCGGCAACCATTCTTTCCGGTGGCACCCGGAGGGCGGAGAACGGCGAGCTGCGTATTGCCTTCGATGGTGACGCGGTATTGTTTTCCGATGAGTCGGAACGCATCTACCAGTCCGGCGGTCTGGAGGCGTTCCAGGCCAGCGAGCGCCAGTCGGCCCGCGAGCCTCTGCCAGGTGGGCCGTTCAAGGGATTCCTGGCGGCGCTCAACCTGCTCCAGGGCGAGTTCCCCGGCGATGCCTGCCCGATTCGCACGGCACTGGTCACTGCACGTTCGGCCCCGGCCCACGAACGGGTGATCCGGACTTTGCGCGAGTGGAACATCCGCCTCGACGAGTCGCTCTTTCTCGGTGGCCTGGAAAAGGCCGCCTTCCTCGAAGCCTTCGCCGCCGACGTGTTCTTCGACGACCAGGCCGGTCACTGCGAGCTGGCGCGAGAGGTGGTAGCCACCGGTCACGTGCCCCATGGCATCAGTAACCAAGCCAAGGCCTGAGCCCCCCGGAATCCGGGGCTCGCACACCTCCAGGCACTGCTAAGCTGAATCAATCTCCGCCAGATTGGCAGTTGAGGAGGTCGTATGATTCGTTCGATGCTGTATGCCACGGACCTCGGTGTGTACGCCCCCTATGTGATGCAGCACGCCCTGGAATTGGCTCGAACGTTCAATGCCGACCTACACGTGGTGCACGCCGTCGAACCCATGGGGTTGTTCGCCGAGTCGGTATTGCAGAGCTATCTGGACGAGCAGTCGCTGAACGAGTTCCATCGCCAGGGGCTGAACACGGTGATGGCCAATATCGAGCAGCGGGTGCTGGACAGCTTTCGCGAAGAACTGGGGGAGGGCATGCAGGACCTGACCCTGATCCAGTCGGTACGTGTCCTGCAGGGAGACCCCTCGCAGGTGATACTCGAGCAGACGGCGAAACTCTCGGTGGATCTGTTGATCGTAGGAAGTCACAGCCATGGGGTGGGGGCGCAAACGCCGTTGGGCCGCACCGCCGCGCGGGTCTTGCAACTGGCCAAAGTGCCGGTTTACCTGGTCCCCCTGGTGCAGCGGCGACGCCAGGGCGACGCCTGAGGACGGAATGGAAAATTCTGAAGAAAAGTTCTAGATTTATTCTCCTGACCATTAATATAGTTATATACCGTCGCTGATACCCGTGGCGCCTACCTGCTTTGAGGGATTGATATGAAGCTTCAACAATTGCGCTACATCTGGGAAGTGGCGCACCACGACCTCAACGTTTCCGCTACTGCCCAAAGCCTCTACACCTCGCAACCGGGTATCAGCAAGCAGATCCGCCTGCTCGAGGACGAACTGGGTGTCGAGGTCTTCGCCCGCAGCGGCAAGCACCTGACCCGCGTGACCCCGGCGGGCGAGCGAATCATCAACACCGCTGGCGAGATCCTGCGCAAGGTCGAGAGCATCAAGCAGATCGCCCAGGAATTCTCCAACGAAAAGAAGGGCACCCTGTCCATCGCTACCACCCACACCCAGGCGCGTTATGCCCTGCCTCCGGTGATCAGCAGCTTCATCAAGCAGTACCCGGATGTGGCCCTGCACATGCACCAGGGCTCGCCCATGCAGATCGCCGAGATGGCTGCCGACGGTACCGTGGACTTCGCCATCGCCACCGAGGCGCTGGAGCTGTTCGGCGACCTGGTGATGATGCCGTGCTACCGCTGGAACCGCTGCGTGGTCGTGCCCCAGGGCCACCCGTTGACCAAGCTGCCGAAGCTGACCCTCGAGACCCTGGCCGAATACCCTATCGTGACCTACGTGTTCGGCTTCACTGGCCGCTCCAAGCTCGACGAAGCCTTCAGCCATCGCGGCCTGACGCCCAAGGTGGTATTCACCGCCGCCGACGCCGACGTGATCAAGACTTATGTGCGCCTGGGCCTGGGCGTGGGCATCGTGGCCAAGATGGCCGTGGATACCAAGCTCGATAGCGACCTGGTGGTACTGGATGCCAGCGAGCTGTTCGAGTCGAGCATCACCAAGATCGGTTTCCGTCGCGGTACCTTCCTGCGGGGCTTCATGTGCGACTTCATCGAGAAGTTCGCCCCCCACCTGACCCGCGAAGTCATGGCCAAGGCCATCCAGTGCCATAACAAGCAAGAACTGGAAGAGCTGTTCGACGGCGTCGAGCTACCGGTCCACTGATTTCCCGCCGGCCTAGCGCACCTCGGTGACAGTGAACTGTTGCCGAGAGCCGGCCACCACGATTTCCACTTCATCACCCTCGAACTTGCCAAGCAGGCCCTGGCCCATGGGCGAGCGTGGAGTGATCACCGTCACCATCTGGCCGACCACCTGGACCTTCAGCCCCGCTGCGTCGGGCCCGAGGAACAGCCACTGTTCGCGCCCGCGCTCATCTTCCAGGCCCAGCAGGCTCCCGACCTGGATGCTCGATTGCGCATCGCCGGGGCGCAAGACCAGGTTCTGCCAGAGCCCCAGGGCCTGGCGGATTTCCTCGACCCGCCTGGATTGACCGGCGGCCAGGTACGCGGCTTCAAGCCCCAGGGTGTCGTACTTGTTCTCGGCGACGCTCTCTTCGTGGGTTGCGGTTTCGTAGGCGGTTTGCGCCGCTCGCAGGGCGATCAGCAGATCGTCCTGGAGCTGTTGCAAAATCAGTTGGTAGACGGACTGTTTATTCATGGTCAATTACAGAACTGCAGGACGTTGGCCCGGCTCTTGTCGCTCGGCGCGGTCTGGTCCTGCTGCAGCCAGAACTGGCACTTGGGGTTGGACAGGTTGCGCGGGTTGCTACGGGCGTTCTCCAGGGATTGCAGTTCCTCGTTCTTGCGCAGGTTTTCCTGGTATTGCTCGAACAGGCGGTTGGGCTGTTCGGGGGCGGCCACGGCGGGTTTGCCCAGCTGTTGCACGGCCTGGGCCACCGGCGCCAGTTGCTGGCTGAACAGAAAGTGCGAGGCCAGCCAGCAGGTCAGGGCGATCGCCAGGAACCCCAGCCACAGGCCCAGGGCGATACTGGCGCTGAGCGCCAGGGCATTGAAGCCGATGCGCAATGGGCGGCGGGCGGGCGGACGGTGCGACATGGTTGCCTCCTGGCGGGCAAGGTTGAACGAGAGCTGATTGTCGCACGAAGATTAATCGAGGTCGGCTCTTCTGCGCAGGGGCATTTATGCGGACAATCGGCGCCTTTGCCAATCGGGGACAGGAATGAAAGCCTCCTGGGACATTTTTTGCAGCGTGGTCGACAACTACGGGGATATCGGCGTGACCTGGCGTCTGGCCCGGCAGTTGGTGGCCGAACATGGTTGTGCCGTGCGCTTGTGGGTCGATGACCTGCGCGCCTTCGAGCGGATCTGTCCGGAGATCGACATGGACAAGGACCGCCAGCAGCAGGACGGGGTCGAGGTCCGGCATTGGCCGGCCCAGTGGCCAGGTGAAGTCGCGGCCGATGTGGTGATCGCTGCGTTCGCCTGCCAGTTGCCCCACGCCTATATGGAAGCCATGGCCGATCGTGAACGGACGCCCTTGTGGTTGAACCTGGATTACCTGAGCGCCGAGGACTGGGTCGGGGGCTGCCACGGGCTGCCCTCGGTGAAGTTTCGTGGCGTGCAGAAGTACTTCTTCTTCCCGGGATTCCAGGCGCAGACCGGCGGGCTGCTGCGCGAGAACGGCCTGCTGGCGCGACGCCGGGCGTTCCAGGCTGACCTCGAGGCCCAGGCGGCATTCCTTCGCCAGCTTGGGGTGGTGCCAGCCAGCGATGCCCGGTTGATGTCGCTGTTCGCCTATGAAAATGCCGGCCTGGCCGGCTGGCTGGATGCCCTGGCCGCCGATCGGCGCCCCACCCATTTATTGGTGCCCGAAGGGCGCATCCTCGGTGATGTGCAACGCTGGCTGGGCGTCGACTCCTTGGCCGTGGGCAGCGTGCTGGCCCGGCAATCGCTGACGCTCCAAGTGCTGCCTTTTATCCGCCAGGAAGATTATGACCACCTGCTGTGGTGCTGCGATTTCAACGCAGTACGGGGCGAAGACTCTTTCGTGCGGGCGCAATGGGCGGGGCGGCCGATGCTCTGGCACATCTATCGCCAGGACGAAGACATCCACCTGGACAAGCTCGAGGCGTTCCTTGCGCTCTACACCCGGGGGCTGTCAGCCGAGGCCGGGGCGGCGGTGCTGGCCCTGTGGCGGGCCTGGAACACCGAGGGGCAGATGGCCGATCCCTGGGAAAAACTGCTGCGACACTGGCCGGAAATCGCCGCGCATGCCGAACAATGGTGTCTGGAACAGGGCTTGCAGGCCGATCTTGCTGCGGCGCTGGTGCAGTTTTACCTAAATTGGATATGATACGCGGCCTAGATTTTTGTAAATCCCATCCAAATTCGGATATTCGCAATGAAAACTGGTAAAGAACTCAAACCCGGTACCGTGATCCGTATCGACAACGATCCTTGGCTGGTTCAGAAAGCTGAATTCACCAAGTCCGGTCGTAACAGCGCGATCATGAAGACCAAGCTGAAGAACCTGCTGACCGGTTACAAGACCGAAACCGTTTACGGTGCGGACGACAAACTGGACGACGTGATCCTGGATCGCAAAGAAGCGACCCTGTCGTTCATCAGCGGTGACTCCTACACCTTCATGGACACCACCGACTACACCATGTACGAGCTGAACTCCGAGGACATCGAAGCCGTTCTGCCGTTCATCGAAGAAGGCATGACCGACGTCTGCGAAGCCGTGTTCTTCGAAGGCCGCCTGGTTTCCGTTGACCTGCCGACCACCATCGTGCGCCAGATCGACTACACCGAAGGTTCCGCTCGCGGCGACACTTCGGGCAAGGTGATGAAGCCTGCCAAACTGAAGAACGGCACAGAGCTGAGCGTTGCCGACTTCATCGAGATCGGCGACTGGATCGAGATCGATACCCGCGAAGGCGGTTCTTACAAAGGCCGTGCCAAGGTTTAAACCTGGCCCGTTCTTGTAGATGAAAAAGCCCGACCTTGAGTCGGGCTTTTTTGTGCCTGCAATTCGTCGTTTCAGACGCTTACGTGCAGGCGAACCTCGACATTGCCGCGGGTGGCGTTGGAGTAGGGGCAGACCTGGTGAGCGGCATCTACCAGGCTTTGTGCCTCGTCCCGGGCCAGGCCGGGCAGGTTGACGTGCAGGTCGATGTCCAGGCCGAAGCCGCCGGGGATCTGGCCGATGCCGACATGGGCGGTGATCGAGGCGTTGTCTGGAATCTTGCGCTTGCTCTGGCTGGCCACGAACTTCAAGGCGCCGATGAAGCACGCCGAGTAGCCGGCGGCGAACAGCTGCTCCGGATTGGTTGCCTGTCCACCCGCACCGCCCAGCTCCTTGGGAGTGGCCAACTTGACGTCGAGGATGTTGTCGCTGGAAACGGCACGACCGTCACGGCCACCGGTGGCGGTTGCAACTGCGGTATAGAGAGTCTGCATGGTGAAAGCCTCGTTCTGGTTTGTAGGTGCTAATTATTGGTGCGCTAAGTAATCTGGGGAAAATATATTGCGCTAATATTTAGTGCACAAGATAAATTTTCGTGTAAAACCGTCCATAGGGCGCTTTTAATGGCTAACCGATTGATTAGTAACGAAAATATTTTTTGACGAAGGACCAGCCCCTAGGCGGGGCCGGTAGGCTCTGCGGAGGGCTAGAGGCTTTCTTGCAGATTACGGCGCAGGGCCAGCAGGTCTTCCTGCAACTGGCGCAGTTGCGCCACCGTCTGGCCGCTGGCGCCGAGGATGCATTGTGGTATTGCCTGGGCCTGGGCTTGCAGGGCACGGCCCTGTTCGGTCAGTTGGAGGATCACCACCCGTTCGTCTTCACGGCTTCGCGTACGGCTGAGCAGGCCCTCGGCCTCCAGGCGCTTGAGCAGTGGGGTCAGGGAGCCGGGGTCGGTGAGCAGGCGCTGGCTGATTTCGCCGACAGTCAGCCCATCCCGCTCCCAGAGCACCAGCATCGCCAGGTATTGTGGATAAGTCAGCCCCAGGCGCTGCAATAGCGGTTTGTAGACCTTGGTCATCAGCAAAGAGGTGGAATGCAGGGCGAAGCACAACTGGTTGTCCAACAGCAGTGGATCGCAGGCGGGCGAGGTGGTGCGTTCGGTGGTCATGTCGAAGCCTTGATCATTGATGGTCCTGAATCTAGCGGGCGAATCTTTAATGCGCCAGATGAATTTCGCCAGGGCTCAGCCCATGGTGCTCTGCAGGGCCAGGTCCCATGGCGGAATAGGGCTGAACCGGCTCTTGAGGTACTCCAGCAGCAGACGGCTGCGGGCATTGGGATGCTGCTCCATGCGCAAGGCATAGATGCCGGCGGTTTCCGGCTTGGGCAAACCGCCGTTGCAGAACAGCGGCACCAGCTCCCCGCGCAGCAGATATTCGCTGGCCAGCCAGGTCGGCAGGTGGGCGATGCCCAGGCCGGCCAAGGCCCCGGACAGCAGGGCCTCGGCGTTGTTGGCACTGAAACGGATCCGCCGCGGACGATGAGTCTGCAGTTGGCCGTCGAGCTCGAAGCGCCAGGCGAACAACGGAGCCAGGCCGTCCCAGTCCAGGCCATCATGCTGGTCGAGTTCGGCCGGGTGGACCGGGGTGCCGCGGCTCTTCAAGTAGGCTGGGCTGGCACAGGCGATCCGCACGATGCTGGCCAGGGTCGTGGCCACCATGCGCGTGTCCACCTGCTGTCCGGCCCGCAGTACCAGGTCGACCTTGCCCAGATGCGAGCCTTGCATGTCGACGAAGCTGTCGATCAAGTGCAGTTGCACGTCCAGGCCCGGGTACAGCATCAGGAAATCCGCGATGGCCGGGGCCAGGTGGCGGCGGCCGAAGGCGGCAGGAGCATCGATGCGGATCAGCCCCTCCGGCGCATGGCTCAAGGACACTGCCTCGGCCCTGGCCAGTTGCAGTTCGGCGACGATGCGCCGGGCCCGCTCGGCGAATGCCAGGCCGGCCGCGGTGGCTACTACGGCATGGGTGGTACGCATGAACAGCGTGGTGCCCACGGCTTTTTCCAGGCCGTCGATACGCCGGGCCACTGCCGAAGGGGTCAGGGGATGGCGGCGGGCGGCGGCGGAGAAGCTGCCGGCTTCCAGTACATCGAGAAACAGCCCCAGTTGTTCAGTAAGGGTATTGGGATTCATGGTCAGCTCGCCTATGCGAAAACAGCAAAGCCATTGTGCGTTGCTGTGCGTTTCCGTACCAGCGGTGACTGCGTAGCATGCAAGCCTCGAGTGAGGAGAGCGGTCTTGATCGATTTAGTGATGTATCTGCTATTGGGCGCGGCCCTGGGGACGGTCGGGGGCCTGTTCGGCATCGGTGGCGGGTTGATCGCCATCCCTGTGCTGGGGGTGTGGTTCGGTCTGGACCAGCAACTGGCCCAGGGCACGGCGCTGGTGATGGTGGTGCCGAACGTGATGCTGGCGCTGTGGCGTTATCACCAGCACAACCGTATCGAGGCCCGGCATGCCTTGCCCCTGGCGCTGATGGGCTTCAGCTTCGCCTGGCTCGGTTCGATCTGGGCGGTGGGTATCGACCCACAGAAAATGCGCACCATCTTCGTGGTTTTCCTCCTGGCCCTGTCCGGCTACAACCTGTTGCGGCTGTTCGGCAATGTTCCCGCGACAGCTTCCTCGATGCGCTATTCCTGGCCTTGGTTGGGAGCGCTGGGAGCGGCTTCCGGGGCGCTCGGCGGGCTGTTCGGGGTCGGCAGCGCGGTAGTGGCCACCCCGGTGCTGACCAGTGTCTTCGGCACCTCCCAGGTGGTGGCCCAAGGCTTGGCCCTGGCCCTGGCCCTGCCCAGCACCGGGGTGACCCTGGTGACCTATGGTCTGCATCACCAGGTGAACTGGCTGGTGGGCCTGCCCTTGGCGGCCGGTGGCTTGCTGAGCATCAGTTGGGGCGTGAAGGTCGCCCATGCCTTGCCCGAGCGCCTGCTGCGCGCATTGTTCTGCGCCTTCCTGGTGATGTGCGCAGTGATGCTGGGACTCAGGACTTGAAACCCTCGACGATATGCTCGGCCAGGCATTCGGTGATCGGCGATGGCTGGTTGAGGTTGCGTACCAGCATGATGCTGGCCTCCGGTAGCAACGGCAGGCCTTCGGCCTCTCCCAGGATGCGCAAGTCAGGTGTGATCAAGCTCTCCAGTTGGGCAGTGACCGCCAGCCCCGCGCTGACCACCGCCATGATCGCCGACAGGCTGGAGCTGTTGTAGGCGATGCGGTAGTCGAGGCCGCTGGCATCCAGGGCGTTGCAGGCCCACAGCCGGCAGAAGCAGTCGCTGTTGAACATCGCCAGGGGTAGCGGTGTTTGCCCCGGGGGCTCGAAGCACTCGGCCGCGGCCCAGACGAAACGCTCCTTGCGCAGCAACTGGCCGATTTCGTTGCCCGGCTCGCGAGTGACGATGGACAGGTCCAGGTCCTGGTGCTGCAACAGTTGCTTGGACGATTCGCAATGCACCTCGATCTGGATCAACGGGTAACTCTGGGCGAATCGCGACAGGATGCCCGGCAGGAAGCGCATCACGTAGTCATCCGGAGTGCCGATGCGCACCAGGCCCACCATATGCGGCTCGCGCAGGGTATTGAACACCTCGCTGTGCAGCTTGAGGATGCGCCGGGCATACCCCAGCAGCACCTGGCCTTCGGCGGTGAGCTTGACCTGGCGGCCGTCACGCTGGAACAGCTGGCGTTGCAGCACGTCCTCCTCCAGCCGTTTCATCTGCATGCTCACCGCTGACTGAGTACGGTTGACCCGCTCGCCGGCCCGGGTGAAACCACCTTCATCGGCGATGGCGACGAAGGTGCGCAGCACTTCGGTATCGATGCTGGGGAACTGGGACATTCATCAAACCCTGAGATGGATACGCGGGAAGCATTCTTGCGGCTGATCTTATTCCCCACGGACCAGTGCCGTCATCCCCCGGGCTGGCGGTTCATGCCCGGTTTTGGGACGACAGCCAGGCCAGCACTTGTTGCGGATTCTGATCGGGGGGGAACACCGGGTAGAACACTTGCTCGATCCGCCCGCCATCGATCACCAGGGTCAGGCGCTTGAGAAAACGCCTGCCGTTGAGCTCGAACTGTGGCAGGGCCAGGGCCCGGGCCAGGTGTTCCTCGGCATCGGACAACAGCGGGAAGGGCAGGTGCAGGCGTTCGACGGCTTCGCGCTGGTAGGCGCTGTCCTGGCTCGACAGGCCGAACAATTGCGCTACGCCCGCTGCTGCAAGCTCCTGGGCATGATCGCGAAAGGCACAGGATTGCGGGGTGCAGCCACGGGCCCCGGGGGTCTGGTCCCAGCCTTCGAGCAGCGGCAGGTCCGGCCGGCCGGTACGCGGATAGATATACAGCACCGTCCGACCTGGCAGCACGGACAGGTCCACTGCCTGTCCGGTGGTCGAGGGTAGCGACAATCGTGGCAGGTACCGGCCGGCCAGATGCCGGGCCGCGCCGTCATCCTGGGGAGCGGGAATGCTCGACCAATCCACGTTCAGCATGTCTCTCATCGTTAATGCTCCTTGGTGCTCCGGTTGCGCTTGCCGGTCTCGTAGCGTCCGGCGGCTGCAAGACTGTTATAGGTGCTATCGCTTGTTTCCGCTCGTGTTGAGGGGCTATCCGAAGTTGATAGTTTGGCAATAGTTATTATCAGGCCTGGAAATAAGCAAGTTTCGATACAGTGGTTGGCTATGGTTTTATTTTTATTAATTGCCTGCGGCGATAAGAATTTCAGGTTGGGGATAATGCCGATTAATGGCATGTTTTATCTTTTTTCAAGTTTGCCTAAAGCTATATCCGCTACTAGTGTTGCGGGTGCCATGTACAGATGGTCTGTACTGGGATTGCGACCAACTTTGGAGGGTCCTTTCATGAGCGCGAAAGCGGAACATGCCGAACCAACTAATGCAGAACTTACCCAGCTCAAGGCCAAGCTCAAGGCCGGCAAGCTGGCGCCAGAAGACCTCAAGGCCCTGGTCGGCCTGGTAGAGCGTACGGAGAAGGCTGCCAAGCAACTTAGGGCAGCCATAGTCGAGTAACCGACGCTAACGTCTTGGAGGGCGGATCAGAAATGGAAATCACTACTCGGAACAATCATGTTGATCTATCTGAACCATTGCGTAGCCCTCCATTTTTAGCGCGAAGTACCCATGGCGATCATGCGGTGCTGTTATTGGGAAGCCTGGAAGCTCCGATCTCGACGCTGAGCGACAATGCCTCTTTTACCGAGCGCCTGGCCCAGAGCCTCAACTTATCGATACTGGGCAGTCACTTCAGCGCGGAAGAATTCATCTTGTTGCTCGGCGAGCAATACACCGCCGCCGAAGAGTTCGTATATGGCCATCCGATCTGGAGAAAGATCCGCGAGGGTGATCAATCCGCGTTGCATGCCTACATCCTGGAAACCCGGCATTACCTGGCTGCCGCCGCTTCCCGGATGTGCCCTGCCGTCAGCCCGGGTATCGGCTTGTCACCGATCACCCTGATGCTCTCCAGGCATGCCCTGGAGGAATGGGATCACGCGCGGTTCTTCAACGAGGCCCTGGAGCTCATCGGTTGCTCGAACGACGTGGTGCGGCTGGCCAGGCCCTTGCCGGCGACCCTGGAGTGGATCCACCTGTCCCGGCACATCGCGGCCATGGGCGAGTTGGTGTCGGCCGCCTGTTCCGGCTTCATGGAGCATTCCTCGGTGGAGAAAGAAGCCGTGATTGGCTGGCACGACCTGCTGGTGGGCCATAACCTGCTGAGCCCCATGGCCACCAACAAAGTGCTGGGCCACTTCGCCACCGACCTCGACTACGGGCACTCCGAGAACTGGAAGAAGGCGGTCCGCACCCAGGACTGTCATCCCGCCTCGGTGGTGGCCAGCGTACTGAACACGGTGTGCAGCCTGAGCGAGATGATCTACCGCTGGTTGTCCGCCCTCGAGCAGGGCTGCGCCAGTTCCATCGTCACGGCGGCGCAAGTGCTCGCCGAGGATGGCCTGGACCAACCGCTGCGCGATTGCGATTCGCCGCTGGAGGTGGGCATCTTCCAGGGCTTGCCGGTTTGGCCGGCCAGTGTCATGAGCCTGGTCAACGGCGAACGCTCTGGTGATGACAGCCCTTCGGACATCATCGTCGCTTCCTGTTATGCCCTGGGGCACCGGGTGCCACAACTGGCCGCCAGCGGCGCGCCGTTCTGCCTGCTGCTGGGGCAGATCCACGAGCAACTGGTCGACAGCCAGGGTGTCGGCGCCGACAGCGTCGCGGCCATCGAACGGATGACCACGGATTGGCTGGTGTCGGTGGACGGCCATCCTTTATGGCAGCAGATGACCCAGGGGTGCAGCGACGAACTGGTGATTGGCTACATGCTGGAGAATTTCCATTACCTGGCCTCGGCCACCCGCCATGTCAGCCCGGCGATTGCTGCCTGCCAGGATGCGCGGATCCGCGAAAACCTGTTGCAGCACCTGCAGGACGAGCTGACCCATTGCGACATTCTCAAGCCTCGCCTACGGGAGCTGGGAGTCCGGCAGCCTACGGCGATGCGGCCGCTGCCCACCACCGCGGCCTTCGTCGGTTACCTCAGCGACCTGGCGCGCCATGACTGGAAGGGCTACCTGATCGGTTCGACCTACCTGCAAAAAAGCCTGAGCGAATGCCGCGGCGATGATCGCCACATGAAGTTCTATTCCCGGGTTTCGGCCAACAATCCCCGTTGCGCCGCGCTGCTGGGGGCCATGGCGGCCCACGATGAGCTGGATGATGAACTGGGCCATGACTTGCGACCCTCGCGCAATATCCAGTACCTGCTGGCACGGGGCGAGGTGAGTCGCGATTCCGTGGCGCGGGCGGCGATCCTGCCGTCGCTGGCCTGGAGTTTCCTGGATGGCATTCGCGCCCATTACTGCACCGGCAAGGATTCGGTCCTGCAGCGCCAGGCCTGGAGTGCAAGATGAACCGGCCCTACTTCCAGACGGTGCAGCCCCTGGCGCGCCTGCATGAGCTGCTGTTCGAGGAGCAGGACTTCGACGCCCTGGCCAGGCGCCTGCCGGAGCCGCGCATGTCGCTGGCGATGTGGCGCGATGTGCTGCACAGCGAGTTGCTGGCGTTGTTTCGCTGGGCGCTGATCCGCGCCAAGGAGGACCTGGGCCAGGCGCAGGCCCAGGCCTACGGCGAGGAGGTCCTGTGCCTGTTGCCTTACTACGGTTTTTGCCTGCATGCCATTCGCCGCGCCGTGCCATTCGCCTTGATGGGTATTGCTACCACGGTGTCGGTACGCGATGACCGTTATCCGCAGGCCAGCGCAGTGATCGCCGAATTGGCGAGACTGCTGCAGGTGCAGGAGCTGCTGCGCGTCAGCGACCAGCCCTCGGCGAGCCTGGCCAGGCAGTTCCAGGGGCGGGACGGGTTGATCGTCCTCACGGGCAAGCAGTCCACCTATGCCAGCTTGCGCAGTCGTTATCCGCAGGCGCGAATCATGGGGGCGACGGGCTGTTGTGCGGTGGTCCTGGCGGCGGCTGAAGAGCCGGCGCGGCAGATCGAAAAGCAGCGCATGCAAGGCCGACTTTCAGTTAGTTGCAGCAATCACGGGCATACCGTGCTGGTCGAAGCGCTGGCCCCTGGGGCGGCGGTGCTGGCCGTCGATGGCAGCCGGCCGACGACCCGGCCTCGCGTGGAGGACGTCCTCGGGCAGTTGCATCCGTCCATAGTGCTGGCGCCTTCGGCTGCGGACCTGCCCGACGACCTGGGAGGCTACAGCCTGTTGGCATGGGAGGAGGCCGCGACGGCCAGTCTCGATGGTTTCGGGCGGGACCCTCTGGGCGGCTGGCCCGGAGACTACCGGATTTGAGATGGCGTTGGATGGGCAAGGATGATTCATCAAATCCTGAGATGTAGAACATAAGAAACATTCGTTGGATTGATCATTCGCCCAGGCAGACACTGTCGTCATCCTACAGGAGGACAAGATGATGAAAGGTCAAAAGGGTTATCTGTTGGTCCAGTCGTTCCACGGCTTCTCGCTCGCGGCCTTGTGGCACAAGGTCGCGCGCTGGTACGTCCTGAGTCATGAGCGGCGGATGCTGGCGGGCTTGAACGATGAGGCGCTCAAGGATATCGGCTTGTCCCGGGCGGATGTGGAGCACGAACGGGCGCGGCCGTTCTGGGACGATCCGTTGTTGAAATGAGTGCCCGCCGGTTCGCTGGCCAACGGCGTGCCGTTTCAGTGCACAGGTAGTTCGAAAGCGGGCCGCACCAGGGTTTGTACTCGGTTGCGGCCCTTGCCCTTGGCGTCGTACAGCGCTTCGTCGGCCTGGGATAGCAGGCGCGAAAGGTCATAGTCCGGGGCCTGGCTGGTCACCACGCCGATACTGACGCTGAGCAGCCCGGGCTCGAGCAACGTCAGGTCGGCGAAGGTTTCGCGGATGCGCTCGGCCACCCGTACCGCCTCTTGCTCATCCACCGCCGCCAGCAGGCAGGCGAACTCCTCGCCGCCGATACGGCCGAAGGCGTCGTTGGCGCGCAAGGTGCGCACCAATACCTGGCTGAAGGCGATCAGCGCCTGGTCGCCGGTCTGATGGCCGAAGGCGTCGTTCAGGCGCTTGAAGTGGTCGAGGTCGCACAACAGCAACGCCACTGGTACGCCTCGCCGTTGGCAGCCGGCCAGCAACCGTTCGCCATTGGCCATGAATGCCCGGCGATTGCCGATCCCTGTCAGGGCATCACAGAAAGCCGCGGCCTTGAAGCGTCGCTCCACTCGTTCCTTGACCATGGCCAGGGTCACGTAGGCAATGCCGATCACGTAGACCATCGATTCGAACAGCATGAACGAAAAGAACGGTACGCCTTCGCCTTGGCCATCCAGGGCCTGGGCCAGCCCCAGGCCCTGGTCGATGACGCTGCGCACGACATAAAAGCAGGTATGCAGGATGGTCAGTACCAGGGCCGGGACATAGGCCACTTCCAGGCTCCGGCGGCTGCGCCAGAACTCCAGGGCCGTCAGTGCTCCATAACCACCCGCCAGCAGCGAGTACACCGTGACCCGTACCGGCATCGATTCATGGAAGGCCGGGACCAGGCACAGTGCCAGCCACAGGCCGGCGCCGGCGAGCATGCCGGCGACATGGGGTTCACGTCCGGCGAAGATCCGCATCGCCGTCCAGTTCAGGGCCGCGCTGAACAACAGGACCACGTTGCCGAGCACGACGGGAACCCAATGCGCCCCGTGATGGCGCCAGCTCACCAGCACCACGCCAATCGATGCAAGCAGCATCATGCTGCCCAGATAGGCCAATGGCCGTTCGCGGCTTTCCCGCAGCCAGGCATGCAAGGTCAGCAGGCCCATCAGGAAGAAGATGAACACGGATACCACGAGCAAGGTGGGGAGGTGCAGCGTCATATCCTGGTTCTCATCAGCAAGGGCGGAGCGGAAAACAACCGCCGGTGCGGCTCATTGCCATTAGTGGGCGCGATTGTAGCCAGAACGGTGACCGGAGGGGGCAGTAACTGGTGCGCTGCAAAGGCGGCGAGTTTGCGCTTGCAGGGCAGTGCGGTGCTATCGATGGCTGCCCGGGTCGGTCGGTGTCGCGAAAATGCCCGGCGCCTGGCTATCCAAGTGGGGTGCGGCTGCGTTAGCGTGCGGGCAGACAAGGAGCATCCCATGACCGCAGCCCATTCCTTTTCCCTCAAGCAGGCTCGTCGACTGGCCCTGGCCGCCCAGGGGTTTGGCGGTCGCCAGCCGCCAGCGGCGATCAAGGCCGCGCGGCTCAACCAGCAGATAGAGCGCCTGGGCTTGTTGCAGATCGATTCGGTCAATGCCCTGGTGCGCGCCCACTACCTGCCGCTGTTCTCCCGCCTTGGACGTTATCCACAGCAGTTGCTGGACCAGGCCGCCTGGAGCCAGGGACGGCGACGTACCTTGTTCGAATACTGGGGGCACGAGGCGTCGCTGTTGCCGATGTCCATGTACCCGCTGATGCGCTGGCGGATGCAGCGGGCCAGCCAGGGCCAGGGCATCTATTCGCAGCTGGCGCGTTTTGGCTACGAACACCAGGCGACCATCGGCCGGGTCCTGGCCGCTGTCCAGGAACGAGGCGCGCTGGGCGCCGGCAGCCTGTCCACCCGTGAGGAGCGTGCGGGCCCATGGTGGGACTGGAGCGCAGAGAAGCACGCCCTGGAGTGGCTGTTCGCCGCCGGGGAAGTGACGGTGGCCGGGCGTCGTGGTTTCGAGCGCCTGTACGATTTGCCGGAGCGGGTGATCCCCCAGGCGATTCTGTGCCAGCCGCTGCCGGACGAGGCCCAGGCCCAGCGCCGACTGCTGTTGCAGGCGGCGCGGGCCCTGGGCGTGGCCACGGAAAAGGACCTGCGCGATTACTTTCGCCTCGATCCGGCGGACAGCCGTGCCCGGCTGGGCGAATTGCTCGAAGACGGCCAGTTGCTGGCCTGCCAGGTTCAGGATTGGCGCCAGCCGGCCTATTGCCTGCCCGAGGCCAGGGTCCCGCGCAAGGTCGCTGCCAGTGCCTTGCTGTCGCCCTTCGACTCGCTGATCTGGGAGCGCAGCCGCACCGAGCGCCTGTTCGATTTCCGCTATCGGCTGGAGATCTACACACCGCAGCACAAGCGGGTCTATGGCTACTACGTGCTGCCGTTCCTGCATGACGAGCGTATCGCCGCGCGGGTCGATCTGCGGGCGGAGCGGGCCCTGGGGCGCCTGGCGGTGCATGCGGTGCACGAGGAAACCCCCGGCCTGGACGAGCAGGGCATCCAGGCCCTGGCCGGGCAACTGCGGCAGATGGCGGATTGGCTGGGGCTGGCGGATATCCAGCTCAATTGTCAGCGCGAGGGGGCACGGCGTCTGCGCCAGGTCCTGGCCTGAGCGCCGCGCGCCATGGCTGGCGCGGCGCTGTGAGCGAGCCTAGCGCTTGACCTGCTTGAGGGTCTCGGCGATCAGAAATGCCAGTTCCAGCGACTGGTCGGCGTTCATCCGCGGGTCGCAGTGGGTGTGGTAGCGGTCCGACAGGCCATCTTCGGTGATGGGGCGGGCGCCGCCGATGCATTCGGTGACGTTCTGCCCGGTCATTTCGATATGGATGCCGCCGGCATAGCTGCCTTCGGCCTGGTGCACCTGGAAGAACTCCTTGACCTCGGTGAGGATCTGCGCGAAATCGCGGGTCTTGTAGCCGCTGCTGGCCTTGATGGTGTTGCCGTGCATCGGGTCTGAACTCCAGAGCACCCGCTTGCCTTCGCTTTCCACCGCGCGGATCAGCCGTGGCAGGTGGTCGCCGACCTTGTTGGCGCCCATGCGCACGATCAGGTTGAGTCGGCCGGGGTCGTTGGCCGGGTTGAGGATGTCGATCAGGCGGATCAGCTCGTCGCCGTTCATGCTGGGGCCGACCTTGACCCCGATCGGGTTGTTCACCCCGCGCAGGAATTCCACATGGGCGCCATCGAGTTGCCGGGTACGGTCGCCGATCCACAGCATGTGCGCCGAGCAGTCGTAGTAGTCGTTGGTCAGGCTGTCGCGCCGGACGAAGGCTTGTTCATAGTTGAGCAGCAGCGCTTCGTGGGCGGTGAAGAAGCTGGTCTCGCGCAGTTGCGGCGAGCTGTCCAGGCCGCAGGCGCGCATGAAAGCCAGGGTTTCATCGATGCGATCGGCCAGTTGGCTGTACTTTTCGGCCAGGGCCGAGTTGGCGATGAAGTCCAGGTTCCACTTGTGCACCTGGTGCAGGTCGGCGAAACCGCCCTGGGCGAAGGCGCGCAGCAGGTTGAGGGTGGCGGTGGCCTGGTGGTAGGACTGCAGCAGGCGCTCCGGGTCCGGTACCCGGCTCTTTTCATCGAAACCTATGCCATTGACGATATCGCCACGGTAGGCGGGCAGGGTCACGCCGTTGACCGTCTCGTCGTTGGCCGAGCGTGGCTTGGCGAACTGGCCAGCCATGCGCCCGACCTTGACCACCGGGCAGCCGGCGGCAAAGGTCATGACGATGGCCATCTGCAGCAGCACCTTGAAGGTGTCGCGGATCTTTGCCGCGGAGAACTCGGCGAAACTCTCGGCGCAATCCCCGCCTTGCAGCAGGAAGGCCCGGCCCTGGGTGACTTCGGCGAACTGGCGGCGCAACTCCCGGGCCTCCCCGGCGAATACCAGGGGCGGATAGCTGGCCAGGGTCTGCTCGACCTTGAGCAGGTGTGCCGCGTCGGGGTAGTGGGGTTGTTGCTGGATCGGCAAGGCGCGCCAGCTGTCGGGGCTCCAGGGTTGGCTCATCGCAGACTCGAATGCTTTACGTTGGGATGGGCATGTTAGCAGCAAATTAGTGCGTGACCTGTTCCTGCGCCTTGGTCGACAATCGCGCCTTTGCGCTCGCTACCGAGCGGCAGGTTTACCGCCCTGGCAAGGTTCCCGGCCCGGGCGACGAGGAGATGAAATGACTGAGGAACGCGTCGAACGCGTACTGGCCGAGGTTCACGACGAGTTCGGCATGATCCGGGTCCTGGAAGTGGCCGATTACCGCTTCCTCGAATTCGGTGAGGCCATCGAGCAAAGCTGCGTGTTTACTGCCGACCCCAGCTGGCTGGAGTACGACTACACCCGGGCCATGCTGATCGGCGCGCTGTGCCATGACGCACCGGAGAGCGCGCTGTTTCTTGGGCTTGGCGCCGGCACCCTGACCCAGGCGTGCCTGAAGTTCTTGCCCCTGGAGGACGTCGAGGCCATCGAGCTGCGTCCGGACGTGCCGCGCCTGGCCATCCAATACCTGGGGCTGGACGATGATCCGCGTCTATATATAAGGATCGGCGATGCCCTGGAGCTGCTGGAAAGCGCCGAGCCCGCCGACCTGATCTTCGTCGACCTGTATACCGATGTCGGACCGGGCGTCGGGCACCTGGCCTGGGGGTTCCTGGAAAACTGCCAGAAGCGTCTCAATCCGGGTGGCTGGCTGGTGATCAACCAATGGGCCACCGATGACGGCAAGCCCCTGGGCGCCGCATTGCTGCGCGGCCTCTATCACCGCCACTATTGGGAGCTGCCGGTGAAGGAGGGCAACGTGATCCTGATCGTCCCGGCTGACCTGGAGCAGGAGCTGGACATGCCGGGCCTGGTCGCCCGGGCCGAGGCCCTGGCACCGCGCCTGGGGTACTCGTTGCATTCGTTGATCAAGGACATCCGGCCCGCTACCTGAGCGGACGCGTCTGGCAGCGCTGGCGGCCAGGCTCGCCGGGGCGCGCCAGGTCGACAAGCCACGACGTGCTTGCATCGCGCAAGTGGCACCGTGGCCCGGGAGATCCGGACGCCATTCTCTGCAGCAGGCGAGGCAGTTTGCCGCAGTGGCTTGGCGTCACGAGGTGAACCGTTTAAGCCAGAGGCCCGAATACGCTTGGGTTCGAGCCCGATGGCCGGCCTTCCGAAACGGCGCAAAGCCTGTGGTAGTCGGGGGTTTGGCGGATTTTTCCGACAAAAAAAACTCCCTTTTTTGAGTAATTCCGGTATAGTGCGCGCCGGCCTTTAGCAGGGCCTCGTTTAGGTAACGCATTTCCCCGAAGTCAGCTTCGGCTGCTTGTCCGCTTCGCGGACTATCCTTGACGTTCATTTCTTTCAATCGTTTTCGCAAATCCCCGCCGACAAAGCTGCCAGGGTGACTCATCGAGTCTTACACGGCATGCGCAGCTTTGGAGCATGGGTCTTTGCGGATGCACTTAGAGGCAGACCCATGACCCAGGAAATCGGCGGCTTCGCCGCTCTTGAACTTCATCCCAGTATTGTTGCTGCAGTAGTCGCCACCGGCTACGAAGAGCCTTCGGCCATTCAGCAGCAATCGATCCCGATCATCCTCGCCGGTCACGATATGATTGGCCAGGCGCAAACCGGTACCGGTAAGACCGCTGCCTTTGCCCTGCCTATCCTGCACCGCATCGATCCGTCCAAGCGCGAGCCGCAAGCTCTGATCCTGGCCCCAACCCGCGAGTTGGCGCTACAAGTAGCAACCGCCTTTGAAACCTACGCCAAGCAAATGCCGGGCGTGACTGTTGTGGCCGTCTACGGCGGTGCGCCGATGGGCCCACAACTCAAGGCAATCCGTAACGGCGCACAGATCGTTGTCGCCACCCCGGGCCGTCTGTGCGACCACCTGCGTCGTGACGAGAAGGTCCTGGCCACCGTGAACCACCTGGTTCTCGACGAAGCCGACGAAATGCTCAAGCTGGGCTTCATGGATGACCTGGAAGTGATCTTCAAGGCCATGCCCGAATCCCGCCAGACCGTACTGTTCTCGGCCACCCTGCCGCAGTCGATCCGCGCGATCGCCGAGCGTCACCTCAAGGATCCGAAGCACGTCAAGATCCAGAGCAAGACCCAGACCGTCACCGCGATCGAGCAGGCCCACCTGCTGGTTCACGCCGACCAGAAGACTGGCGCGGTCCTGAGCCTGCTGGAAGTCGAGGACTTCGACGCCCTGATCATGTTCGTGCGCACCAAGCAAGCGACCCTGGACCTGGCCAGCGCCCTGGAAGCCAAGGGCTACAAGGCCGCCGCGCTGAACGGCGATATCGCCCAGAACCAGCGTGAGCGCGTCATCGACTCCCTCAAGGATGGCCGCCTGGACATCGTTGTGGCCACTGACGTCGCCGCCCGTGGCCTGGACGTACCGCGCATCACCCACGTATTCAACGTGGACATGCCTTACGACCCGGAATCCTACGTCCACCGTATCGGCCGTACCGGTCGTGCGGGTCGCGAAGGTCGCGCGCTGCTGCTGGTGACTCCACGCGAGCGTCGCATGCTGCAAGTGATCGAGCGTGTGACCGGGCAGAAAGTGGCTGAAGTCCGCCTGCCGGACGCCCAGGCCGTACTCGACGCGCGCATCAAGAAGCTGACCAACGGCCTGGCGCCACTGGTAGCTGACGCCGAGGCGTCCCATGGCGACCTGCTGGACCGCCTGACCGCCGACATCGGTTGCAGCCCGCGCGCCCTGGCCGCGGCCCTGCTGCGCAAGGCCACCAATGGCCAGGCGCTGGATCTGGCGACCATCGAGAAAGAGCGTCCGCTGGTGCCGAACAATGCCCCACGTGGCGAGCGTTCCGAGCGTTACGGCGACCGTCCTGATCGTGGTGATCGCGAGCGTCGCGCTCCGGCTCCACTGGCTGAAGGTCGTGCTCGTTGCCGTACCGCGCTGGGCGCCCGTGATGGCATCGCCGCCAAGAACCTGTTGGGTGCGATCCTCAACGAAGGTGGCCTGGCCCGTGAAGCCATCGGCCGTATCCAGGTACGCGACAGCTTCAGCCTGGTAGAGCTGCCGGAAGACGGTCTGGACCGCCTGCTGGCCAAGCTCAAGGACACTCGCGTTGCCGGCAAGCAGCTCAAGCTGCGTCGCTACCGCGAGGATTGATCCGCTCCCTGGGCTGATCGATCACGCATGAAAAATCCCCGGCTGGTCCGGGGATTTTTTTGCCCGGGATTTACCCGCGCTTCAGCCGAAGCGATAGATGTCCATGCCCAGCGCGCCCATGGTGAAACCCTGGTGGGCCAGGCTGAATGCGCCACCAGCGCCCCGGGCGAAATACAGCGGCAGCAGATGTTCGTCGCTGGGGTGGCTGCGTACGGCATGGGGCGCCTGTCGCCGGTAGTCATGCAGCGCGGCCTGGTCGTCGCTGGCCAGCTTGTCGATCATCCAGTCGCGAAAGGCCAGGGCCCAGGGGGTGACGCTTTCCGGGCCGGCATGCCAGTCCAGTTCCCGCAGGTTGTGGGTGATGCTGCCGGAACCGATCAGCAGCACGCCTTGCTCGCGCAGGCTGGCCAGGGCCTGGCCGATGCGGGTCTGCAGCGCCGGGCCCTGCTGGCTGGGCAGGGACAGCTGGACCACCGGAATGTCCGCCTGCGGGTACATCAGCGACAGCGGGACCCAGGTGCCATGGTCGAAGGGCCGTTGCTCGTCGAGTCGCGCCGGCAGGCCATTGGCCGCCAGCAATTGCACGACCTGGGCGGCCAGCCCGGGATCGCCAGGCGCCGGGTACTGCACGGCGAACAGGGCGGCGGGAAAGCCGCCGAAGTCATGCCAGGTCTCCGGGTGCGGATGGGCGCTGACCCGCAGGTCGGGGCTTTCCCAGTGGGCCGACACCACCAGGATCGCCCGCGGCCGGGGCAATTGCGCCGTCAGGCGGGCCAGGGCAGGGCCGCTGTCGCCGGGCTCCAGGGCCAACATGGGAGAACCATGGGAAATGAACAGGCTGGGGAGCATGAAGAAGGTCCTGAGGGTTAAGATGCGCCATCTTCAATCAGATCATTGATCTAAATCTAATATAAGTTTTAGGGCTTTTTGATCGAATTCCAAGGACATTCCATGCAAGCGGACTTTTGGCACAAACGCTGGGAAAGCGACCAGATCGGCTTCCACCTGGCGCAGGTCAATCCTTATCTTCAGCAGTACTGGCCGGGGCTTGGGCTCGCTGACCAGGCCCGGGTGCTGGTACCGCTGTGCGGCAAGAGCCTGGACCTGGCCTGGCTCGCCAGTCGCGGGCATCAGGTGCTGGGGATCGAGCTGTCGGAAAAGGCGGTGGAGGATTTCTTCCGCGAACACCAGTTGCAGCCGCAGGTCAGCCAGCAAGGGGCGTTCAAGGTCTATGCCCATGGGGCGATCCAGCTCTGGTGCGGCGACATCTTCGCCCTGGCCGCCGAGGATGTCGCTGGCTGCACGGCCCTATACGATCGCGCGGCCATGATCGCCCTGCCGCGGCAGATGCGCCAGCGCTATGCCGCGCACATCAATGGCTTGTTGCCCCATGGTAGCCGTGGGCTGCTGATTACCATGGACTACGACCAGGCGCAGCTCGACGGGCCGCCATTCGCCGTGCTGGACGATGAGGTGCGCGAGAGCCTGGAGGGTAGCTGGCAGCTGCAGGTGGAGACCGAGCGCGACATCCTCGGTGAAAGCTGGAAGTTCCTCCAGGGCGGGGTCACCCGGCTGGTGGAGCGGGTCTACCGCCTGGAGAAGACCGGCACCCGCTGAGCTTTTCCACGACCATGAAAAAGGGCGACTCGCGTCGCCCTTCTTGTTGTTGCCGGAGTGGATCAACCGCGACGGCGCAGGGCGTCGATACGGTCTTCCAGCGGTGGGTGGCTCAGGAACATCCGGGCCAGGCCCTGCTTGATACCGCCGTTGATGCCGAAGGCATTCAGGGTATCGGGCATGTGCACCGGCAGGCCCTGTTCCGAACGCAGGCGCTGCAGGGCGCCGATCATCGCATTGGTGCCGGCCAGGCGCGCACCAGCTTCGTCGGCGCGGTATTCCCGTTGGCGCGAGAACCACATGACGATGGCGCTGGCGAGGATGCCCAGGACCAGCTCGGCGAAGATGGTCGCCACGTAGTAGGCCATGCCCTGGCCTTCCTCGTTCTTGAAGATCACCTTGTCGACGAAGTTGCCGATGATCCGCGCGAAGAACATCACGAAGGTGTTCACCACGCCCTGGATCAGCGCCAGGGTCACCATGTCGCCATTGGCGACGTGGCCGATCTCATGGGCCAACACGGCCCGCACTTCATCGGGGGAGAACCGCTCCAGCAGCCCTTGGCTGACAGCTACCAGGGCATCGTTCTTGTTCCAGCCGGTGGCGAAGGCATTGGCCTCGTAGGCCGGGAAAATCCCCACTTCGGGCATCTTGATGCCGGCTTCGCGGGACAGTTGTTCAACGGTCTGCAACAACCATTGCTCATGGCGGGTGCGCGGCTGGGTAATGATCTGCGTGCTGGTGCTCATCTTCGCCATCCACTTGGAGATGAACAGCGAGAACAGCGAGCCGGCGAAACCAAAGACCGCACAGAAAATCAGCAGCTGATTGAGGTTCAGATCAACCCCGTTGGCCGCCATGAACCCGTTGAAGCCGAAAAGGCTCAGGGTAATGCTGGCAATCAGCACGACCGCAAGGTTAGTGGCCAAAAACAGCAGGATTCGCATCATGGTTGTAGAAATCTCCTCAAGCTAAAGATGTAGCGTTCCGCGGGGGTATATAAGGCGCGGCAAGCACCGATTCAACACGGCTTCTATTTCAAACTATGTCGCATGGGGCGGGGCATGACAGGCGTGTGGCAAGTTCATGACCGATCGCCGTGGACGACCGTCGTCCAGCTGCGACGCAGACGCTGTGACAGTGGTAACGACGGAAAGTGCAAGCTTAGTAGAAGGGGGGCGGGGAGGGTCAGTGAAGATGTGTTGCTGAATTAATCGCAGTGCGATCCGCGAAAGATCGCACTGCGTTTGAGAAATTACTGACGATAGGACTTGAGGAAGTTGCCGATCCGGCCAATGGCCTGTTCCAGGTCGTCGACCCGGGGCAGGGTCACTACCCGGAAGTGGTCCGGCCATGGCCAGTTGAAGGCGGTGCCTTGCACGACCAGGAGCTTCTCGGAAAGCAGCAGGTCGAGGACGAACTTCTCGTCGTTGTGGATCGGGCAGATCTTCGGGTCGATCCGCGGGAAGGCATACAACGCGCCCATGGGCTTGACGCAGCTTACGCCGGGTATGTCGTTGAGCAGTTCCCAGGTGCGGTTGCGCTGCTCCAGCAGGCGGCCAGGCGGCAGGACCAGGTCGTTGATGCTCTGGTAGCCGCCCAGGGCGGTCTGGATCGCATGCTGGCTGGGCACGTTGGCGCACAGGCGCATGTTGGCCAGCATGTCGATGCCCTCGATGTAGCTCTGGGCATGCTGCTTGGGACCGGAAATGGCCACCCAGCCGGAGCGGAAGCCGGCCACGCGGTAGGACTTGGACAGGCCGTTGAAAGTCAGGCACAGCAGGTCCGGGGCCAGGGAGGCGGTGCAGATATGCACGGCGTCATCGTAGAGGATCTTGTCGTAGATCTCGTCGGAGAACACCACCAGGTTGTGCTGGCGTGCCAGCTCCAGCATGCCCAGCAGCACTTCCCTGGGATATACGGCGCCGGTGGGGTTGTTCGGGTTGATGATCACCAGGGCCTTGGTGTTCGGGGTGATCTTGGCCTTGATGTCGGCGAGGTCGGGCCACCAGTTGGCCTGCTCGTCGCACAGGTAGTGCACCGGGTTGCCGCCGGCCAGGCTCACCGCGGCGGTCCACAGTGGATAGTCGGGGGCCGGAACCAGCACTTCGTCGCCATTGTTGAGCAGGGCCTGCATGGCCATCACGATCAGCTCGGATACGCCGTTGCCCAGGTAGATATCCTCGATGCCGATGCCTTCCACCTGCTTCTGCTGGTAGTACTGCATCACTGCCTTGCGCGCGCTGAACAGGCCCTTGGAGTCGCTGTAGCCCTGGGCGGTCGGCAGGTTGCGGATCACATCCTGGAGAATCTCGTCCGGCGCCTCGAAGCCAAAGGGCGCTGGGTTGCCGATGTTCAGCTTGAGGATGCGATGGCCTTCCTCTTCCAGGCGTTTGGCGTGCTTGAGCACTGGGCCGCGAATGTCATAACAGACGTTGGCGAGCTTGTTCGATTTGCTGACCTGCATGGCGATGTGTTCCCGAAAATGAACGATCCAGGCGGAGGATGAACTACCGTACTGGGAATCCTGCCGTCCTACACCGGGCTGTAGCCCGCACCGGCTGCGGCAAAATCCGTTTGAATGGGTGTAGCGCGGCTGCCAGACTGGCGTCTGACGAGGCGCAATCATACGTGCCGCCCGATCCGTGGAAAAGATACAGATCGGGCTTTTTCCGTTGCAGAGGAAGGACCATGGAAAAGCTGGAAAAAACCCTGGAAGAATGGCGAGCGATGCTCGATCCGGAGCAATACAACGTCTGCCGGCTCAAGGGCACCGAACGCCCGTTCTCGGGCAAGTACAACGGCACCAAGACCGACGGGGTGTACCACTGCGTCTGCTGTGGCGAGCCGCTGTTCGACTCCAGGGCCAAGTTCGATTCCGGTTGCGGTTGGCCGAGCTTCTACGAGCCCATCGCCGACAGCGCGATGATCGAGATCCGCGACCTGAGCCACGGCATGATCCGCACCGAAGTGGTTTGCGCCAAGTGCGATGCGCACCTGGGCCATGTGTTTCCCGATGGCCCGCCACCCACCGGCCTGCGCTATTGCATCAATTCCGTCTGCCTGGATCTGGTAGCCCGCTAGGCGGTAAGGCGGGGCGATAAGCTAAGGAAAATGTAGGGGCGAGGCTGGCCCGCACTGGGCTTCAGGGCGCTGCGTTTATCCAGTCAATACGCGCAGCGTTGACGATCATCGCGAGCAAGCTTCGCTCCCAAGGAGGATCACCTCGCTCGACTGACGGGAATCAGGCTCCATGGAGCCGACTTTTCGTGATTTAAATTGCATGCAATCTAATCGAGCACTATTTTTATCCGTTCCTAATCTCGAGTGGAGTTGCTGCCATGACCGATGCGTTGCTGACTATCCCCTGCACCACCATCAAGGGCGAGCAGAAGACCCTGGCGGATTTCGCCGGCAAGGCCGTGTTGGTGGTCAACACCGCCAGCAAATGCGGCTTCACCCCGCAATACAAGGGGCTCGAGCAGTTGTGGCAGTCCTACAAGGATCGGGGTCTGGTGGTCCTGGGCTTTCCGTGCAATCAGTTCGGCCAGCAGGAACCGGGCAACGAGGGGGCGATCTCGGAGTTCTGCGAGCTCAACTACGGCGTCAGCTTCCCGCTGTTCAAGAAGATCGAGGTCAATGGCGCCGGTGCCCATCCGCTGTTCGTCCAGTTGAAGAAGCGCGCCCCCGGACTCCTGGGCTCCCAGGGCATCAAGTGGAATTTCACCAAGTTCCTGATCGGCCAGGACGGCAAGCTGGTCAAGCGTTTCGCCCCGACCACCAAACCCCAGGATCTGGCCGGCGAGATCGAAGCCCTGCTCAAATGAACCGGCTGCCCGATGCTTCGCTGCAACTGGACAGCCAGCTGTGTTTCAAGCTGTATGCCGCTTCGCGAGCGGTGGTGCGCGGCTACAAGCCGATGCTCGACCAGCTCGGCCTGACCTACCCGCAGTACTTGGTGATGCTGGTGTTGTGGGAGTGGCACGGGACGCCGCCGGCGCTGCCCACGGTAAAGGCTTTGGGGGAGCGCCTGGCCCTGGACTCCGGCACCTTGACGCCCCTGCTCAAGCGCCTGGAACAGTTGCAGTTGGTGCAACGCCGACGTTCCGGACGCGATGAGCGCGAGGTGCACCTGAGCCTGAGCGATACCGGGCTGGCCTTGCGTGAGCAGGTCAGGCCGCTCAAGGCGGCGCTGTTGTGCGAAAGCGGCGTCGATCTCGACAGCCTGGGCCCGTTGCGCGAACAGCTCGACCGCCTGTTGCTGCAGCTCAGAGCTTGCTCGTAGTCGGTACCCACAGGTCCAGCAGGGCGATCAGTTCTTCGCGCCTGAAGGGCTTGGCCAGGTAGTCGCTCATGCCGGCGGCCCGGCAGCGCTCGCGCTCCTCGGGCATGGCATTGGCGGTCAGGGCGATGATCGGCAGGTCCGGCCAGCGCCCGCTGCGGCGAATTTGCCGGCTGGCCTCGTAGCCATCCATGACCGGCATGTTGCAGTCCATCAGGATCAGGTCGAAATCGCTGTGTTCCAGCTGGTTGAGGGCTTCGGCCCCATGCACGGCCACGGTCACTGCGCAGCCGAGCTTGCTCAGCATGCCCTTGGCCACCAGTTGGTTCACCGGGTTGTCTTCCACCAGCAGGATGTTCGCCCGGCGGATCTGCACCGGCATCTCCAGTTGCGCATCGTTGAGGGTGACGGTTTCGGCCTGCAATGAACGACGCAGGGTCTGGTACAGGGCGTTGCGTGCCAGAGGCCGGGCTTGTTGCTGCAGGGGGGCCAGGGCGCTGGCCTCCTCGCTGGGCAGGAAGCTGCCGTAGGCGGTCACCAGCAGGATCGGGGCGCTGATGGCCGGGCGCAGGCCGAACAGGCACTCCGGGCAGTCGGTGACCAGCAAGTCAGGATTGAGTCCGGCCAGCGAATCCTCGATGTCGCAACGCTGGTAGGCCAGGCCCCAGGCCGGCAACAGGCTCGACAGCAGCTCGGACAGGCCGCTGCCGCTATCGGTGATGGCGATGATCTTGCCGGACAGGCGCGGCGGCACGGTGGCCGGGGCGTGGCTGGGCAGCGGCAGGTCGGCGCAGAACTGGCTGCCGAACCCCACTTCCGAGCTGATGCTCAGGCGGCCGTTCATGGCCTCGCAGAGGTTGTAGGTCAGGGCCAGGCCCAGGCCAGTACCGCCGTACTGGCGGGTGATCCCGGCGCCGGCCTGGGTATAGGGCTGGAAGATCTTCACCTGGGCTTCCTGGGCGATGCCGATGCCGGTGTCGCAGATCTCGATGCGCACGCCATCGGCCAAGGTGCTCAGGCGCACGTCGACCCGGCCGAAACGGGTGAACTTGAGAGCGTTGGACAACAGGTTGCTGACGATCTGCCGCACCCGCATCGGGTCGCCCAGCACCAGCGCCGGAAAGTCCGGGGCCACCAGGCAGGTGAGCTCGACGCTGGCCGCGGCGTTCTGCGACAGCAGGTTGGCGGTGTCCTCCACCAGCACCCCGAGATCGAAGGGGATGCGCTCGAGCTCCAGTTGCCCGGCGTCGAACTTGGACATGTCGAGGATATCGTTGAGCAGTTCGACCAGCACCTTGCCGGAGTCATGGGCGATGGATAGCTGCTGGCGTTGTTCGGGGTTCAGCGGACTGTCCAGGGACAGGGCGATCATGCCCAGCAGGCCGTTGAGCGGCGTGCGGATCTCGTGGCTCATGTTGGCCAGGAAGGCCGAGCGGGCCTGGGCCATGTCCAGGGCGGTCCGCCGGGCGGCTTCCAGCTCCTCGTTGGATTGGCTGAGGCTGGCGTTGCTGGCCTTGAGTTCGGTGGTGCGCGCCGAAACGATGTTCTCCAGCTGCCCGAGGTACTCGGTCAGGCGGTTCTCGGCATTGCGCCGCTGCTGGATCTCGGTGGCCATTATCTCGAACTGCTGGTTGGCCACCTTGACCAGGACTCCGACTTCGTCGTTCTCGTGGCCATGGGGGAAGTCCAGCTTGGCCTGCCGCGAGCCCCGTGGGTCACGGCTGCTGAGTTCGCGGATCACCCCCACCAGGGGCTTGGTCAGCATCACGTAGAACAACCCGAGCAGGATCCCGGTGAGGATCAGGCTGCGCACGAAACCATTGAGCAGGGTGACTTCGGCGCGGCGCAGGAAGCGGCTACCGAAGGCGTAAGTATCGACGTCCAGGTGCAGGGTGCCGAGGGATTCCTCCGGCAGGTGGCTGAGGTAGAGGCGGTCTTCGAATTGCCGGTCGGCGCCGAACAGGAAGTCGCTGATGGCCCGATAGCGGCTCTGCAACGGCGGGCGCTCGACGTTGGCCAGCAGGGTATTGTTGTTGTCGATCAATTGCGCACGAATGATCGCCGGGGAGCGCAACAGGCCCAGGGTCAGTTCCTGTGCCAGCTCGGCGTCGATGTTGTAGGCGATGCGTGAGGCCGGGTTGTGGCTGATTTCCAGCAGCGAGTGGATTTCACGATTGATGGAGGCGTCTTCGCTGGCATAATCGATACCGATTTGCACCAGACTGAGCGCGGTCCCCAGAATGAAACCCACCAACACGGTGAGCCGGGCCTGTTTATAGGACAGGCGGTTGGTGAACTTGATATCCATGGGGGGTTGAACCACTTTCGTTTCCCTTCGCTGCGCAAGCATAGCTGATCATCTTGGGTTGCCGGCTTGGCCTGGCAGCAGCTGACAGGGCCTTTGGACCCGTTGATCAGGACTGCGTTTCATCTGTGTGCCGCATCATTACCTTGAACGTGCCTGAGGAAAAGTCGTGGATGCTCGATTGAATGCATTTCTTGAACGCGCCGATGCGGTCCTGGCTCGGATCGAACCGCTGTTGCCCAGCCCGCGCCAAGCCATCGACTGGAGCCAGTGCCTGGCTGCGCGCTGGCAACGTGAAGGCCGCAGCGGTTTCCTGCTGCCCCTGGACGTTAGCCTGGACATGCGCCTGAGCGACCTGATCGGGGTCGACAAGCAGCGCGAGCAACTGGCCCGCAACACCCAGCAGTTCCTCGACGGCTTGCCGGCCAACCACGCCTTGCTGTGGGGTTCGCGCGGCACCGGCAAATCTTCCCTGGTCCGCGCCCTGCTGGCCGAGCACGCCAAGGGCGGCCTGCGCCTGATCGAGATCGAGCGCGACCACCTGGCCGACCTGCCACGGGTGGTGGAGCAACTGGTCAAGCTGCCCCAGCGTTTCGTGCTGTTCTGCGATGACCTGTCCTTCGAATCCGGCGAGGGCGACTACCGGGTACTCAAGAGCGTGCTCGATGGCTCCCTGGAGCAGGCCCCGGAGAACGTTCTGTTGTACGCCACCTCCAACCGCCGCCACCTGGTGCCGGAGAAGGAAAGCGACAACGAGAACTGGAAGCGCGTCGATGGCGAGCTGCACCCCAGCGAAGCGGTGGAAGACAAGATCGCCCTGTCGGACCGCTTCGGCCTGTGGCTGTCGTTCTATCCCTTCACCCAGGAACACTTCCTCAACGTGGTGGAGCACTGGATCGGCGAACTGGCCCGCAAGGCCGGCCTGAAGTGGCAGCGCGACGAAGAGCTGGACATCCTGGCGGTGCGCTGGGCTACTGGACGCGGCAACCGCAACGGTCGCTGCGCCTATCAGTTCGCCCGCTATTGGGTGGGCCTGCAACTGCTGGAGCAAAAGGCATGATCGATCTGAAAAACGCCGGACAGGGCCTGGACGGTTATGGGCTGCTGTGTGCCCAGCTCGAATCGCTGCTGGTCGATGAGCGTGACTTCATCGCCAACGCGGCGCAGTTCTCGGCCTTCCTGTTCAGCCAGCTCGACGACCTGAACTGGGCCGGGTTCTACCTCGCCCGTGGTGAGGAACTGGTGCTTGGCCCGTTCCAGGGGCAGATCGCCTGCGTGCGCATTCCTTTCGGCCGGGGTGTCTGCGGCACTGCTGCAGCGACCTTGCAGACCCAGCGGGTAGAGGACGTGCACGCCTTTGCCGGGCATATCGCCTGCGACAGCGCCTCCAACAGCGAGTTGGTGGTGCCGCTGCTCAAGGCTGGCCGCTTGATCGGCGTACTGGACCTGGACAGCCCGAGCCTGGCGCGCTTCGGCGTCGAGGACCAGGCGGGGATCGAGCGCCTGGCGCAGATCTTCCTGAACGCCAGCGACTGCTGAGCCCTCAGCTGTCCAATCCGGCCTTGCCCAGCAAGGCCGCCTGGTCCACTTCGTCGATCTGCTGCGGCGTCAGGAAGCGCTCGGCGTACTGCTGATAGATCTTCTGGCGGATGAACAGCCCGAACAGTTGCGGATCGATATGGGCGTCGCGGCACATCATGGCCATGATGTTCAGCGCCTCGCTCAAGGTCTTGCCTTTCTTGTACGGACGGTCTGCCGCGGTCAGCGCCTCGAAGATATCGGCGATGGCCATCATCCGCGCCGGCAAGCTCATCTGCTCGCGCTTGAGTTGGCGTGGATAACCGCTGCCGTCCATTTTCTCGTGGTGACCACCGGCGATCTCCGCCACGCCCTGCAAGTGGCTGGGGAAGGGCAGGTGTTCGAGCATGATGATGGTCTGCACTATGTGGTGGTTGATCACGTAGCGCTCCTCGGCGGTCAGGGTGCCCCGGGGAATGCTCAGGTTGTACAGCTCGCCACGGTTGTACTTGTGCTCCGGCACCTGGAGCTTGAAGCCCCAGGGGTTGTCGGCGGCGAACACTTCCGAGCTGTCGCGCTCCAGCAGGTGGTCGGGCCTGTCGGCCAGCAAGGTTTCCGTGACCGGCAGGCTGGGCGCCGGCGAACGCTCCAGGCGCTGGCCCTCGGTCCAGGATACGCCCAGGCGATTGTCCAGGGTGCGGCTCCAGGTGCGTTGGGCGATGCGCTGCAAGCGCTGCTGGTCGGCCTCGGCCATGAACTCCGCCCCCAGGTTGCAGCGGGCGACGAAGGCGAATTCCTCGTCCAGCTCCTGTAGCCGGGCGTCGCGCTCGCTGGCTTGGGGCGCTTCCTCGGCCCCTTGGGCCAGGGCCTTCCAATAGTCGATCCAGACATCGCGCTTGAGCACTTCGAAGCGCGTGCGGATTTCATGGATCCGGTCGTTCAGGGTTTCCAGCTTGGTGGCCTTGTCCACCACGTATTCAGGGGTGGTGACCTTGCCGCAGTCGTGCAGCCAGGAGGCCACATGCAGCGCTTCCCATTCGTCCTCGCTGGGCCTGTAGGTGGCGAATTCCGGCTCCTGGCTGGCCGCCGCGGCCTCGGCCAGCATCAGGGTCAATGCCGGCACGCGCTGGCAATGCCCGCCGGTATAGGGGCTCTTGGCGTCGATGGCGCCGGCCAGCAACTGGATGAACGAGTCCAGTAGCTGCTTCTGCTTGTTCTGCAGGCGCTGGCTTTCGATGCACAGCGCGGCGGTGGCCGATACCGCCTGGATGAAAGCGATGCGATCGGGGCTGAGCTTGTCCAGGTCCGCCTCGGTACCGCTGTCCACCAGGAACAGCAGGAGCATGCCCACGGTCTCGTGGTGCCGGTTGCGCAGGCGAATTCCCACCAGGTGGGTGCTGGGGCTGTCCAGGGCGAGCAGTATCCTTTGCAACTGGCCGGCCTGCTCGAAGCCCAGGGTGGTGACCACGTTGTCGTGGTCCGCCAGCTGGCGCAGCCAGTCCGGGTTGTGCGGGGCGGCCAGGTCCTGGGTGGCGATATCGAACGACGACAGGTCCTGGGGTTGCCCGTCGATGATCAGGCCGTGGGGCTCCAGGCGCGATCCCTTGCTCTCGCAGAGGTAGATCAGCCCGGCCTGGGCCTGGGCGATCTTCACCGTTTCGAACAGCACCCGCTGCAGCAACGGGTCGAAGCGGGTTTGCGCGGACAGGCTGGCATTGATCTCGAAGAAGCTGGCCAGGGTGCTCTTCATCCGCGTCATGGACACGCTCAGCTGATCCACTTCCAGCACCGGTGAACGGCGTGAGGCCGGGTAATGGAAGTCGAAGCTGCGGATGGCATCGGCCTCTTGCACCAGGTTACGCAACGGACGGACCAGGATGCGCGAGATCAGCCAGCCCAGGGGCAGGCACAAGAGCAAGGTGGTGAGGGTGATCAACGCGCCTTGCCAGCGCAGGCGGTAGGCATCGGCCAGCAGCTCATCCTCGGGCACCAGCAAGTCCAGTTGCAGGCCGCCGGGGCCGCCCTCGGCGATGTGGCTGCTGGCGACTATCCAGTTGCGGCCCTGGGCCTGCAGGTGACCGTCCTCGGTCCGCCCCTGCAACAGGGCATCGAGCGCCGGACTCAGGTCGCTGCCCTTGATCAGGCGTGCGGAGCGTTGCTCCAGCAGCAGCTTGTGACTTTCGGGATAGGCCACGACATTGCCCAGATCGTCCAGCAGGGCGACTTCGGTGGTGGGCGTGACCCGATGCTTGGCCAGGGTCGAAGACAGTTGTTCCAGGGTCAGGTCCGCGGCGATCACTGCCAGCTTGCCGCTGCTGCGAGCCAGGGTGGTGCCGACGTTGAGGGTGGAATAGAACACATAGGGGCGGGTGGTGATCTGGTCGGTATTGCCCCGGGCATTGACGAACCAGTCCCGGGTCCGTGGATCGTAGCGCTCGTCCGAATGCTCCAGGCGCTCGAGCAGCACCAGGTTCGCGTCATAGAACAATGACTGCGACTTGACCTGGCCGGCACTGGCATCGCGCTCGATGCTCCATACCTCATAGGCGCTGTTGGCCGGGGCCTGGCGCTTGTCCCGGATCTGGGCGTCGCGCAGCGGGCGCACCATGAAGAAATCGCCGTTGGCATAACCCAGGTACAGCGAGGCCAGGTCGGAGTTGTCCAAGAGGGACTGGCTGAATGGCCGGAGCAGTTCCAGCCGCTGCTCCAGGCTGGGGGCCTGGGTCGCCGACCTGGTCGCCAGCAGGCTGAGCACATGGCGGATGGGTTCGTAGGTGGATCTCAGGTCGCTGCGGACATCCTGCTCGATGCGCTGGAACAGTTTTTCGCTGCTGCCCAGGATGATCCGGGTGGTGGCGTGGTAGTTGTAGATGCCCAGTATCACCCCGGTCATGAGCAGCAACAGGGTGAACATCACACTGATATGAATATGCAGAGGGAAGCGGCGTTGTGCGGGCAAGGGGGTGCTCGGCATTCCAGTTCTCTCCAAAGGCACATCGGGCTTGGCTCAGGATCCAAGCATAGTTAAGGCGGGCATTCCTGCCTCGACTGGCCTGGAGTTCGCCGACCTCGACCCGCTCCCAGGCATGGACGGTGTGGGCGGTAGGTACGGCGAAGAGAATACTGGCTTTGTGATATCAATCTGGCAATAGGGTATCGCCAGGGACCGGTATCAGCTGCCGGTGATGGTGCAGTGCGGGGCGCAGGGATCAGGTGGCAGGTTGGCGCAAGGATTCGATGTGTTGGTGCAGGGCCTGGCTGAACCGCACCAGGGCCAGGTCGAGGTCGCGCACCTTGGTATCTAGGGTGTCGATCCCGCTGTCATCCTGGCAGGCCTGCTCCAGTGCTTCGCAGCAGCGGTACAGGACATTGGCCCCGGCCATCAGCGCAGAGCCCTTGACCTTGTGGGCCAGGGCCCGCAGTTCTTTCTGGTTGCCGACGGCGATCAGTCCCAGCATCCGCCGATCGTCGTGGCAGCATTGCAGCAGCTCCCTGAGCATGCGCAAGGCGAACGGCGTATCGCCGCGGGTGAGGGCCAGGAGGGCGGCCATGTTGAAGCAGTCCGCCCTGGGCAGCGGGGCGAGCATCGCCAGCTTGCGGCCCAGCAGGTTGATGC
The DNA here is from genome assembly GCF_058781435.1 of Pseudomonas sp. FW507-12TSA. Classification (NCBI taxonomy): domain Bacteria; kingdom Pseudomonadati; phylum Pseudomonadota; class Gammaproteobacteria; order Pseudomonadales; family Pseudomonadaceae; genus Pseudomonas; species Pseudomonas sp. FW507-12TSA. The sequence continues at coordinate 78,835 of NZ_JBYSWT010000011.1, forward strand.
CCAGGGGTTTGAACAGGCAGTCGTGCATGCCGGCTTCCAGGCATTGCCGGACCGTTTCCCGCTCATGGCTGGCGCTGTAGCCGATCACAGTGATGGCCGGACGCTGCGTCCGGGCCTCGTCGCGGCGTATGGCTGCGGTCAGCTGGTAGCCGTTCATCCCGGGCATGTTGCAGTCGACGATCAGCAGGTCGAAGTCCCCGGCCAGCCAAAGCTGGTATGCCTGTGTGCCATCCTCGGCGCAGGTGACCCGGTGCCCCAGGTACTCCAGTTGCCCCTGCAGCAGCGCCAGGCTGGCCGGATGATCGTCCGCCAGCAGGATATCCAGCGGCGGGCTGGCGAGCTGGCGTACCGGTTCCTCGATCACCGGGGCGGGCGTCTCGCGGCCGGCCAGGGTCAAGCCGACCCGCGCCTCGGTGCCAGGGCCGTTGCGCCCGTGCAGGGTCAGGCTGCCGCCCATCTGCTGGCACAGGTGGTGACTGATGGGCAAGCCCAGCCCGGTGCTGTCGCGGGCCGACTGGCCGGCCGTGGCGGATTGGGCGAAGGGTTGCAGCAGCACGCGCTGGCGTTGCTCCTCGGCGATGCCCAGGCCGGTATCCAGCACTTGCAGGCGCAGCCGGAACTGGCCCGGGAGGGAATCGGGCTGCAGGTGCAACCTGACCCGGACTTCGCCCAGGTGGGTGAACTTGATCGCATTGCTCAGCAAGTTGCTGAGCACCTGCTTGAAACGCAGGGCGTCGATCAGTACCTGGGGTTCGGGTTCCGGGGCGTTGAACTCCAGATGCAAGCCCAGGTGCTTGCGCCGCGCCAGGACCTGGAATATCCCCATCACCGGATCGACGCAGTCCCGCAGCAGGACCCAGTCCGGGTTGAGGGACATTTGCCCGGACTCGATCCGAGTCACGTCCAGCAGGTCCGCCAGCAACTCCCGCAGGTCCCTGGCAGAGTCCAGCGCCAGCTCCAGGGAGCAGCGGTTCGGGTCCAGTGGCTGGGTACGGCGCAGCACCAGTTCCAGCAGGCCGACCAGGGCATTGAGCGGCGTGCGGATCTCGTGGCCGATATTGCCCAGGAACCGGCTTTTTTCGCGGCTGGCGGTTTCGGCCTGCTGCTTGCCGGCCTTCAACTCCGTGCTGGCCTGCTGGGCCACTTGCAGCGAGCGTTGGCTGCGACGCAGCCGCCGGTATAGCCAGGCTAGGCCCAGTCCAGCCGCCAGGAGCAAGGCCCAGGGGGCGGGTTGTTGCAGTATGGGCTCGATCATTGCCATGGCCTGCGAAGTGGCCAGGGCGGCAGGCACAGGCGGTTCATATCAGTGCATGGCGCTTGGCCAGGTCCACCAGGGTGTTCATGGAGGTGGTCGCCAGTTTTTGCATGATGCGCTTCTTGTAGGTGCTGACGGTCTTGTTGCTGAGGAACATGCCCACGGCGATCTGCTGGTTGGTCTGGCCCATGGCGAACAGCTGCATGACCATCAGTTCCCGGTCGTTCAACGAGTTGAACTGGGCCAGTTCCAGGGTCTGGCCCAGCGCCACCTGGTTGATCAGCAGGGCCTGGCTGGGGAAGTAGTTGTAGCCATTGCAAATGGCCCTGATGGCGCTGAGCAGCTCGCTCAGGTCCTGCTGCTTGCAGACGAAACCGCTGGCCCCGGCGCGCATGCAGCGATTGGCGAAGAGCGTCGCCGACTGGGCGGTCAGGACCAGGACACGCAAGGGCTTGGGCATGCTGCTGAAGCGTTCCAGGAGCTCCAGGCCATCCAGCTTGGGAATGCAGATGTCGAGGATGATCAGGTCCGGCTCGGATTCGCGGACCATCTGCAAGGCATCGACGCCGTTGTCGGTCTCACCGATGACCACATACCCCTCGTGCTCCAGGAGAAAGCGGATGGCCAGGCGTATGACGGGATGATCGTCGATGATGAGTACCGAGCGCATGCAGGCCTCCTGTAGATGAATGGAAAACCCGAACAGTAGCCCAGCTGCCTTGGGGGTGGCGTGGCGAAAAAGACCGTGAAGCGAATTCGAGAACGGTCCTACAGCGAATAAGGGGAGGTATTACAGGAGGGTGGTAATCAGAGGAAGTCCCGTGCGGGGAAGGGAGTGGCAAAGGCCGCCCCCGGGAGGGGCGGCCGATGCTTCAAGGTGCTTTCTGGTCGATACCGGCTTGCAGCAGTTGGCTGTCACTGTGGCCGCCGACACGCAGCGGGCCCAGGTTGAACACCTGGTCCTTCTGGGTGGCGTCGTCCTGCTTGCGGGTCAGTTCGTTGCCACTGCCCAGGGCCAGGTTGACTGGCGACTTGGACAGGTTGAGCCCGGCGTCGACGCGGTAGTCCGAGCCGCCCAGGTCGACACGTCCGTCGCTGGCGCCGATACGGGCCCCGGTCAGCCTGGTTTCGCCGCTCACCGACAGATTGACGCCCTGCCGGCCACTGATGCCCGAGGCCTGCTGCACGCTGTCCTTGGCCTGGTGACTGAGGTTCAGGTTCAAGGTCGGGGTGTAGGAGGTATTGCCGCTCTTGTCGCCGAACAGCACGTTTTCCGTGGTGTTGGCCACGCTGGCGCCAGTGCTGGTCTTCTCGTTGACCGAGTAGCTGTCGCTGGTCTTGGGCCAGAAGCGGTCCTTCAGGCTGGAGAAGCGATTGCCCAGCGCGTCGGCCTTGTCGGCGAGATAGCCCTTGGCCTTGTCCACGCTGTTGCCGATGGCGCCGCGAGGCTCGGGGTTGACCTCGTAGCTGGCGCTGCGGCTGAGCTTTTCGCCCAGGCGTTCCTTGGCATTGTCGGCCTGGCTGACCAGGCTGTCCTTGGCCGAGCCGAGCTTGTCCACGCCCTTGTCGACGGCGTTCTCGAGTTTTTCCCGGTGCTTGCCGAAGCTCTTCTCGGCCTTGGCTTGCAGGTCGTCCTTGAGCGGACCGGCGGGTTTGGCCAGCTTGCTCACCAGGCCAGGCTGGTTCTTCTCCGCGTCCAGCTTGGCGTCAATGTTGACCTGGGTGGAACGCACCTGGTCCTGGCGGCTGTCGATGGTCAGGTCTGCGCCGATCGCCCCGTCGACCCGCTGGGCGTCGATGTGGGCGCCGGCCAGGTGCACGTTGCCGGCACTGGCGAGCACAACCTGGTCGGCCTTGATCAGGCTGTCGTGCTGGGTGCTGTTCTGGCGCCGGTCGACGTCGATCTTGGCCCGGGCGTTGATCCCGTGGGCGTTCTTCGCCGGGCCCTGCTCGGCGTCGGTCGGGGTGGTCTGGCTCAGGTTGGCCCCGGCGCCCAGGGTCAGGCCCCAGTTGTTATGGACCTGGGTGGCTTGTGCCGACTCCTGGTAGAGACCGCCCTGGGCGGCATCGAGCACCACCTTGCCGGCGTCGATCCGGGTGCCTTGCAGGTGGATCGCAGCATCGCCGCTGGCGCCGCTGGCGAGTGTTACCTGGCCCTGGCTGTAGACCTGGCCGCCACGCTGGTCCTGGTCCTGCTCGGAGACCCGGCCGATGTTGAAGTTGGCGCTCAGGTTGGCGTTCTTGCCGCTGCTCTGCTCGCTGCTGGACTTGCCACCACCGGCGGTGAAGCCACCGCCCAGGTTGCTGCCCTGGCTGGCGTGGGTGTCGGTGGCGGCTTGCAGGTCGAGCTTGCCGCCGGCATTGAGGCTGACATCCGCCGTGGGGCGCGCGGCGTTGCCGATCTTGGTGCCCTGCAGGGTCAGGTTGCCGCCACTTTCCAGCTGCACCTTGCCCTGGCCCTGGATGCTGGCGACGTGCGCCTGGCTGTCCTGTTGGTCCAGGCGCTTGTGGTCCAGCTGGACCCCGGCGCCGACGTTGAGGTTGGTGCCGCTGCTGCCGGGCAGGGTGCCCAGGCTCAGCGAGGCATCGCCACGCAGGCTGGAGTTGCTGCTGTCCTGCTTGTCGTTGGCCTGGTTCAACGCCAGCTCGCCGCCGGCCTTGATCTTCACGTCGCCCTGGCCGCCATTGAACTGGCTGCCTTCGAAACGGCCGTCGCCGGCGACTTTGATCTCCACGCCCTGGCTGCCGGCATAGCTGCCCACCTGGGCCTTCTCGGTGTTGCTGGTGACGGTGCTGCTGCCGCCGGCGCCACTGCCACGGATGTTCAGGTCTTCACCGGTGTTGGTGTAGACCCGTACGCCGACCTTGGCGTCCACCGCCTGCTCGCTGCTGCTATGGGTATCCTTGGCGGCGCTGGCCACCAGGCTGCCGGCATCGATCTTCAGCGCGCCGTCGGTGGCGCGGTACTGGGTGCCCTGGTCCTGCAATTGGCCGTCGGCCTTGACCTGGACCTGGCCACCGCTCAACTGGCTGGCCACCGCAGTGCTGGCGCTGGTGTCGAGTTGGCGGTTCTGGTGGCTGATATCCACGTCCAGCCCGATGTTGGGCTGTTCCAGGGCGTCGAGTACCCCGGGTTGGTGGAATTTGCGCTGGGCCACGCCCTGGACGGCTTTCTCGATGGGCCGGGCCACGCCCTTGTATTCGACATTGGCGCCGACATCCACCGCCCAGTTGTTTTCCTGGTGATGGCTGCTTTCGCTGTTGCGCGCGGCACGGTTGTCGATCTGCCCGGCACTGACCTGCAGCTTGTCACCGGCCTTGACCTGGGCGCCCTCGGTGCTCAGGCGGTTGCCGGCGCTGATGGTCAGGTTGCCGCTGGCGGCGATGTTGCTGGTTTGTGCGGTGCTCTTGCTGCTGCTGTCCTGGCTGCTGTTATGGGCTACCTCCACGCCGTTGCCGGCCCGATCCAGGCCGCCGGTGTAGTAGAAGCCGCCGCCGGTGGTGGTGCTGTCGCTGTGCTTGTCTTGCTTGTCGTGCGCTGCCAGCAGCTCGACGTTCTTGCCGCTCAGGCTGGCATCGCCGGCGGTGGCCGCCACTTTGCTGCCCTGGATGCTCACGTCCTCGCCGGCGCTGACCGCCAGGCTGGCGCCGCCGAGGCTGGACGCCTGTTGCCGGGTGCTGTCGCTGCTGTCGTTGCGTTGCTGGTCCTGGTAGCGCACGCCGGCCCGGTACTGGCCGCTGCCGGGTGCGGTCTGCTTGGCGTAGGCATCGAAGCCGCGCTGTTGCGAGCTGCTGCTGGTGTGCTGGGTGTCCTCGGCCGCTGTCACCTTGACCGAGCCCTTGGCGCTGGCGTCCAGCTGGCCCTTGGCGCTGACCTGGGAACCACTGACGACCAGGTCCTTGGCGCTTTGCAGCTTGAGGTTGCTGTCCGAGCGCACTTGGCTGCCGACGGTGGTGCTGGCTTTGTCCTGCTGGCGGCTCTCGTCCTTGGCCACGCCGAAGAACTTGCTGTCCTTGCTATGGCTGTTGGCGTGGGAGGTGTCCTGCACGCCGTCGATGGTCAGCGAACCGTTGTCGCTGATGACGCTGGCCTGGGTACCGCCCCGGGCCTGGCTACCGCTGATGCGCACGTTGTCGGCTTGCACGATCAGCTTGCCGTCGGCATTGACCTTGCTGCCCTGGTTCTGGGTCTTGCCCTGGTCGCCGTCGGCGTTCTTGCCGAAGAAGCCACCGCCCACCAGGTCGCCGGAGTAGCGTTGTTCGCTACTGCTGCTGTGGCGGCTGGCGCTGTTGATATCCACGTCCTTGGCAGCCAGGCGGATGTCACCCTGGCTATGCAGCTCGGCACCCTCCAGGCGCAGCTTCTGCTTGCTCTGGAGTTGTAACTGGTTGCCGCTCTTGAGCTGGCTGGTGATGCTGCGTTGCTCGCTGCTGGCGGTATCCCAGGTTTCCTTCCACAGGTGCTTGCGGTGCTGGCCCTGGTCGCGCTGGGTATTGGTCTCGGTGGCAGCCGTGAGCAGCAGGTCGCCATCGCTGTTGGCGGACAGGCGATTGCCGGCCTCGATGCTGCTGGCCTGGATGCGGGTATTGGCGCCGGACTTCAACTCGGCATCCTGTTGCGCCACCACCTTGTTGCCGTGCTGGCGGCTGTCGCTGCCGGTCTCGGTGCGGTCGTAGGTTTCCCAGGTGATGCCGATGGTGCTGTTGTCCCATTGCTGGCGCTTTTCCTGGAGCTTGCGGCTTTCGATGCTGCTCAGGGTCAGGTTGCGCCCGGCGTCGAGCTTGACGTTGCGCCCGCTGACGTCGGTGGCGGCCAGGTCCAGGTCGCGGCGGCCATGCAGGTCGATGTCGCCCTGGCTGCGCAGGTCGGCACGGGTGGCGTCCAGGCTGTTGGCCACGGCCTGGCCGCGGATGTCCAGGTCGCCGGCGGAGCTCAGCTTGATGCCATCGTGACCGTCGATCTGTACCGCGCCAACGCGTACCCCGGCGCCTTCGGCGGTGCTGACGATATTGATGCGCCCGGCGCGCATGGCCCCGAACAGGCTGGCGTCGATGCGTTGTTCCTGGGTATGGCCGGCAGGATCGACCCGGGTTACTTGCCCCTTGGCATCGAGCTGGTTGCGGCCTACGGTCAGGTTCAACTGTTTCTGGGCCGCAAGTTCGCCCTGGCTGTCGATGCGTGGAGCGATCAGATCGATCGAGCCGTTTTCATTACGCAGGCCGCCACTGTGGATATCCAGCTGGCCACGGGCGTCCTGAGTGGTGAAACCTTGCAGCTTGCCGCCCTCGAGTTCCGGGCGCCCCACTACCAGGCTGGCGTTGGGGGTGTTGAGGAAGCTGCCACCGTTGACCGAGATGCCGTTGGGGTTGGCCAGCACGAAATCGGCGGCGGTGCCGGCGATTTCCTGGATACCGTTGAGCTGCGAGGCATTGCGGCTGATCACTTCGTTGAGGATCACGCTGGCCGCCTGGCCCTGGAACTGCGGGTTGGCCGCCACCTGGCCAGCCAGTTGCGAAGCTGCCTGGTGCAACACATCGCTGTTGTTGTTGAGCACTACGCCTTGCTGGCCGACGTTGTAGTCCAGGAACTGGTTATGGGAGAGGCCGCCGGAGTTGGGCGCGACGATGTTGACGATGGGCACGCCGCCCTGGTCTTGCAGGATCGGCACGCCACCCGGGCCCTCGACCACGGTGATGCCGCTGGCCAGGGCCAGGGGCAGGTGGGAGACCAGCAGCAGGCTGGCAATGGTCCAGCGCAAAGTGCCCTGGGGGGAAAGGTGGAACCTAGTGTTGTCAGGCATGAGAACCTCGTTCTAAGTGGTTGAGCCCGGCGCTTTCTTCGGTGCAACGGCGCGTGGTGCCCAGGTTCATCGATTGGTTCAGGCTAATCGGCGGTTGGTCAGATCTGCAGGCTGATGCGGGCCAGCCAAACCTCCGGCTCCGTGCGCAGCCCCTGCGGGGTGCTGAGGTTGCGCTGGTAGTCGAGGTCGAGCTGGAGTTTTTTCCAGGCCAGGTTCAGGCCCACGCTGGCACCGGCCAGGTGCCGGCTCTGGGCGCCGTGGTCGGCCTTGATCCAGCCGTTGTCCAGGCCCAGGCGTGGGGTGAGCTTCACCGGCAGATCGTTGTCCAGGGGCAGGCGCAGGGTGTTGCGCCATACCGCGCCGATGGCGCCGGAAACACTGTTGAGGCGATAACCACGCACCGCCGAGTCGTCGGTGCCCAAGAGCTGCTCGATGGCTGGCAGCGGGTCCGGGCTGTACTGCGCCGCCAACTGGCTCTGCCATTGCCAGCGCTGGCCCCCCAGCTGGCCGTTGCGCCACTGGCTGAGGCCGGCGCGGTACTTGCGGAACTGCGCTTTGGGCAGGTTGCGTTGCACTTGCTGTGAGTCGTCGTCGGCACCGAACCAGGTCAGGCCCTGGGCGTAGCTGGCATCCAGGTTCCATACCGCGCTGTTGAGCCAGAACAGGTTGAGGCCGGCCTCGGCCACGGTCAGGGTCGGGCTCTGGATCTTCAGGTGGGCCTTCTGCAGATAGCTGTCCACATCCTTGTAGGCCAGTTGCAGGTTGGCGCTGAGCTGGTGGCTCTGGCCGCGCCACAGCACCCGGTCGGCGCGAGCGCTGACCATGTCGGTACGGCCACTGTTGTACAAGGTGGTGCGGGCCAGCTTGAGCGGCGCGCGGTATTCGGCATGGCTGGCGAACAGGCTGTAGGTCCAGTAGCCGTAGGGCACCGAGTAGAACAGGCTGGAACTGCGGCTGTAGCGCGGTCCGTGGTTGAGCGTGTCGCTGTAGTTCAGGTTCAGGGCATCGTTGAGCTGCAACGGGCTGTCGAGGTTGAAGTTGATCGACTGCCGGTCGCGGCCGGTGCTGGCACTGCCCAGGTTGTCCAGGCCCAGGCCCAGGCCCCAGCGTGCGGCACTGGTGCGCGAGCGCAGGATGATCCGCGAGGCGCCGGGCTGGCTGCCGGGGGCGATGTCGGCGGTCAAGTCCAGTGAACGCAGGCGGTTGAGCTGGTCCAGGCCTTGTTCCAGGTCGCGCAGGTTCAGGGGCTTGCCGAGCATTCCCGGGAACGCTCCGCGCAACGACACCGGCAGGCTCTGGTCGGCCAGCTCGATGGCCTCGACGTAGCCTTCCTCCACCAGGATGTCCAGGCTGTGCCCGGCGGCCGGGGCGGTGGTCAGGTACGGGCGGCTGGCGATGTAGCCGGCATCGACGTACAGCCGGGTGAGGGCGGCCAGCAACTGGTTGATCTGGTTGACCCCCATGCAGGGCGCCACGTACGGCTTGATGTAGTCGTTGAGGCGGGTCTTGCTGAACAGGCTGACGCCGCCGATACGGGTGCCGCTCAAGGGCCAGCAGCGGCTATCGCTGGCCGGCTGCTGAGGTACTTCCGGCGTCACCGGGCTGGCACTGAAGCTGCCGCGCTGCATCTGCCGCTGGCGCTGCTCCAGTTGCAGTTGCTGCAGGTCACGTTGTTGCTGTTGTTGCAGGCGCAGGGCTTCCTGGCCCGGCTCATCGGCCAGGGCCGGGCCCAGCTGCGCCATGCCGAACAGCAGTCCCAGGCACCACACGCCGGTGCGGGGGAGGAGGGAGCGGACAGTGTGTGATGAATGGGGCACTTGGCATCCTTACTGTAAAAAGACCAAGTGACGAACAACAGAGAAGCCGGTCAGCGGGCTCAACTAGTGACGTCGCTTTTAGTTCTGCCCTATGAACATGTTGCGCCGTCGATATCTATATCGGGGGCAAATGTCCAAGTGCTCGAGAGTGACAGTTCCTGAGTGAGTACCGGATGAATCAGTGCAGTTTCAGGTATGACAAAAGGGTTGAGTGAGTTGACCTGGAAACGTTACAGCGCAGAGCAGAATTATTTTTATTCGGGGGCGTTCAGCGGGGAAATTTCCTGTTGAAATCGAGACTATCCGAAACCAAAAAACCTATTTGTATCTAAATTGTAAGTGCATAGAAGGCTAACTAAATTTGCGTCATGTCCTTGATAGGCAAGGCTTGTAGCTGAGATGGCAAAATGCCAAAGGTCGGATGTTTGGTTGAGTTGATGAATAAATGTTTAATTCTGTGAGGGTGGCCGGATATCCACTCGCAGACTAATGAGTGCTTCTAGCTAGTTGGGGATTTGACCTGAGTAGTTGCTCTAGTTTTTGTCTGGGTTGGTTAAATTAGTTTCACTAAGGGTTTTCCCTAGATATCTAATTCTGCTGCTATTGCCCGGTTCATGGGCGTGCTTGGCAAGTATCCGACTGGTGCTGGTGGATAGTGGGCTAGGGGAATCCCCTAGTTGCTGTCGGGGTGGTCGCGAGGCTATCGCGGCCTGTCTCGAAGACCAGGCCGCGGCAGCGCAGGGGTCATTGCGGGCTGGAGCGTCCGGTCATTTCCCGGGCCATTTCGCTGGCATAGCTGTCGGTCATGCCGGCGATGAAGTCGATGACCCGCAGGAAAGCCTTGTGCAATGGCCAGCCTGGGTCCGGGGCGTTGTTGCCCAGCAGGTCGAGAATGCGCCGGTTCTTGAACGACGGGGTCTTGCCGCCATGTTGTTCCAGCGCGGCGCCGCAGAAGGAGTTGAGCAGGATCTCCAGGGTGGTGTAGGCGCCGATCTCGTGCAGGGTCTTGCGCTTGTCCTGGAAGATCTTCTTGCGGGCCATGTCCTTGGCGTTGAGCACGCAGCGCTTGGCGGGGCCATGCATGTGCTCCACCAGGTCGCCGTGCAGGGTGCCGGCCAGCAGGGCGTCCTGCTGCTCGACGAAGGCCCGTGCGGCGGCGTTGGTCAGGTGCTCGATGGCCTTGCCCCGCAAGATCGCCAGGCGCCGTCGGCGCGAGTCACCCGGGCCCAGCTGGCGGTAGGTTTCCGGCAGGTCGTCGCCTACCAGGCCCAGGAGCAGGGACTCCACCTCGGCATACTCCAGCAGGTCCATTTCCAGGCCGTCCTCGAGGTCGATCAGCGCGTAGCAGATGTCGTCCGCGGCCTCCATCAGGTACACCAGGGGGTGTCGGGCCCAGCGCTGCTCTTCCAGTTGCGGCAGGCCCAGCTTGTGGGCGATCTGCTCCAGCAATGGCAGTTCGCTCTGGTAGCAGCCGAACTTGTGCTTCTTGTAGCCCAGGGAGTCGGCATGGCGCGCGGTCCAGGGGTACTTCAGGTAGGTGCCGAGGGTGGCGTAGGTCAATCGGGTGCCACCGTCGAACTGGTGGTATTCCAGCTGTGTCAGGACCCGGAAACCCTGGGCATTGCCCTCGAAATTGAGGAAGTCCTGGCGTTCGGCCTCGCTCATCGCATCCAGCCAGCCACGTCCGGCCGCTTGCTGGAACCAATGGCGGATGGCGTCCTCGCCGGAGTGGCCGAAGGGTGGGTTGCCGATGTCGTGGGCCAGGCAGGCCGATTGCACCACCATGCCCAGGTCGCTGGGTTCGCACCATTCAGGCAGGGCGCCGCGCAGGGTCTCGCCCACCCGCATGCCCAGGGAACGGCCCACGCAGCTGACTTCCAGGGAATGGGTCAGGCGGGTGTGGATATGGTCGTTGCTGGATACCGGGTGTACCTGGGTCTTGCGGCCCAGGCGGCGGAAGGCGCCGGAGAAGATGATGCGGTCGTGGTCTTTGTGGAAAGGGCTACGGCCCAGTTCTTCCGGGCTGTGTACTGGCTTTCCGAGGCGTTCGCGGTTGAGCAGGGTCTGCCAATCCAAGGCGGGGTCTCTCCGAAGAAAACGTGAAGCGCCCAGCTTCCGGGTTCCCGGCCATGGCTGCAAGGGGCGCGACGGTAAATGTCCTCGGGGATTCATCGGCGATCTGGGGACGGCCGAAAGCGGCCCCTGGAGTCCGGGAGCCGCTGCGGATGGCCGGGCAAGGAGCAGGGAGTGCGCAGGCGCTTCAGGATTTACGCGAGGAGCCCTGCAGCACCAGCTTGATCAACGGCAGCAGGCTGGAGCCCAGGCGTACCAGGCGGGTCAGGCTGCTGGTACCGCCATTGCGAGCACCCTTGCCGGTAAGAAAGCCCAGCAGGGTCACCACCGCCATGCCCCACAGTGGCGCGTGCTTGATCCCAAGGCCTTGCTGCCAGTTCTGCCCCATGCTGCGCATGCGCTGCAGGGGTTGCAGCAGTTGCCGGGTTTCCTGGCGGATCTCCTGGCGGTGCATTTCCATGCGCAGGCGGATCAGGGCCTTGCGCATGTCCCGGCGCGAGGCGTTCTGCGGAATGTCAGGCAACTTCATGGCAGCAGGCGCTCCCGGTCATTGGCCAGCTCTTCGAGGGTGGCATGGAAGGGCGAGGACTCATCGAACACCGCCGATTTCAGGCGCAGGCCGCAGAACAGCGCGGCCAGGGCGTAGAACACGCACAGGCCGACGATGCCGGCCAGGCGATAGGTGTCCCAGAGCAGGATCAGCACCAGTGCCGACAGCCCCACCAGCAACAGCAGGGCGAATACCAGGGCCAGCCCGGCGAACAGCAGCAGGCTCACGGTGCGGGCCTTCTGCTCCTGCAGCTCTATGCCAAATAGCTCTACGTGGCTGTGCAACAAGCCCAGGACTGCAGCCCCCAGGCGCCGTGAGGAAGCGCTCGGGCCGCTGCCCGATGCGCTGGATTCGTCGAGCGCCATATCAGCGCCGCGTCGCCAGGAGGCCAATGAGGAAGCCCACCCCAGCGGCGATTCCCACCGATTGCCAAGGGTTGGCCTGGACGTAGTCTTGCGCGGCGGTGACGGCCGCCTGGCCCCGCTGGCGCAGGGATTCCTCGGTCAGTTGCAGGGTTTCCCGGGCCTTGAGCAGGCTCTCGTGGATCTGCTCGCGCAACTCATCGGCCTGGTCGCCGGCCAGGGTCGCGGTGTGCTCCAGCAGACGCTCGGTGTCGCTGACCAGTGCCTGAAAATCCGCCATCAATACTTCTTGAGCTGTCTTTGCCGTTTTGCTGGCCATGCTGCTGCCTCCTTGGGTGGCTTGTGTGAGCTATGAGTGTGAGCCCCGGATGAAGGTTCACTGAAATTGCCTGGTACAGCTTTTGCTTTGTCCTGGTGCGCAGGCCCCGGGGCCTGCGCCGAAAATGCGCGGGGCTGGCGTGCAAGCCGCGTCAGCCCTGGACGAATCAACCACAACTCCCGGTCATTGTCTTGCCTGCGGTTTCGCGTGCGGCGTTCGGCGCGCCAAAACGGTTCATCGGAGGCGCTTGCCGGCGCCCCCGGGAGCCAATTTGGTGCAGGGCGCGTCGACCGCAGGGCAAGCCGACCGCCATTAGCGGATCTGCCCACTCCATGGAAAACCTGCAAAGCGCTGTGGACACCCTGGTCCACGGTTCCAACACGCTGTTCATCCTGATCGGGGCGGTCATGGTCCTGGCCATGCACGCCGGTTTCGCCTTCCTCGAAGTGGGGACGGTCAGGCAGAAGAATCAGGTCAACGCCTTGTCGAAGATCCTCAGCGACTTCGCTGTCTCGACCCTGGCCTATTTCTTTATAGGCTACTGGATCTCCTACGGCGTGAGCTTCCTGCAACCGGCGGCGGCACTCAGTGCCGACCATGGCTACGGCCTGGTGAAGTTCTTCTTCCTCTTGACCTTCGCCGCGGCGATCCCGGCGATTATCTCCGGCGGCATCGCCGAGCGTGCGCGTTTTGTCCCGCAGTTGTGCGCCACGGTGTTGATCGTGGCGTTCGTCTACCCGTTCTTCGAAGGGGTGGTGTGGAACGGCAACCATGGCCTGCAAGCCTGGCTGCAACAACGCTTTGGCGCCGGTTTCCACGATTTTGCCGGTTCGGTGGTGGTGCATGCCATGGGGGGCTGGCTGGCCCTGGCGGCGGTTTTGTTACTGGGGCCGCGCAATGGGCGCTATCGCGACGGCAAGCTGGTGGCCTTCGCGCCATCGAGCATTCCCTTCCTGGCGCTGGGCTCGTGGATCCTCATCGTCGGCTGGTTCGGCTTCAACGTGATGAGCGCCCAGACCCTGCAGGGCCTGAGCGGGCTGGTGGCGGTGAACTCGCTGATGGCCATGGTCGGCGGCACAGTGGCGGCGTTGATCGTCGGGCGCAACGACCCGGGCTTCCTGCACAACGGGCCGCTGGCGGGGCTGGTGGCGGTCTGTGCCGGTTCGGACCTGATGCATCCGGTGGGGGCGTTGTGCACCGGGGTCATTGCCGGGGCGCTGTTCGTCTGGTGTTTCATCGCCGCCCAAGGCAAATGGAAGATCGACGATGTGCTGGGAGTGTGGCCGCTGCATGGCTTGTGTGGGGTCTGGGGCGGAATCGCCTGCGGGATCTTCGGCCAGGCGGCGCTGGGCGGGTTGGGCGGCGTGAGCCTGGCCAGCCAGTTGCTCGGCACCGGGCTCGGGGTGCTGGTGGCGCTGCTGGGAGGCTTCGCCGTGTATGGCGCGATCAAGGCCACCTGCGGCCTGCGCCTGAGCCAGGAACAGGAGTACTACGGTGCCGACCTGTCGTTGCACAAGATCGGTGCGGTCAACCAGGAGTGAGCGAGTCGCCATCGCCCCCGGTTGACCATGGGCCAACCGGGGGCACGGGGCACCAAGCTCAACCGCCCAGCAGGCGCGCCTCGCAAGCTTCGATGGCGTTCTGCGGACCGGACAGCAGCACCCGGTCGCCCGCTTGCAGGCGCAGGCCCGGACCTAGCGGCAGGTCGTGGCCCTGGCGTTGCACGGCGCGGATGTCCACTCCCAGGCGATCCAGGGCCAGGGCTTGCAGCGGCTGGTCGCAGGCATGGGCATCGGCATCCAGGTTCACCGCGTGCATCTGTACGGCAGGCGGTTCGTAGTTGTCCTGGGTATCGCTTTGTCCGCCATGGTAGAAGCCGTGGAGCAGCCGGTAGCGGCTTTGGCGCACTTCATCCACTGTGCGCTGCACCCGCTGCTCGGGCAGGCCCAGCATGATCAGCGCATGGGAGGCGAGCATCAGGCTCGACTCCAGCAGCTCGGGCACCACTTCGTTGGCACCGGCGGCCTTGAGTTCCGCCAACTGGCTGTCGTCCCGGGTGCGCACCAGGATCGGCACGTTGCCGTCCAGGCGCCGGGCGGCCTTGAGCACGGTCAGGGCGATATCGGTCTTGTCCACGGCGATCACCAGCAGCCGCGCGCGCTCCAAGCCGACCGCCGCCAGCAGGTCGCCGCGCCGACAGTCACCGTAATGCACGCAGCTTTCCGCCGCCGAGGCCTCCTGGACCCGCACGGGATCGTCGTCCAGGGCGATGTAGCGCAGTTGTTCGTGGCGCAGGAAACGGCCGATGGACTGGCCGACCCGACCATAACCGCAGATCAGCACGTGGCCCTGCAACTGCGCGTTTTGGGCGCTGATTTCCTCCAGCTGCGCAGCCTGGTTGGGCTTGCGGTGCAAGCGCGCGGTGAGCACCGGGGCCGCGCGCAGCAGCAATGGCGTCAGCAGCATCGAACAGAAGGTGGCGGCCAATAGCAGGCTGCTGAGCGTGGACGGGATCATCTGGCTCAACTGCATCTGGGCCATCAGGGCGAAGCAGAATTCGCCGCCCTGGGCCAGGGCCAGGCCGCTGCGCCAGGCGGTTTCGCCGTCGCTGCCGCGCAACTTGAGCAGGGCCGCGACCACCGTGCCCTTGACCAGCAGCAGGGCCAGGGTCAGGCCGATGATCAGCAGGCTGTGGTCGATGAACAGCTGCAGGTCGATGAGCATGCCGATGCTGACGAAGAACAACCCCAGCAGGATGTCGCGAAACGGCCGGATATCGGCTTCGATCTGGTGCCGGTAGTGGCTTTCCCCCAGCAGCATGCCGGCCAGGAAGGCTCCCAGGGCCGGCGACAGTCCCAAAAGGTGGGTGAGCCAGGCGGTCAGCAGGACGATCACCAGGGCCAGCAGCACGAAAAGTTCGGCGGAGTGGGAGGCGGCGACCTCGTGGAACAGGCGTGGCAGCAGCCAGCGACTGGCCAGCAGCAGGCCCACGAACAGCACCACGGTCTTGCCCAGGGTCGCGGGCAGGGCCCAGTACCAGGCCTGGTCGGTGCTGCCGGCGAACACCGGGACCAGGGTCAGCAACAGCACGGCCACCACGTCCTGGAACAGCAGCACGCCGATGGCATTCTGGCCGTGGCTGCTGAATATCTCGCCCAGGCTGGTCAGCTCCTTGCTGACGATGGCGGTGGACGACAGGGCCAGCCCGGTGCCGAGCATCAGCGCCGAGCTCAAGGACATGCCGAACAGCGCCAGCAGTCCACCCAGCACCAGGCCGGTGCACAACACTTGCAGGCTGCCGAGGCCGAAGACCACGCGACGCAGGGCGAGCATCTTCGACAGGGAAAATTCCAGCCCCAGGGAGAACAGCAGGAACACCACCCCCAGCTCGGCCAGGTCCGGCAGGTCCTCGCTGTCGTTGACCCAGTCCAGGGCGGTGGGGCCGACCATCAGTCCGACCGACAGGTAACCCAGCACCGGCGGCAGGCTCAGGCGCCGGAACAGCGCGATGACCACCAGCGAGGAGGCGAGAATGATCAGCAGGTTGGCGAACAACGGTTATCTCCGGACAAGGGGCGGCCAGGCAAAGCCTAGAGGCAAAAAGGTCGGAAGGATCCCCCGGCCGGCAGGAAATCGTGCTGACCCAGGTCATTCTTTCGCCAGAGTGTCCCATCTTCACGAGCCTTCGCTATGCTCAGAAACGGTCGATGCGAGTGGCGCCCGGCGGCAAGTGGCCGGGGGGCGACGCAGGGCGATGTTCAGGCAGCCTGTGCCACAGGGGCCGTGCCAGGGGGGAGCCGGAGAGGTTTATGGAGCGTCTGTATTCACTGCAAGGGTTGCGTGGGGCCGCGGTGCTGGGAGTAGTGCTGTTCCACATGATGTCGGTGGAGATCAAGTATTCCGGGGGCGACATCCTGTTGCCGGTGTACGTGGACTTCTTCCAGCTGGGGGTCGACCTGTTCTTCGTCATCAGCGGTTTCGTGATGGTGATCGTCAGCCGCGGGCGCTTCCAGAAAAGCGTCGAGACCCAGCGCTTCCTGTTCAACCGCTTGTCGCGGATCTATCCCACCTACTGGCTGTATTTCTTCATCACCCTGGGGGTGTACCTGTGGCAGCCGGCGCTGGTGAACAGCTCCCACGGCGGCTCGAACCTGTGGATGTCGTTCCTGCTGCTGCCCAACGACCGAGTGCTGCTGGTGATGGTGGCCTGGTCGCTGCTGTTCGAGTTGTGGTTCTACCTGGTGTTCACCCTGCTGCTGTTCTTCAAGGAGCGCTGGTTGCCGTGGATCCTGCTGCTGTGGGCGGTGGCGCTGGTGGCCTTCAACCTGTTGCAGGACTGGCAGGACTATTCCCCGGCCCTGAAGATCATGCTGCATCCCTATGCCCTGGAATTCATCGTCGGCAGTGCCCTGGCCCTGTTCTTCTATGGGCCGTACAGCGCCCGGGTGCCCACCTGGCTGGCTTGGGGCGCGCTGGTGGCGGTGCTGCTGGTAGGGTTCCCGTTGATCTACAGCTACCGGCTCTTCACCACCGAAGGCTTGCCGAGGATGCTGGCGGTGGGCCTGGCGTTCGGCGCCCTGGTGCTGTCCCTGGCGCTGTTGGAGCGGCGGCAGTTGATCCGGATGCCGGCCTTTCTTACGGCCACCGGCGATATGTCCTACACCATCTACTTGTCGCACCTGTTGGTGCTGGGGGTGATCGGCAGGGCCTGGCAGGTGATCGGAGCCTGGCCCCGCAGCCCTGTGGATAACCTGCTGTTCCTGCTGCTGATGATGACGGCGGTGGTCTGTTATGGCTGGGTGGGCTATCAGTTCTACGAGAAGCCGATCCTCGACCGGGCCACGGCCTACTGCAAGCGTCGCTTCAGTTCGGCCGGCAAGCGCAAACACTACGATCCGGTGTAATCCGGGAATCCTCCTGCCTGCTCGGGTAGCCATTCGATGCCGAAAGTTCTCAACGGAAATCTCGACGCCCTCAAGGTCCTGCTCGCGGTAATGGTGGTGATGCTGCACTGCAAGCTGCTGGGGGGCAATTACACCTGGGTCGGCTACCTGTTGTGCAACGGCCTGTTCCGGGTGGCGGTGCCGACCTTCTTCATCATCAATGGCTACTACCTGTACCAGACCCTGGAAGGGGGGCATTCCTTCGCCCAGTGGTTCAAGCGTGGGTTGCTGATCTACCTGTTCTGGATGCTGGTCTACAGCCCGCAGTACGTCGATCCGGCGACCATCGCCAGCCTCGGCGGGATACTGGGGGTGGTGAAGAAGCTGCTGATCGGCTACTTCCACCTCTGGTACCTGCTGGGAATGCTGGGCGGCGGGCTGATCCTTTTGGTGTTGCGCCGCTGGCGTTCGCCGGCACTGATCGGCCTGGCCCTGGCGGCGTTCCTGGCTGGCTTGTGCCTGCAATACGCGCGGGTCTATTTCGAGCTGCCCAACGCCTTTCTCCAGCACTTCAACCAGAACGACTACACGGCGCGCAATTTCCTGTTCATGGGTTTCCCGTTCATGGCCATCGGTTTCCTCTGTGCCCGCCATGAACTGGCGCAGCGTATCGGCCGGCCGCTGCTGTGGGGCTGGCTGGGGCTGGGCTTGGTGCTGATCCTGGGCGAGGCCGCAGTGAATTTCGCGCTGCGGGCGGACGTCGAGCAGAACTTCGATTTCCTCGCATCGCTGCTGGTGATCACCCCGGCGCTGTTCCTGCTGCCCCAGGCTTACTTCCGGGCCAGCCACAGCAACTTCCCGGCCAAGCTGTCCTCGGCGGTGTATTACGTGCACCCCTGGTTCGTCTATGGCGCGCTTGCGGCGGGCATGGCCTATGGCAACCAGATGACGCTGCTGGTGTTGGTGCTGGCCTTTGCCGTGGCACCGCTGCTGATCCTGGCCAGCCGCCGGGTGCGCTTCATTCTCTAGGGCGGCTCGACGCTGTTTTCATCCAGGCCCTACAATGAGCGCCCGTTCCTCATTTCAATGGTCGATCCCCATGCCTCCTGAATGCCAATTGTTCGGCACCCTTGGCTGCCATTTGTGCGAACTGGCCGAGGCCGAGCTGATGCCGCTGGTGGAGCACGGCCTGATGGTCGAGTTGGTGGACATCGCCGACAGCCAGGAGCTGTTCGAAGCCTACGGCCTGCGTATCCCGGTGCTGCGCCGGGCAGACAATGGCGCCGAGCTGGGCTGGCCGTTCGACGTCGAACAGGTGGTGGCCTTCCTGCGCTGAAAACTGGCGTCGCGCAGCTTCCGCCTGTCGCCCTTGCCTGGAATTCGTTGGCGAGATCCATCGATTCGGTTACTGTATGCATATACAGTCAACGAGGAATCTCGCCATGTCTCTCACTTTCCTGACCGGTATCGAACGTTCGCAACCGTTGCCAACCCGTCTCATGGAGTTGGGCGACAGCGAGCCTGCCCCTGGCCCCATCGGCAGCGGTTTCTCCCTGGACCGGACCCTGGGCCTGGGGGCCCCTCAGATCCACGGCCTGCTGGTGGACGATGACAACCTCCTGGGGTTTGGCATGTATCCCGGGGATCGCCTGGTCGTCGATCGTTCCGCCACCCCGGTGGTGGACCAATACCTGGTGGTGCGTCCCCACGGCTGCAGCGAGTATTCGCTGCGCCTGCTGGCACCCGATCCCCGTGGCGGCCTGCTGCTCAAGGCAGCGCGTCCGTCGATCCCTTCCATTGCCCTGGACGACCTGGGCTCGATCGAGATCTGGGGCGTGGTGCTTTGGGTCGTCAGCTACGTTGGGCACAAGCAGCCCTGATGGATGTGGCGCAGGCTTCGAACCTTCAAAGGAATAAATGATGGTCAATGTCGAACAACTGAAAAACAGCGTGAACAACATGTCTCCAGACGTGCTGCGCGAGGCGGTGCATGAGCTGCGCCTGGATGGTCTGGTCACCGAGGGCAAGACGCCTTTCAACAAGCTGCATTTCAACACCTGTTTCGCCGAAATAGAGGCCCTGTTCCAGCGTGCGGGCTATCACCGCCAGTTGGACGTCGTCGGGTACCAGGGGCTGTTGTATGCCCTTTACGATCCGGCTCGCTGGGAAGCGGTAGACGTCTTGCGCTGGCTCAAGGAGTTCACCGAGGCGGCGGCCCAGGCCAGGCAGTCCTGTGCCTGAAGGCGGGCAAACTCTTCCTAGGCTGCCGGGGATCGCTGTTGGATAATGCCGGCTTGGATCGATCCCTCGAGTTTTTGTATGTCTTGCGTGAGTTTTTCTGCGGCACAGCATCAGGCCAGCACTTTGTACCTGCCTCCAGGCCCCTGGGCGACCGTGCTGGATTGCCTGTGCGATCACTTCAAGGCCATCAGTCGCGAGCAATGGCTGGACCGGTTTGCCCGGGGGCGGGTGCTGGACGGACAAGGCCAGCCCATCGCTGTGGAGCTGGCCTATCGTGAAGGTTTGCTGATTCACTATTTTCGCGAGGTACCGAACGAAAAGGTGATTCCGGTGCAGGAGACGGTGCTGTATGCCGACGAGCACCTGGTGGTGGCGGACAAGCCGCATTTCCTGCCGGTGACCCCGGCGGGCGAGTATGTCGAGCAGACCTTGCTGCGGCGGTTGATCCGTCGCTTTGACAATCCGCACCTGGTGCCCCTGCATCGTATTGACCGGCACACCGCTGGGCTGGTGCTGTTTTCCGCCAACCCGGGTAGTCGCTCGGCCTATCAGGCGCTGTTTCCCACCCGGCAGATCGAGAAGCGCTATGAAGCCATTGCCGGGGCCTTGCCCGAGCTGGTCTTCCCGCTTTTGCACAAGAGCCGGCTGGTGGACGGCGAACCCTTCTTCCGCATGCAGGAGGTCCCAGGTGTGAGCAACACCGAGACCCTGGTGGAAGTCCGGGAAAAGCATGGTGACCTTTGGCGTTACGGGCTGTCTCCGGTGACGGGCAAGAAGCACCAGTTGCGCGTGCACATGAGCGCGCTGGGCGCGGCGATCTGCAATGATCCGTTCTATCCCCAGGTGCTCAAGGACGCTGAGGATGACCCTGCCAAGCCGTTGAAGCTGCTGGCCCAGGGCTTGCGCTTCATCGATCCGCTGACTGGCCAGGAGCGTGAGTTCGAGAGTGGTATCCGCCTCGACTGGTAAATCTCGAGACGTAGAAACGCTAAAACCCGCACCAGGCGGGTTTTAGCGTTTTCAGGTCGGCAGTCGCCAGGCTTACAGCTCCTTGACGGTACGTACCTGATCCTTGTTGATGCGAGTGCGCTTGCCGTCCAGTTGTTCGAACTCGTAGAAGCCGGAATCACTGTCGAACTTAGGGGTATCCACGGCCTGGATTTCGCGACCATCATTCAGGGTGATCACTGTCGGCGATGCGCAACCGGCGAGAGTGGCCAGGCCCAATGCGAGCATGAAAGTGGCGAGGGTCCGTTGAGTCATTGTATGTCTCCGAAATGAGTACTTATGAGTGCTGGTCTTCAGACGTATACAACGTCTGCAAGTTCCTTGGCCAGGGACATTCTGCCACGTTGGCGGGACGATCGCAGGCGTTCGCTGATGTGCGCCGCTCATTGTGCCTGATTGTTCCCGAATGAACCGACCCTCGAGGCATTGCCGGATGCACGGCGGCGGAGCGGAGGCCTGTGATATAACACCGGCCTGTTTCCCCATCACTGGATCGAGCCTATGAAAGCCAAGGCTGATGTACCTTTTGCCCCGCTGAATATAGCGGTCTTGACCGTCAGCGATACCCGCACCCTGGACACCGATACCTCCGGCCAGCTTTTCGTCGAGCGCCTGGGTACTGCCGGTCACCACCTGGCGGCGCGGGTCCTGCTCAAGGACGACCTGTACAAGATCCGCGCCCAGGTCGCCACCTGGATCGCCGATGACCAGGTACAGGTAGTGCTGATCACCGGCGGTACCGGTTTCACGGGGCGCGATAGCACTCCAGAAGCGGTGGCGTGCCTGCTGGACAAGCAGGTCGATGGTTTTGGCGAGCTGTTCCGGCAGATCTCCGTGGCGGACATCGGCACCTCCACCGTGCAGTCGCGAGCGCTGGCCGGCCTGGCCAATGGCACGCTGGTCTGCTGCCTGCCTGGTTCCACCAACGCAGTGCGCACCGGTTGGGATGGCATCCTTGCCGAACAGCTGGACTCGCGGCACCGTCCCTGCAATTTCGTTCCTCACCTGAAACAGGCGGCATCCTGTGAATCCCGTGGCTAAGCCGGGCAAGCTCGGTGCCCTGATGCCTGTGGAGGAGGCGCTGGAGCGCCTGCTGGCGATGGCCGAGGCGACGCCGATCCGCGAGCGCGAGCGTTTGCCCCTGGCGGCGACCCAGGGGCGGGTGCTGGCCGAGCCCCTGGTATCCAGCCTGGACCTGCCGCCCTGGCCCAACAGCGCCATGGATGGTTATGCCCTGCGCCTGGAGGATTGGAAGGGCGAGCCCCTGCCGGTCAGCCAGAAGATCTTCGCCGGCCAGGTCCCGGAGCCGCTGCAACCGGGAACATGCGCGCGGATCTTCACCGGGGCCCCAGTGCCGGCCGGCGCGGATTGTGTCCAGATGCAGGAAAACACCGAGGTCCAGGACGATCAACGGGTGCGTTTCACCGAGCCGCTGAAAGTCGGGCAGAACATCCGTCCACAGGGCCAGGAAACCACCATTGGTGAGCAGATCCTCGCTGCGGGTACTCGCCTGGGGCCTATCGAACAAGGGCTGGCCGCTTCCTTGGGATGTGCCGAGCTGGACGTGATTCGCCGTGTGCGGGTGGCGGTGCTGTCCACCGGCGACGAACTGCTGGAGCCGGGCCAACCCCTGGGGCCCGGGCAGATCTACAACAGTAACCGGGTCCTGTTGTGCAGCTGGCTGCAGCGCCTGGGCTGCGAAGTGCTGGACGCCGGGATCCTGCCTGACGACCTGGCTGCGACCCGCGAACGCTTGGCAGAGCTCAAGGACGTCGATCTGATCTTGTCCACCGGCGGTGTCTCGGTAGGGGAGGCGGACTTCCTCGGCCTGGCCCTGCGCGAGGCGGGCGAGCTGGCGTTGTGGAAGCTAGCGATCAAGCCGGGCAAGCCCCTGACCTTCGGGCATTTTCGGGGTGTGCCGGTGATTGGCTTGCCTGGCAACCCGGCATCGACCCTGGTGACCTTCGCCCTGTTGGCTCGTCCCTACCTGCTGCGGCGCCAGGGTGTGCAAAGTATCCAACCGCTGCGTTTCCAGGTGGCGGCCGGCTTTGCCTGGCCTCAGCCGGGCAATCGGCGTGAGTACTTGCGGGGGCGGCTCGAGGATGGCCGAGCGATCATCTATCGCAACCAGAGTTCAGGGGTCCTGCGTAGCGCGGCGTGGGCCGAAGGTCTTGTGGAGGTGCTCGAAGGGCGGACGTTGGTCGAAGGTGACCAGGTCGCTTTCATTCCCCTGAGCGAGCTGCTGGATTGAACCTGCGGAGCCGGCCCGGTGTTGGGCCGGCTCCGATGCGTTCAACGCAGCAGTAACAGCAGCAACAGGCCGAAACGGCTGTGAAGACCCCAGGTCACCAGACCCGCCAGCAGGGCTGCGGCCAGTGCCAGTCGACCCAGGCGCTTGAGCAATGACGATAGGCGGGACTGAGGCGGGCGCGGTTCGCGGAACTCCTGGCTTGAGGGGCTGGATAGCCAGGCGTTGTCTTTGATGCGATTGAGCGTCGAATGCGCTCGTGGATACAACCCCTTGTCATTCATGACCTTGTACTTCCCTGTTTGAGGCGTCAGTGCCTGACGACCACAGTCACTGATCGGTGCTGGAGGGTCAATTCGGGGGATTCTCTTTCTAAAGTCAGAAAAGTTACTGCCGCGGCCCTGGCTGAGGGCGAGCGTTAGGGCCGTCCCAGTAACGGCGGTACATGCCCAGGCGCTTCTTCAGGCCCAGGGGCAGGTAGCGTTCCTGCTGGCTGAGCTTGTAGGCGAACAGCTTCAGTGCATTGCGCAGCAATGAGCCTGGCCATTGCAGCAGCCGTCCGAGACCGAGGAACGCCAGTTCGGATTTGACGTAGCGCAATCCCTCGCCGCCGGCGCCGCCGAAGGCCTGGCGGATCCAGGGCTCCCGGGCGTGGAACACACCGATGTCGAAATAGCGGCGAAACTCTTCCCTGAGGCTGTAGTTGTGGGAGTGACGGCAACAGGCTGTGCCTTCATAGACGACCTTCCAGCCGGCCAGGAGCATCTTGGCGCCGACGTACATGTCCTCGGACAGGATCACGTGGTTGGGAAAACCGCCCACTTGCATCAGCGCCTCGCGACGATAGGCCGAGAACGAGTTGGACATGAAGGCGGTCTTGATGCCCAGCGCCGGCACATCGGCCAGGCTCTTCACCTGGGACGTGGGAGGGTAGTTGAACAGCCGCGCATGGGTGGCCAGGGGGCTGGCATCCAGGTGCGGCAGTTGGCGCCCGCACACGGCTCCCACTTGTCCATCGGCGAAGGGCGCGACGATCCTGGCGATGCCCTCGTCATCGGCGAGGTAGGCGTCCTGGGTCATGAACACATAGACGTCGTAGTCGGCATTGCGCTCAACCATCAGTTGCCGGGTGCCACCGTGATTGAAGTCGCGGCTATCGATGCGCAACACGTTGGGGCAACGCGACACGGCCAGTTCATAAGTACCGTCGCTGGAACTGGAATCGACGATCAGGGTATCGAAGACGGCGCTCTGGATGGCCACGGAATCCAGCAACCGGGCCAGGTCCCGGCAACCGTTGTAGGTGGGGATTACACAGGCCACGCGCAGTGCCGACATAGTTGCCTCCGGTTCAGGTCAGGTTCTGGCGCCAGGGGCGCAGCCAGGCGGCGAGTCCCAGCAACAATAGCAACCCGCAGGCACTGCTCAGGGCCAGTTGCCAGATGATCGAGGTCAGCGGATGCAGGAACAGCGCCGCCAGCAGCATGCCACCGATGCCGATCGACCAGTGGCTGCGCCAGGGCAGCAGGCCCAGCAACTGCTGGCGGCGCATCAGCAGCAGGGCGGTGAGCACCACCCCACAGATGGCCGCCAGGGCGATGCCCACCAGCCCCAGGAAGTAGGGAAGCGCAGCTAGCAGCAAGGCATTGAGCAGGCTGCCGGCCAGTTCGCAGTTGAGCGGCATGCGGGTATCTCCCGCAGCGTAGGCATAACGCGCCAGCAGGGCGTTCCAGGCACCGAACAGTAGTGGCACCGAGAACCAGGCCAGCAGGTTCGGCAAGGGGCTGTCCGCTGCCTGGGCAGGCAACAGCAGATGCACCAGGGCCGCCGCGGCGCCGATCAGCCCCACCACCGCCGGGATGGTCAGCAGGCTGGCGCTGCTCAGCCCCTTGCGCAACAGATCCAGCCGTTGTTCACCGGAGCTGCCGCTCATCAGGCCTAGCAGCACCTGGTTGAGGCTCATCAGGGCGATCAGCGGCAGGTTGATCAGCTTGCGCGCCAGGTTGATCCAGGTGACCGCACCCTCGCCCAGCAACGAGGCGGCCATGCGTTCCAGCAACGCCAGGCCCTGGCTGGCCAGGTTGCTGCTCAGCAACGGCCCGATGCGCTGCAGCAACTCGCGGCCGGCCCCGGGCGCGCCCTGGATGCGCCAGGGGCGCCAGCCCTCGCGCAGCAGGCTGGGCAGCAGCACGCTGGGCATCAGCACGCTGCCCAGGACACAAGCGGCCGCCAGGCCGGTGGGGCTGGCGGCATGATGCAGGCTGGCCAGGTAGAGCACTGGCGGCAGGTTGAACAACAACGAGCCCAGCCCTGCCAGGACAAAGCGCGAACGAGCCTGCAAGGGCACGCAGAACAGGCTGTGGAGGATGAACCCAGGCGCGCACCAGGCGAGCCAGTGCAAGCCACCGCTGGCCAGGGCGTAGCCGTCATGGGAAAGGCCTGGGCCCACCAGGCGTACCCACAGCGGCGCGCCGAGGCTCAGTATGCCGCCCAGCAACAAGCCGCAGAGCAACAGGCGCGGAGCCAGGGCGGCGAGCCAGGCCTGCTGCTGCGTGGCCGAGCGTTGCTGGTACAGCGGCAGGGCCGCGGCGCTGAGCAGGCCGGCGGCCAGGGCCATGCGCAGGGCCTCGGGCAGGAACATCGCCACCAGGAAACCATCGCTCTGGCCGCCCGCACCCCAGGCGGCCACCAACAGCCACTCCCGGGCGAAGCCCGCAGCCAGGCCGGTCAGGGTGGCCAGGGTCAGCCACAGCGTTGCGCCGAACATGCCGGGCGTTTCAGTGGAACAAAGTGAACAGGCCTTTGCCGCCCACTTTGTAGTTGAGGTTACGGCAACGTTCACCCTTGATCGCGGCATCCGGGCCGCTGACGATGGCATAGGGCGGTACCGGCTTGGACACCACCGATTGGCCTCCGACCACCGCGCCCTCGCCGATATCAGCGCCGTAGGACAGCAGGGCGCGACTGGCGATCCAGGCGTAGTCATGGATATAGATCGGCCCGCCGACCGCCCAGAACTCAGGCTCCTTGAGGTCATGGCCGCCGGCGATGATCAGCACATGGGAAGCGATGGTCACGTGATCGCCGATGATCAAGCCACCCCGGGCATCGAGCTGGCAGTGCCAGGCCACGGTACTGTCCTGGCCGATGCGCAGGCTGTCGATACCCAGTACCTCTGTGTTGCGCCATACCGTGGAGCCCTTGCCGATCTTCGCCCCGCCCATGCGCAGCCAGAGCAGGCGCAGGGTGTGGCTGGGGATCTTGCAGATCAGGATGTTGTACATCTGCTCCCAGGTGCGCAGCATGCGATCGCGCAGGGTCGGCCAGTTGATGCCGTACATGGGGATCAGCGCGCCTTTGACTTCGCGACCCAGCAGGGCATAGAAGCGCCGAGGCAGGGGCGGTTCGATCTTCGACTCGATGTTCAGGTAGCTGACATACGTGAGGATGTTGCCCTTGAGCGGCTGCTCGAAAATCACGTCGTTTTCCAGCATCCACTGATAGGCCGCTTCCAGTTCCTCGAGGCTGACGCCCATTTTCTGCGCATATTCGGGCAGTGCCTGTTTCAGGTTCTGCGAGTGAAAGAGGCGATGTTTCATGAAGGGATTCCTGAGCTAGAAGATTCTGGAGCATTGCCTGGCGCCGCGGCCAGGGCCTTGAGCCGCAGGCGCCTGGCTTCATGCAGGTTGAGGCCCAGCAGCAGCCAGAACAGGGCGGCCAAGACCTGGGTGAAGCTGAAATAGTGGTCGAACAGGCCGCTGATCAGCGCCGCGCTCAGGCCTGCGCCGCTGCCCAGCCACAGCGCATTGTCCCGGGTCAGGCGGGTTTGCAGGCCAGGGGCCCGGGTTTCCCGCCACCAGCTCCAGATCACCGCGACGAACAGCAGCATGCCCGGCACGCCGATCTTGTAGATGTAGTTCAACCACAGGTTGGAAATCCCCCATAGGCCAGTGCCAGGCACCGGCGGATCGACCTTGAAGCCGATGCCGAAGGGGAACAGCGCCATGGCCTCGGGGAAGTGCGTGTACTCGTCGACCCGCACGCTGGTACTGGCATCGTTGGAGGTGAACAGGGTCAGCAGGCGATCCTGCAGGGGCGGGTAGGACATCATCAGCAGGGCGCCCAGGACGAACCCGCCCATGAGCATGAGTCCGGTGTAGGGCACCCGCTGGCGGGCCATCCAGATCAGTACCACCAACAGGCTCAACAGGGCGCCACGCGAGCCTGAGAGCAACAGGCCGACCGCGCCCAGCAAGGCCACGCCCAGCCCCAGGCGGCGTTCCCAGCCGCTGCGGGTCAGGCCGAAGCAGAAGGCCAGCGGCAGGATCAGCGCCATGGCGCCGCCAGTGACGTTGGGGTGCATCCAGGGCGAGCCCATGCGGTTGGCCAGGGCGCTGAGGCTGTCGCCCAGCACGGCGATGCCGCCGTAGCCGAGTCTTTCCAGGATCGGGGTCATGGCGGTGGCGGTGCCGCTCTTGAGGAATACGCTGATCGACAGCAGCAGTAGCATCAACGTCCCCAGCAACAGTCCGCAGACCAGTTGCTCCCGGGCTCGTTGCTCCTGCAAGAGGCGCGGCACCAGGAACAGTGCCGACAGGTTGAGCAGCCAGCGCACCCAGTTCACCGGCCCGTTGCCCACAGCGTCGACCGTCAACTGGCCGATGATGAAGGGCAGGGCGCTGAAGGCCATCAGCGCCAGCAACAGCTTCTCGGTGCGCAGCAGCCGGGGCGGGCGCGGCAGGTTGGAGAACAGGTTCTGGGTCAGGACGCTGACCCAGACCAACAGCAGCAGCGCCTCGGAGACCGTGGTACGCAGGCCGATCTGCACCGTCGAATAGGGCAGGAAGGTGGCCAGCACGGCGAACAGCAGCAGCCCGCGCAAAGGTTGGCGGACCACGGTCACGGCCGCGGCGATGGCGACCATCAGCACCAGTACCTTCAAGGGCGGCAGCAGCCAGATCAGCACGCCGAAAACCAGGCTGAAGATCAGCGCCAGCGGCAGGGCGATGGGCATTACTTGAGCTCCTCGAGCAGTTCATCCAGGCGCTGGCGATAAGCGCCTTCGGCATAACCGGCGGCCCAGGCCTGGAGCGCCGCCGGATCTTCCTTGGGAGAGTCGGCCAACTGCACCATCAACTGGCCCAGCGCGGCACTGTCGGTGGGCGAGAAGCGCGGGCTGCCGGCCGGGGTGATTTCATCCAGGGCCGAGCCCGAGGCCACTGCCACCGGGGTGCCGACGCTCAGCGCCTCGATCACCGGCAAGCCGAACCCCTCGGCATAGGAGGGTTGCCACAGGCGCAGGGCCTGGCGGTAGACAGCGTGCAGTTGGCTGTCGCTGATGTCGCTGAGGAAATGCAGGCCGTGCAGGGCCCGTAGTTCGCTGGGCAGATGCTCGGGGGCGCCGATCAGCAGCAATTCCGGGACGTTGGCCGATTGCTGGCGTGCGGCCTGCCAGGCGGCGACGAACCAGGGAATGTTCTTGCGTGGTTCGCGAGTGCCCACTACCAGCCAGTAGCGCTCGGGAAGTTGCAGTTCGCTGATGTCGGCCGGCTCGCCGCTGAAGCCGGCCACCAGGTTGGGCAGGACCCGCACCTTGTCCCGGGCGGCGGGGAACAGCTTGACCAACTCATCGGCGGTGTACTGCGAGGGCGTCCAGATGCGGTCCGCCTGCTTCACCGAATAGCCGATGGAGAGCTTGTCGCTCTGGCGGTAGAAGCGCTCCTTGAGGCGCGAGCCATGGCTGTTGCTCAGGGTCAGTTGGAACAGGTCGTGCAGTTGCAGCACATAGCGCAAGCCCTGGGGTTTCTTGCCCAGCGGCAGGCCCATGTTGAAGTTGCAGATGTAGACCTCGACCCCCGCCTCGCGCAGGGCGCCTGGTAGAAAGCCGCCTTCGAAGCGCAGCCGTCCGGGCAACCGGTGGATGCCTTGCAGCGCCGCTCCCCAGCGCGGGCAGTGCACCCGGCGACGTAGCGGATGATCTTCCGGGGCCACCCCGAACAACTGCAGGCTGACCTGCGGATTGGCGCGCAGGGCTTCTTCCAGCGCCAGGTTCTGCCGGCCAATCCCGGTATTGCTGTAACCCGCGGCGGGGCGGTAATCCAGGCCTATGCGCATACGGAGACTTCTTCCTTGACAGAGGGGAGTTGGTGATAGGCCGCTTCGAGCTGGGCGGCAGCGGCGCTCCAGTCATGCTTGGCCAGGACGTAGGCCCTTCCGGCCGCGCCGACGCGACGCAGGCGCTCGGGGTCGGCCAGCGCCTGGGCGAGGATCTGCACCAGGGTCGCGGAGTCTTCGCCGCCCAGGTAGTGCTCGCCGTTTTCCACCTGCAGGCCCGAGCAGCCCTGGGCCGTGGTGACCACCGGCAAGCCGGCGGCCATGGCTTCGAGGACCTTGAGCTTGGAACCTCCGCCCTGGCGTAGCGGGGCGAAGAACAGCGTCGAGCGTCGTTGCAGGTCGCGCAAGTCGGGAACGAAGCCTTGCCATTCGATGCGCGGGTCGGTCCAGCGTTGGCGGAAGCTGTCCGGCAGTGCATAACCGCAGATGGCGAAACGTACGTCCGGGTTGAGGGCCCACAGCTGCGGCAGGATATTGTCCAGGGCCCATTCCACGGCATCCAGGTTGGGGCTGTATTCGTAGTTGCCGATGAACAACAGCCGCTGGCTGGAAAAGTCCGGCTGCACCGAGGCGTAGTGTCCGCAGTCGACGCCGTTGACCACCACCGGCGCCGGCTTGCCGCTGAGGCGGGCCAGGGTCACGGCATCCTGTTCGGTCACGGCCACGACCCGGGCCGCCTGCCGGAATACCCGGGTTTCCCAGCGCCGGTAGCGCCACTGGTCATACAGGGTGAAGGGCTTGGACCAGGCTGGCAGGCGGTCGTAGCTGGCGGCTCCGAGGGCCGACTCGACATTGTGCTCGGTGAGGATGAAGTCTTGTCCGCGCTCGCGCAGTGGTTGCTCGAAGGGTTGGAAGCTGTAGCTGTGCTCGATCTGCACCACGTCCCAGGGCTCCTCCAGCAATTGCCGGAAACGCTGTTGCAGCGGCTCGGCCAGGCCATTGATCGTGGCCAGCATCGGGTACGGCGCGAACAGCACCGCCAGCAGGGTCTTGAGGCTGCGCAGGGGTCGGCGCGGCAGCACGATCAGGCGGTCCAGCCAGGGTTCCAGGGCGGTGCGCGAGGCTTCGTCCAAAGGCGTCTTGGATTGCACCAGCAGGGTAATGCGGTGCCCACGGGCGGCCAGGGCTCGCAGCAGATGGTATTGCCGGGTCTTGCCGCCGCTGGTGGCTGGCCAGGGCAGGTAGGGCAGGGTCCAGAGAATCTTCATGGTCACCACACCAGGAGTTGCAGGCTGGTTTTCAACGGCACGTTGATGCCCTGGGCCCCGCTCAAGTCGCTGCGGGTGCCGGCCAGCGGGTCATGCAAGGTGGCGCTGGCCAGCCCGGGGATCTGCAGGCTGGAGCCGCTGGCGCTCCAGAACATCCACACATGGGAGCCATCGGGGCGGGTCCAGGCGATGCTGTAGAGATCGTCCGGGGCATTGGCCAGGGGCGGCGGGTCGGCCGGAGCCAGGCTGGGGCCGGTGGTCTCGAGGAAATACTTGAGGGCGGTGTAGACCGGCTTGGGGTCGCCGGCCAGGTCCACCAGGCCATAGGACTGGTCGCGGTTGGTGGCCCGGGCGTCCAGGTCGCTCAGGTTGAACAGGAAGATCCGCTGGTAGTCCATGGCCGCCATCAGGGCCAGGCGTCGCAGGGTGTAGTCGGCCTGGCCACTGGGGCCGATCATCGCCTGCATCTCGCGTTCGCCGGTGGTATAGCTCGACCAGCCCCATTCGGTGGCCCAGACCTGCTGCACGCCCTTGCCGTGCAGGGCACTGTTGAGGAAGTTGCCCCGGGCCAGGAAATCCTTGGCCGTCGGGTCATCACCCTCGGGGTACTCGGAGTAGGGGTGGTAGGCGGCGATCAGGTTGTCGTTGCCCAGGCCCTGGACCAGCAGGTTCTCGAGCATCAGCCCGGGAGTGCTGCGCATCTGGCTGTAGTAGGCCATGCCGGCGGTGGCCACGGGCTTGTTCGGCAAGGCGGCACGGATGGCGTTGCTGGTGGTGCCGAGCAGTTGGTCGTAGGCGCTGGGGTCTTCCTTGGGCAGCCAGACGATGTTCGGCTCGTTCCAGACCTGCCAGGTGTTCACCTGGGGATAGCGCTGGGCGAGCATCTTCATGCGCTGGGCGAAGACGTTGAAGTCCTTGGGCGGGTATTGGTCGGAGGGCGGTGCGCCGGCCGGGACGTTGGCGGCGAAGGGCGCTGAGCCGACCATGTAGGCGAGGATCTTGTAGTGGCGATCCTTCATGGTGTTCATCGCGCCATCCAGGGTGTCGAGTTTCAGCTGATTTTCCACGGGTTCGATCATCGCCCAGTGGATGGACAGGCGGACCCAGTTCAGGCCCAGGGCGTCGAGTCGGTCCATCTGCTTCTGGTACACGCTGGGGGCGAAATACTGGAATTGCGCATTGACCCCGAGGAAGTCCTTCCAGATTACCGGTCGCGGTCCGCGCATGGTGTTGTCGGCCAGGACCGGGCCGGCCAGGATGGCCAGCAGCACGAGCAACAGGCCTGATCTACGTGGCATGGACATGGGCAGCTCCTGCGCAGGCATCGGCGAACACTCGGGCGAAACGTTCGGCGGTTTGGCTCCAGACCCGATGCGCGCCGATCATCGCGGCGTGCTCGGCCCAGCGTTCCACCAGCTCCGGGCTGGCACACAGGTGGCTGATCTCGGCGGCCAGGGCCGCGACGTTGCCCTGGGGAAAGATCACGCCATTATCCTGCGCGACTTCCTCGGCGAACGAACGGGCATCGGAGGTGATGGCCCCGCGGCCGCAGGCCACGGCCCAGGACAGCGCTCCGCTGGTGCCGCGCAACTGCCCCAGGAGCTTGAGCTTGCTCGATTCGCGATAGGGCAGGACCATCACATGGTGGTCCTGGATGACTCGGGGGATATCACCGGCCGGCAGGTCCAGCTGCCAGTCGATGCTGTCCTGCAGGTTCAGGCGCTGGATGTGCTGACGTAGCTGGTCCAGGTAGCTGCCGGCAGTGCCGAAGGCCATTTCCGGCTCGCTGCCTCCGGCCAGGGTCAAGCGCAGGCGTTGGCGCAGGTCCGGTTGCTGGGTGAAGACCATGGCCAGGGCATCCAGCAGGTCCTCGATACCCTTGCCGCGATAGATGAAGCCGAAGTACAGCAATCGAAGTGGCGTCAGCGGCGGCAGCGGCCGGGCGGGGATCGCCAGGTTGCCATGGGGAATCACCACCATCTGCTCGGCGCGCAGCCCCATGCGCTGGCGCAGGCACTCACCGCCGGCACGGGTCAGGGTGATCAGCCGGTTCAGGCTGCGGGCCAGCTGTTTTTCCTCGTGCAGGCAGATCGGGTCGGCCAGCACCGTGGCCAGCTGAGGCATCGGTGAAGGCAGGCGTGCCGCCAGCGACAATGGCCAGGGCAGGGCGGCCCGGCGCCAGACCAGGCGCTCGGGGTCATGCACGGTGGCGCTCAGGGGCAGGCTGGGGAAGCGCTGGCGCAAGGCTCTCAAGGCATGGAACTCGGCCAGCCGGCCGCCGCCGAGCTCGGCGTGT
The DNA here is from genome assembly GCF_058781435.1 of Pseudomonas sp. FW507-12TSA. NCBI lineage: Bacteria > Pseudomonadati > Pseudomonadota > Gammaproteobacteria > Pseudomonadales > Pseudomonadaceae > Pseudomonas > Pseudomonas sp. FW507-12TSA. Next base: position 111,010 of record NZ_JBYSWT010000011.1, read on the forward strand.
ACCAGGTCGATATCCTGCCAGTCGATCTGGGCCACGCGCTCGGTGGCCCGCTGCGGATCGTTGCCCAGGCCTTGCAGTGGTGTGCTGATCCGTATCCCTCGTTCCTGCAGGGCCGTGCGCAAATGCGCGGCATAGTCGGCGATGCCGTTCTGCTCGGGAGGCATGGGGGCCAGCACGGCGATATGCATCAGTGTGGGCTCCTGATCCGCGCCATGAAGCTGAGCACGCTTTCCGGAATACCGAAGCGCCGGCGGTTGAGGATGATGCCGTCGACGCGCTTGAAGGCGGTGTTGAGGATCGACAGGGCGTTTTGCAGGACCGGCACGGTGGTGGTCTCGGCCTCGATGATCAGGGCGATCAGGTCGGCTTCGCGCAGGCTGACGAAGGCCTCCTGGTTGGAGAAGAAGCCCGAGGCCTCCAGCAGTACGATTTCACCGGGCTGTGCGGTGGGGGCGCCGTTGACTCGCACGCCGTGGCCGCGCTCCTGCAACAGGTCGCGCAGGTGGCCGGTCACGAAGCTCACGCCTTCTCCGTGGCGGGCCGAGGTCAGGCCGATCACCAGGCCGCGCTCGGCCACCTGTTTCAGCGGCAGTACGCCATACAACCGGTACAGGCTGGCGGTGAAGGCGCTGTTGCGCTGCGGCAGGTGGCTGTCCAGGTCCTGCAGGCTGGTCCAGACCTTGACCCCGAAGCGCTCCTCCAGCTGGTCGGCGTCGTGGATGCGCTGGTCCAGCAGGTAGAAGAAGTACAGGGCCAGCAGACCCACCGCCAGGCTCAGGGGAATGGCCGCCAGCAGCATGGTCAGGCTCTTGGGGAAGATCCGGCTGGGCTGGAAGGTGGCGTCCTCGATGACCGCGATGTTGCTGATCTGGCTCTGGTCCAGCTCGCGGTCGATCCGCGCCTTCTCGGTGCTGTCGCTGTACAGGGCGAAGCTTTTCTCGGCGGCGCTGAGTTCGCGCTGCAAACGGGCCAGTTCAGGTTCCAGGTCCAGGGCATGGCGCCGGTCCTGTTCCAGCTTGAGCAGCTGGCTTTCCTGTTGGGCGGACTGGGTTTGCAGACGGCTGAGGCTGGCTTGCTGGTCGGCGAAGCTGTTCTGCAGGCGGGTGTAGACCGGGTTCGGCGCCAAGTTTTCGCTGCGCTGGACCGTGGCGTTTTCCGCCCGTAGCAGGGCCTGCAGGTTGGCGATCGCCGCATCCATGGCCCGGACCGGCGGGGCGCCCTCCTTGAAGGTACGGAGCATCTCCTGGCGCTCGATCTGCTTGGCGTTGATCCGCTGTTGCAGGTCCTGGCGGTCGGGGTTGAGACTCATCTGGCGCCCGATGCTGATTTCTTTCTTCATGCTGTTGAGCTGCTGCTGGATGGTGTCCAGGCCGCTCTTGGTGGAGGCCACCGCACGAGTGGTATTGAGGTGTTCGCCGCGCAAGTTGTTGAGGTTGCGCGAGATATCGTTCAGCCGCTCGTCGATGCTCACCGCGCCAAGCTGGTTGAGGTAGTCGGCGATCTGCTTCTTGTAGCCGAGGATGCGCTGGTTGGTGCTGGTGCTCTCGGTTTCATAGAAGGCGTACAGGCTCTTGCGCCCCAGGGTCTGTGCACGCTCTTGCTGGTACTGTTCGATCCAGCTCTTGACCACGGTCTGCGCCACTTGCGGATCGTTCCAGGTGAAGCTCACTTCGATCACCGAAGAGCCGGCGGCGTGGGTCACGCTGAAGTTCTTCAGCATGCGCTCGGTCAGGCGTTCGACCGGGGTTTGCTTCTCCACCAGGCCCACCAGTTGCAGCAGCCCGCGAAACAGGTCGGCGATACCTTCGACCGCGCCCTTGAGCGCGTTCTTGATGGTGCCCAGTACGCCGCCGGGCTGGGGCTGGCGCGACAGGTCGTCGAGGTACTGCTGCGCCACTTTGCGGGCGATCGGGGCGCCGGTGAGGATGCGCTCCTCGTCGAGGATCGGATCACGCTGGGCGCTGGGGATCACCACTGCCTGGCGGTCGGAAATCTCGATGGGCAGGGTGCTGGTGTCGCGACCCGGCTTGACCAGCAGCAGGGCGGTGGACTCGAAGCGGTTGGGCAGCAGGAAGGCGCCCAGCACGATGATGATGAACGTCACCAGGACGGTGATCTTGACCTCGCGCTTGAAGATGAAGAACAGCCGCAGCAAATCGCGAAAGGAACGGATATTGATCATATGGGCAGTCCTTGGCGATCAATTGGATTGGCGGTTGATTTCGTAGCTGGCCCCGATACCGATCGACTTGGTGAACGGAATCAGCTGGTTGAGGTACACGTCCACCCATTCGATGCCGTTGCCGACGCTGGACTTGGGCACGAACACCACGTCGCCGCGTTGCAGCAGTACCGGCGCCGCCCCGGCGTTCCCGGCGATCATGAACTTGCGGTAGTCGAAGAAGTAGGTCTTGTAGCGCCCGTCCTCGCCTTCGCGCAGCAGGGCGATGTTGCGGCTGTCGCCCACTGACAGCAGTCCCCCGGCACCGACGATGGCCTGTTCCAGGGTGGTGGTGACGGTCACCGGCAGGGACGCCGGGTTACGCACCGATCCACCGACGAACACTGTGTTGCCTGGTGCCTGGTTGATGTTCACGGTCAGCGCCGAGTCCTGGTAGACGTTCTTCAGCTTGCTTTCCAGGACCTGGGTCAGCTGTTGCGGGGTGAGCCCCGCCGCCTTGACCTGGCCGGCATAGGGATAGGAGAAGGTGCCGTCGTTGAGCACGGTGAACAACGTCAGTTCGTAGATCGAGTTGGCGGTGAAGGCCGAGATCGACGGTGCCTCGCCGGTATTGCGAACGATGCGCAGGGTGTCTCCCGGGCGGATTCGCTGCGGCGGCAGCGGCTTGCCAGCCAGGGCCTCGCCAGCCCGGTGGCCTTGTTCGAGGTCCTGCCCGGGAGGCAGTTCCACCTTGGCCGGTATGGAACAGGCGCACAGCATGAGAACACTGGAAATCAGCAGCAGTCTTTTCATCGAGCGGTCTTCCTGGCGTGCATAGTCACAACTCCCTGTCGGGCCAGATTCGGGGGCAGAGTGCGGTTTCAAGTCTTGGCAGGTTCGGCGGGAACCCGTCCATAAATATCGTTGAAGCGCACGATGTCGTCTTCGCCGAGGTACTCCCCGCTCTGTACTTCGATCATCACCAGGTCGATCACCCCGGGATTGACCAGGCGGTGGGTGCGGCCAGGCTTGATGAAGGTCGACTCGTTGGTGTTGAGCAGGAACTCGTCCTCGCCATTGGTCACCCGGGCCATGCCGCTGACGACGATCCAGTGCTCGCTGCGGTGGTGGTGCATCTGCAGCGACAACGAGGCGTCGGGCTTGACCATGATGCGCTTGATCTTGAAGCGCGGTCCTTCCTCGAGCACGGTGTAGGTGCCCCAGGGCCGGGTCACGGTGCGGTGCAGCTTGTAGGCGTCGTGGCCCAGGCGCTTGAGCTCCTGGGCGATCAGCTTGACGTCCTGGCTGCGCTTGCCATCGGCCACCAGCAGGGCGTCCGGAGTGTCGATGATGATCAGGTCGTTCAGGCCGACCCCGCCCACCAGGCGCTTGCGCGAGTCGATGTAGCAGTTGTGAACATCATGCAGCACGGTCTCGCCATTGCACTGGTTGCCGTGTTCGTCCGCCGGAGTCAGTTCCCGCACCGCCTGCCAGGAGCCGATATCGCTCCAGCCGAGCTGGCAGGGCACCACGGCGACTTTCTTCGAACGTTCCATCACGGCGTAGTCGATGGATATGTCCGCAGCCTGGGCGAAGCTGTCGCCGTCCAGTTCCACTTGCAGTTCGTGCTTGCCCTCCTTGCGATGGCTCAGCTCCAGGCAGCGTTCCACGGCACTGACCACTTCGGGCACGAATTCCCGCAGTTCCTGGAGGATTGCATCGGCGCGCATGCAGAACATGCCGCCGTTCCACAGGTGCAGGCCGCCATCGACATAGCGCTGGGCGGTGGCGGCGTCAGGTTTCTCGACGAAGCGGCTGACCTGGAAGCCATCGTTGTTCAGACCCTGGCCCTTTTCTATATAGCCGAAGCCGGTTTCGGCATGGGTCGGCACTATGCCGAAAGTCACCAGCCAGCCTTGCTCGGCCAGTTGCCGGGCACTGCCCACCGCAGCGGCGAAAGCGGCCAGGTCCTTGATCAGGTGATCGGCCGGTAGCACCAGCAACTGCGCGTCCTCGCCATACAGGCGGCTGACGTGCAGGGCCGCGGCGGCGATGGCGGGCGCGGTGTTGCGGCCGAAGGGTTCGAGGATGAAGTCCAGGTCGACCCGCTTCTTGTTCAGCAGGCGGTAGTCATCCAGGGTACGGAAGAACACGTCGCGGTTGGTCACGGTCAACAGGCGGCCGACGTCGTCCAGGGCCGTCGCTCGCTCGAAGGTCTTCTGCAGCAGGCTTTCGCCATCGGGCAGGCGCATGAAGGGTTTGGGCATTGCCTCGCGGGATACCGGCCACAGACGGGTGCCGGCACCGCCAGCGATGATGCAGGGAATGAGTGTGCTCATTCAGAAGGCCTCGCGGGTCATGATCACTGATGGAACGGTGCGGAACAGGATGTACAGATCGAACCAGACCGACCAGTTTTCGATGTATTCCAGGTCGAATTCGACACGTTTCTCGATTTTCTCCAGGGTATCGGTTTCGCCCCGGTATCCGTTGATTTGCGCCAGCCCGGTGATTCCCGGCTTGACCCGGTGGCGCGAAGTGTATTCCTTGACCGCCTCCTCGAAGAGAATGCCGGCGGCCTTGGTGGCCGTGGCGTGGGGGCGTGGACCGACCATGGACATGCTGCCGCCGAACACGTTGAACAACTGCGGCAGCTCGTCGAGGCTGGTCTTGCGGATGAAGCGCCCGACCCGAGTGATGCGTGGATCGCCACGGGTGGTCTGCTTCTCGGCGTTGGCATCGCTCATGTGCTGGTGCATGGAGCGGAACTTGTAGACCTGGATCAGCCGGTTGTTGTAGCCGTAGCGCTTCTGCTTGAACAGCACCGGGCCCCTGGAGTCGAGCTTGATGGCCAGGGCCACCAGCAGCATCACCGGGGACAGCAGCACCAGGGCGATGCTCGAGAGGATCATGTCCTCCAGGCGCTTGAAGAACGGCGACCAGCCTCGCAGCGGTACTTCGGAGGCGTTGAACATCGGCAGGTTGGCGACTTCGGTGATGCGGTTGTGCGCATGCCGGAAGGCCACCATGTCGGGTACCAGCAGCACGTTCACCGGCAGCCTGCGCAGTTCGCGGATCACGTAGGCCATGCGGTTCTCCGCCGACCAGGGCAGCGCCACCAGGACCTGAGTGACCTTTTCCTCGCGGATCAGGCGCTCCAGATCGCTGGAGTTGCCCAGCAGCGGCAGGTTGCACAGCACCTTGGGCAGGCGGCCGATGCGGTCGTCGATGAAGCCGGTGACCCCGGAGCGGATGTCCTGGTGCTGGGCCAGGTACTCGGCCAGGCGCTGGCCGTTCTCCGTGGCGCCGAGGATCACCGCGTTCTGCAGGAACACGCCGCGCTGCATCAGTTGCTGGAACAGGGTCAGGAGGATCAGGCGCTCGATGCCGAACAGCACGAAGCTGCCGAAGAACCACGCCAGCAGCCCGCGGTTGTCGATGGTATGGAACATCAACATCGAGTAATGCATGAACAGCAGCACGCAAAAGGATGCCGACCAGGCGAACAAGGTCAGTTGGAAGCGCAGCTGGTTGCTGAAGATGGATTCGGCATAGACCCCCAGGGCCTGGAAGATCAGCACGCTGATGATGCCGAAGAACACCAGGATGGTCAGGTCGCTCTTGAGCGCCGGGAGCTCGGGGTTCGCCAGCAGCAGGAGCAGGATCCCCGGAAGGATCGCAGTCAGTCCATGGACCACGCGGATGCCGAACAGGAAGTACTCGACCATGCTGGGTCGAGTCAGTAACAGGCTGTCTACAGGTTGCAACCGCATAAGATCAATTCCCTCGACCCAAGGCAAACCGGCGCCTCTGGAGGTTGGCCACCGGTCAAAAAATGCACCTTCGCATCGCGCAGTCCCGATACCGCACGAAACCAGGCAAACCAGCCCTGGTCTCGATCGCAAGCCATTGGGCAGGCAGGTGCACGCATCTGGGTGGGGCTCCTGGTACCGATCGACCCGATGGCTGCACTTGCTCATCTAAACGACTTGGCTGAGTAAAGCTCATGAAGCAGCGGCTGGCGAATCGAAAACCGACTGGCGATGAAAGATCTTTTGCGCTGTACCTTTAATCCCCTGCCAGCCCCTGGGAAGGGGGGCACCAGGGCGCTTGGAGGCAAAAAAAAACGATCCGGCAGATCTTTTCCGGCCGCAGGAGAGTCAACATCTCATCAGAACCCTATGACCGATGGGAGTCATCGTGATGAGTGAACGCAAGGCGCTCTTGATACTGCACGGCAAGCAGGCCCTGAACGAGCAGGTACGGGCCGCGGTGGAGGCCAGGCGCGCCGCCGGCTGGGAGCTGGCGGTACGCCTGACCTGGGAGGCAGGGGATGCCCAGCGCCTGGTTGGCGAGGCATTGGCCGCCGGTTACCGGCGGCTGGTCGCCGGCGGTGGCGACGGCACCCTGCGCGATGTCGCCCAGGCCCTGGCCGATGCCCAGAGCCCATGCAGCCTGGTGCTATTGCCCCTGGGCACCGCCAACGATTTTGCCCGCGCCGCCGGGGTGCCGCTGGAACCCGCAGCTGCCCTGGACCTGCTGGATGTGCCGGCCCGGCCGATCGATCTTGGGGAAGTGGACGGGGAGGTCTTCCTCAACATGGCCACCGGCGGTTTCGGCAGCCAGGTCACGGCCAATACTTCGGAGGACCTGAAGAAGGTCCTGGGCGGAGTCGCCTATCTGTTCACCGGGTTATCACGGTTTGCCGAGCTGAGTGCCGCCTACGGTGAGTTGCAGGGGCCGGATTTTCATTGGCATGGTGAGCTCCTGGCCCTGGGCATCGGCAACGGTCGCCGGGCAGGGGGCGGTCATGAGCTCTGTCCCCAGGCGCTGGCCGATGACGGCTTGCTCGATGTCAGCATCCTGCCGGCGCCCCAGGAACTGGTGGGAACCCTGAAGAACCTGCTGGCCGGGGGGATGGCGATCGACAAACTGTTCGTTCGCACCCGCCTGCCCTGGGTCGAGATAAAGGCCTCGCGAGGGCTGGATATCAACCTCGACGGCGAGCCCCTGCAAGGCGACCGGCTGCGTTTCGAAGTCCGGCCCGCGGCCTTGCAGGTGCATCTGCCTGCCGATTCACCGCTGTTGGGCGGCGCTGGTTGACTCAGTCGTCGAGGCTGATGATGCGCTCGCGTACGGCGAACAGCACCAGCCCGGCGACGTCGAAGATCTGCAGGCGCTTCATGATCTGGGAGCGATGGGTTTCCACGGTCTTGATGCTCAGGCCCAGCCCCTGGGCGATTTCCCGGGTGGACTTGCCGCGCACGATCAGGCGCAGGATTTCCAACTGACGGGCTGTGAGGTTGTGGTTGTCCGCCGGCGGCGGCTGGGTCTTCTGGGTGCGGGTCAGGGCCTGGGTGATCACGGTGTGGGCGATGGCCGGGCTCAGGTAGCGCTCGTCGTTGCGCAGTGCTTCGAGGGCGTGTTCCAGTTCGGTGGCGGTGGTGTCCTTGAGCAGGTAGCCATGGGCTCCGGATTCCAGCGCTTGCATGATCAGCGCCGGATCGGTGTGCATCGACAAGATCAGCACCTTGCTGTGTGGATGGGTGGCCTTGAGCTGTCGCAGGGCCTCCAGGCCGCCGGTGTGCTTCATCGACAGGTCCAGCAGGACGATGTTCGGCCGCAGCTTCTCGACCATTTCCAGCAGGTGCACGCCATCGTCGGCTTCACCGATCACGGCGTATCCGGGAATGTCCATGACCAGGGCACGCACGCCAGCCCTGATGAGCGAGTGGTCATCCACCAAAAGTAAATTACAGGTCAATGTAGAACCTTATTTGTACTGGCCCGCTCCAGGGTGCGAGGGGCCCAGGGAAAAAGTGCTTCGATCTGGGTGCCCTGGCCGGTCTCGCTGGTGACCTTGAGCAAACCGCCCAGTTGATTGATCCGCTCTTGCATCCCGGCCATGCCGCGCTGGCCTTGGGCGCCGGGGTTGGCGGCGGGGGAAAACCCCTGGCCGTCATCGCTGATGAACAGCGACAGGCCTTCGGGCAGGCGTTGCAGGCGCACCAGCAGGTTGTCCGCCCGGGCATGCCGAAGCGTGTTGGTCACCGCCTCCTGGGTGATGCGGAATGCGGCGACGGCCATTTCTTCCGGGATGCCCGACAGGCGCTGGTGGCATTCCAGGCTCCAGTGCACCGAGGTGTTCTCCAGAGTCTTGAGCAGGTGGGCGCGCAGGCTGGCCTCCAGGCCCAGGCTGGTCAATTGCCGGGGGTTGAGAATGGCGGAAACGTCGCGCACCTTGGTCAGGGTCTCTTCCAGGGTGGTGCCGAGCAGGGCGAAATGCTCCTGCAGGTCTTCCGGCAGGCGCCGCTTGAGCCAGTCGGCCTGCAACTTGGCGGCCGTCAGCAGTTGGCCGATGTCATCGTGCAATTCGCGGCTGAGCCGATGACGTTCGTTTTCCTTGACTTGCAGCAGGCGTTCGGCGAGCTCCTGGGGCTGGAAGCGGATGGACTTGCGCGAGTAGCCATACTGCCCCCAGATGCAGGCCAGTGCCGCAATGTTGAGAAGTACCAGTGGCAGGGGCAGGGAGTCCCCGAGGCAATAGACCAGCACGGTGCCCAGCGCCGAGCCTGAGCACAGCAACAGGCTGAGCCAGCGCAGGTGATCATGGGAGAGCGGCCAGGAGAAGAGTGACTTGAGACTGGCGTACATGACGGATGGAGCCAATGAATGTTCGCTGCGAAGAGCCAGGTCAGGAATGGATGGCCAGGCTTGTTTGAGAAACGGTGCTATTTGAATATCCGGCTTCAATCAACTCTGCCTGTATTTCTGCTAGAGGCTCGATAGTGATTGTCGACATTGGAATCAATGTGCCATTAAGTATGACCATTAGTGCGCCGCATAATACCACCGAAGATACTGCTGGTCGCGCCCAAGTGCCTTGGCATATATGTCCTGAAGGTCAGGAAAACCATGGTCGATCATTCCTGTCCCGGGTTGCCGGGGGGCTGTTGCAAGCAATGAATCCGGGGGAATCCGCTGCTGCAGGTACACGCAACTCCCCGTGACGATCAGTGCCGGGTTGGACGCAAGTTGAAATTGTTTTAGTGGCTGATGTCGTTCTTGGGTATGTGCTGTTCAATAACGACAGTAGATTGGATAGTTAGCCGCCTACTTATTTATCTTGTGCGGCTGGCCATCGTCGTTCGATGTTCTCTATCCGGCAGCTTGGCGGTTATTGCAACTTCAATGGCTGCAAGATGGGTGCGAGCAGGTGCAGTTCTGCGAGACCTTGTCGGCCAATTCCTCGATCAGCATCACTTGTTCGCTGTCATCCATGTTGAGCTGGCCGTCGCGCGGGTCGATCAGTTCCAGTTGCCAGGCCATCAGGGTCAGGCAGCTCTTGAGCGCTGCGAGGATCTGGTCGTTGAGGTCCAGTGGATGCTCTGGCCGCTTGAGCAGGCCGTGGATGTGCAGGGAAAACTCCGATAGCGGGCTGATGGCATGGCGTGCCGCGCACTGCGCCAGGCGCTGCAGGGTCACTAACAGGCAACTGATGGCCTCCTCGTCGTTCCTGATCAGGTGCAGGTGGCTCAGGCAGTCTTCCGATTTGGCCAGCAGTGTCTGGGCTTCAAGCAGGAATTCGGGCAGGGGCGTGGTGCACTCATGGCCGTCCTTTAGCATGCTTATCTCCATGACTTCGTTTCCGATGGCGGGATAGGGCGTTGGCTGAACGGGTTCGATTTGGGAGGCGTTTGGGGAATTTGAATATTAGACAAGTCTGGTGTTTTTTCAGCAGTCGCAACCGGGTGCGATGAACGGATTTCATCGTTTGCCGCTGGCAGCCGGATACCGCCCACAGCAAAGCAGCGCATGGACGCTGGGGTTCTGTGAGCAGCGGTATTTAGGCTTGAAAGGGGGCCGGGCCACCCTTTTGCGATCAAAAACAAAAGCCTGACTCCATTCATGCAATGAGAATGGCGTCACATTAATGGCTATTGGATATTGCGAATATCAGGCTGGTCCTGATTGTTGATAGGGGAATCCCCTAGACACGGGAACCTTCCGCCGAGATAGAGGTCTCGGCGGCGCAGCAGCAGTACTGCTGAATTGACCGCCGCAGTAAAGCATGATGTTAATGTGACATCAATGGCTTTGTGTGGCAATTTGCATACGGGTCAAGATACGGCGTACCTGGCCGATATCTGTCTTTAGTGAATTCATCAGTACAGCCCAGGAGTCATTAATGGCCGGCATTCTCGACACGGTAGATCAACGCACGCAACTGGTGGGTGAGAATCGACTGGAAATCCTCATGTTCCGCCTGGCCGGTCGGCAGCTGTTCGCGATCAACGTCTTCAAGGTCCAGGAAGTCCTGCAACTGCCGAAACTGACCCTGATGCCCCAGCGCCACCCCTTCGTCTGCGGCGTGGTCAACCTGCGTGGCCAGACCCTGCCGGTGATCGACCTGTCCCAGGCCATCGGCATGCGTCCGCTGGTTCCCGGGCCCAACAGCACCATCATCGTCACCGAGTACAACCGCTCGGTGCAGGCGTTCCTGGTGGGCGGCGTGGATCGCATCGTCAATATGAACTGGGAAGCCATCATGCCGCCGCCCTCCAGCGCCGGCCGCCAGCACTACCTGACCGCCATCAGCAAGGTCGATGACCAGTTGGTGGAAGTCATCGACGTCGAGAAGGTGCTGGCCGAGATCGTGCCGTACAACGCCAAGGTTTCCCGCGACAAGCTCGACGACCCGCTGTTGGCCCGTGCCCGCGGTCGCGAGGTGCTGCTGGTGGACGACTCCAACGTGGCCCTGTCGCAACTGCGCGATACCCTGGGCCAGTTGGGGGTGAAGATGCACATCGCCAGCGACGGCCTCAAGGCCCTGAAGATGCTCAAGGCCTGGGCCGACACCGGGGTCGACATGACCGAGAAGCTGCTGATGGTGTTCACCGATGCCGAGATGCCGGAGATGGACGGCTATCGCCTGACCACCGAGATCCGCAACGACCCACGCCTGCGCGGGCTCTACGTGGTGCTGCATACCTCGTTGTCGGGCAGCTTCAACGAATCCATGGTCAAGAAGGTCGGCTGCGATAACTTCCTCTCCAAGTTCCAGCCCGACAAGCTGGTGGATGTAGTGCGCCAGCGCCTGCTACTGGATGAAGCCGGCGCCTGAGCGCGGCGAGCCAGCGTCATGGATCTTTGTTTCACCGGGGCGCTGGTATAGGGTGGGCGTTTTTCCCCCGTAGGGAGCAGGACATGCGTCTTAGCGCGCTTTATCGGTATCCGTTGAAATCCGCCAGGGGCGAAACCCTGCAACATATCGGCCTGGACAAGCTCGGCCTCGAGGGGGATCGCCGCTGGATGCTGGTGGATGAGGCCAGCGGGCGCTTCCTGACCCAGCGTGCCGTAGGACGGATGAGCCAGCTCTCGGCGCTGTGGAATGCCCGGGGCGGCCTGACCCTCAGCGCCCCGGGCCATGCCACGCTGGAGGTGGCACTGCCGGATGAAACTGCGGCCCTGCGTGGCGTGACCATCTGGCAGGACAGCTTGCGAGTGCCCGATGCCGGCGACGAGGCCGGAGCCTGGGTCAGCGAATTCATCGGCAAGCCCACTCGCCTGGTACAGGTTCCGCTGGAGCGGGCGCGGACCACCGCTGCCGGCTATGGCAAGGATGATGACCAGGTGGCTTTTGCCGACGGTTTTCCCCTGCTGTTGATCGGCCAGACCTCCCTGGACGACCTGGCCAGCCGAGTTGGCCGGCCCCTGGAGATGCTGCGGTTCCGGCCCAACCTGGTGGTCGAGGGCAGCGAAGCGTTCGCCGAGGACAACTGGAAGCGGGTGCGTATCGGCGATGTCGAGTTCCGCGTGGTCAAGCCCTGCTCGCGCTGCATCCTCACCACCATCGATCCGCAGACTGGCGAGCGCAGTCCTGATCGTGAGCCCCTGGCGACCTTGCAGAAATACCGTGCCCGGGAGGATGGGGCGATGTTCGGCCAGAACCTGGTCAATGACGGGATTGGCCAGTTGCAGGTGGGCATGCCGGTGACCGTTCTCGAATAGCCTTGGGGCGGCGAAAAAAATGCCCGTCTCCTGCCGGGGGACGGGCATTTTTCATGCTCTGGTGCAAGCCGGGGGAGGGATCAGCCGCGATATTCGCACAGGTAGGCGGTGTCCACCGCGACCTTGAGCTGGAACTTGCTGTTGGCCGGTACGTTGAAGTGGTTGCCGGCAGAGATGGTCTGCCACTCGTCGCTGCCTGGCAGCTTGACGGTCAGGGCGCCGGAAACCACATGCATGATTTCCCGTTGCGCGGTGCCGAATTCATATTCGCCCGGGGCCATGACGCCAATGGTGGCAGGACCTTCGGCCGTGCCGAAGGCAATCGACTTGACGGTGCCGTCGAAGTACTCGTTGACTTTAAACATGGGCGATTCCTCAAGAGTGGGTCAAAAAGGCCGGCCAGTATGCACAAGCCCCGAAGGGCCGTCACCTGTCGCCATCAAGGAAGCACCAGCGGCAGCAGGCGCGCGGTATTGCGGGCATCTTCCAGGGCCCGATGCTGCTGGCCATTGAACTGCATCCCGGCCAGTTGCAGGGCGGTATTCAGCCCCAGGGGGCGCTCCAGGCGCCGGGCCTTGGCGAAGCGCTGCTTGAGGTTCATGTGCGGTACATCGGCGAGCAAGCTCTGCAACTGCTGGTTGTGCCATTCCTGCTGCAACTGCTTGCGATCGTAGTCGCCCCAGCTGGCCCAGCCCTCCAGGCGCGGTCGATGCTGGGCCAGCCAGCGCTCGAACAGGGGCCAGACCTCGCTCAAGGGGGCGGCGCCGTCGATATTGGCCTGGGTGATATGGGTCAGCTCGCGGCAGAACGGCGTCAGCATCGGGCGCCTGACGGGCCGGACGAAACGCTGGAAGTGGTCCTGTTCCCGGCCCTCTCGGTTGACCAGGGTGGCGCCGATCTCGATGATTTCCATCTCGCTCACCGGCCAGCCCCCTTCATCGGTCGTGGCTTCCAGATCTATTACCAGCCAGTGGGGCATCACGAATTCCAGCCTTCAACCATCTCGATGACGCTTGAGCGTAGCCAAAGCCGGGGAATCCGCCTAGGGGGGAGCGCCGGGCGGGATAGGACCTGTAGGGTTATTCCACCTCCAGCAGCACTTGGCGGTTCTTCACCTGGTCGCCGAGTCCGACCTGGACCCGGGTGATCGTCCCGTCGATCCCGGCCTTGAGCGGATGCTCCATCTTCATCGCCTCCAGCACCAGCAATAGCTGGCCCTTGGTGACGCGCATACCCTCGCTCACCAGCACGTCGACGATGGCGCCATCCATCGGCGCCTTGAGCGTTCCCGAATGGGCGCCCGACTGGCTCTGGACCGGGGCATGGGTCCGGTCCTGCAGGTGCAGGCTGCCCTGTCGGCTGTGCAGCCAGAGCTCCTGGTTTTCCAGGTGGTAGGCGTAGTGCCGGCGGATGCCGCCAAGCTCCAGGATGGCCCGGCGACCGTCGGCGCTGCAGACCTTCAGCTCCATTAACTGCCCAGCCTGCCGGACCTGTACCTGGCCGGCGGTCCCCGGGCTCAGTTGCAAGGACCAGTGCCGTTCCTCCTGTCCCAGGCAGTAGTGCAGCGCTACACCGGCGTTATTGCGCCAGGCGGCGAGCGGCCCGGCATGGGCCTTGGCGCCGTGGTGATGAAACAGCGCGGCGGCGATGGCCAGTTCCTCGTGGCCGGGAAGCTGCGGTTGCAGGCTCGGATCCTCGGCAAAGTGTTCGGCGATGAATGCCGTGCTGAACTGGCCGCTGGCGAACACCGGGTGCCCGAGCAGGTTGGCCAGCAGGCGCCGGTTGCTTTCCAGGCCCAGCAACACGCAATCCTCCACTGCGCGCAGCAGCTTGCGCCGGGCCTCCTCACGGGTGGCGCCGTGGGCGATCAGCTTGCCCAGCATCGGGTCGTAGAAGGGGCTGACCCACTGGCCTTCCTGCAAGCCATGGTCGGTGCGGATACCCGGCGCCGGCTCCCAGCGCAGCACCTGGCCGGTCTGTGGCAGAAAACCTTGGGCTGGGTCCTCGGCATACAAGCGCACTTCGATGGCGTGGCCGGACAGGCGTACCTGTTCCTGCTTCAGCGGCAGTGGCTCGCCGGCAGCCACCTGCAGTTGCAGGGCCACCAGGTCCAGGCCAGTGACCAGTTCGGTCACCGGGTGCTCCACCTGCAGGCGGGTGTTCATTTCCAGGAAGTAGAACTGCCCCTGGGCATCGAGCAGGAACTCCACGGTGCCGGCGCCGACATAGTCCACCGCCCGTCCGGCCTTGAGCGCTGCTTCACCCATGGCCTGGCGCAGTTCTTGGGTCATGACCGGGCAGGGCGCCTCCTCGACGACCTTCTGGTGGCGGCGCTGGATCGAGCAGTCGCGCTCGCCGAGGTAGATCAACTGCCCGTGATGGTCGCCGAAGACCTGGATCTCCACATGGCGAGGCTCGACCAGCGCTTGTTCCAGGATCAGCTCGTCGCTGCCGAAGGCGTGCAGCGCCTCGGAGCGCGCGGTACGAATCTGCTCCAGCAGTTGCCCGGGCTCCTGCACCAGGCGCATGCCGCGCCCACCGCCACCGGCACTGGCCTTGATCATCAACGGATAACCGATGCGCTGGGCTTCGCGCTGCAAGGTGGCGTCGTCTTGTTCTTCGCCCTGGTAACCCTGGATGCAGGGCACGCCGGCCTCGAGCATGGCGATCTTCGAGCGACGCTTGCTGCCCATCAACTCGATGGCGGCGGCGCTGGGGCCGATGAAAGTGATGCCGGCAGCCGCGCAGGCCGCGGCGAACTCGGCATTTTCCGAGAGGAAACCATACCCGGGATGGATGGCATCGGCGCCGCTGCGCCGGGCCGCATCGAGGATCGCGGCGCTGTCCAGGTAGGACTGCTGGACCGGCGCGGGGCCTATGCGCACGGCTTCGTCCGCCATGCGCACATGGGGCGCCTCGGCGTCGGCGTCGCTGAATACGGCGACGGTGCGATAGCCCAGTTGCTGGGCGGTGCGCTGGATCCGGCAGGCGATTTCGCCACGGTTGGCGATCAGGATCTTGGTGAACGCGGGCATCGTAGGCTTCCTGTGTCTGTGTGGGGCGTCAGCCGGCCCAGGACGGTTGGCGTTTCTGCACGAAGGCCAGGGTGCCTTCGGTCCCTTCCTCGCCGCCGACGGCCTGGGCGAAGGCGTCGGCAGCCTGGTCCAGCAGCGGCCCCAGGGGCTGGTCGACGCTGGCCAGCAGCAGGGCCTTGGTCTGTGCATTGGCCCCGGGGGCGCAGCGCAGGACCTGCGCCACCTGCTGCTCCAGGCGTTCCTGCAGCGCCGTGGCGTCGTTCTCGACGAAGTGCACCAGGCCCAGTTGCCGGGCCTGTTCGCCATCGAAGCGGGCGGCGGTGAGCGCCAGGCGCCGGGCCTGGGTCAGGCCGATGCGCCGGACCACGAACGGGGCGATCTGCGCCGGCAGCAGGCCGAGGCTGGTTTCCGGCATGCCGAACTGCGCCGAGTGCTCGGCGATGGCGATATCGCTGACGCAGGCCAGGCCAAAACCGCCGCCGAGAACCGCGCCCTGCAGTACGCAGACCAGCACCTGGGGGACTTTCTGCGCCTCTTCCAGCAACGCACCGAAGGCCCGGTTCAATTCACGGTAGGCCGCATTGCCCCGGGCCCGGGCGCCGGCCATGTCCTTGAGGTCGCCACCGGCGCAGAAGTGTCCGCCAGCGCCCTGCAGCACCAGGGCCCGGATGCTGCGGCGCTCGTTCACGGCGGCCAGCACCGCGCGCAATTCCGCCACCATCTCAAGGCTCATGGCGTTGCGGCACTCGGGGCGGTTGAGGGTGATGAACAGCACGCCGTCGCGGGATTCCAGCAACAGTGTCTGGCAACTCGGCAACAGGCTCATTTCTTCTTCCCGGGCAGGATGCCCATGAGTTTGCAGATGATCCCCAGCATGATCTCGTCGGCACCACCGCCGATGGACACCAGGCGCACATCGCGATAGGCCCGGGCCACCGGGTTGTCCCACATGAAGCCCATGCCGCCCCAATACTGCAGGCAGCTGTCGCTGACCTCGCGGCCCAGGCGCCCGGCCTTGAGCTTGGCCATGGAGGCCAGGCGGGTCACGTCCTGGCCACGCACGTACTGTTCGGTGGCCTGGTACACCAGGGCTCGCAGGCACTCGATCTCGGTGGACAGCTCGGCCAGGCGGAAGTGGATCACCTGGTTGTCGATCAGCGGGTTGCCGAAGGTCTTGCGCTCCTTGCAGTACTCGATGGTGCTGTCGATGCAGTACTCCAGGCCCTTGATCATGTTCGCCGCGCCGAACAGCCGTTCTTCCTGGAATTGCAGCATCTGCATCATGAACCCGGCGCCTTCGTGGCCGATGCGGTTACGCTGGGGCACCCGCACGTTGTCGAAGAACACCTGGGCGGTTTCCGAGCTGCGCATGCCGAGCTTGTCCAGGTTCGGGCTGAGGCTGATGCCAGGGGTGTCCATCGGCACCATGATCAGCGACTTGTTGACGTGGGGCTTGTCGTCCGAGGTATTGGCCAGCAGGCAGATGAAGTCGGCGCTGGGGGAGTTGGTGATCCACATCTTGCTGCCGTTGATCACGTAGTCATCGCCGTCCTTGCGGGCGTGGGTCTTGAGCCCGGCTACGTCGGAGCCGGCACCGACCTCGGAAACGCCGATGCAGCCCACCTGCTCGCCGCTGATGGCCGGGCGCAGGAACTGATCGCGCAGTTCATCGGAGCCGAAGCGCGCCAAGGCCGGGGTGCACATGTCGGTCTGCACGCCGATGGACATGGGAATGCCGCCGCAGCGGATGGTGCCGAACTCCTCGGCGGCAACGATCGAGTAGCTGTAGTCCAGGCCCATGCCGCCGAACTTCTCCGGCTTGGAGATTCCCAGCAGGCCCAGCTCGCCGGCCTTGCGGAAAATCTCGTGGATGGGGAAGCGCCCGGCTTCTTCCCATTCATCGACATGGGGGTTGATCTCGCGCTCGACAAAATTGCGCACCGTGCGCCGCAGTTCTTCGTGTTCCTGGGTGAAGATCATTGTTGTTGTCCTTCTCAAGTTGAGTGACGTCACCAGCGGATCGTTGTGGCCCACTACCTGCGGACCGTTCTGCGCGATCAGAACCGCGCCACACCAAAGCTGTTGGGTTGCAGCGGGCGCACCTGGGCTTCATGGCAGATGTCCAGCAGCAGGCCCAGCAAAGTGCGCGTGTCACGCGGGTCGATCAGGCCGTCGTCCCACAGGTTGGCGCTGCCGTACAGTGCGGTGGACTGGCTGTCGAGCTTCTGCGCGGTGACCTGCTCCAGCATGTCGAGCATCTTCGGGTCGGCCTCCTGGCCGTTCTTGGCGTGCTTGGCCTCGGTGACGATGCGCAGCACCTTGCCGGCCTGGGCGCCGCCCATCACCGCGGTACGGCTATTGGGCCAGGCGAAGATGAAACGCGGGTCCAGGCCGCGGCCGCACATTGCATAGTTGCCGGCGCCGTAGGAGCCGCCGACCACGATGGTCAGCTTCGGCACCCGGGCGTTGGCCACCGCCTGGATCAGCTTCGAGCCGTGCTTGATCACCCCTTGCTGCTCGGATTCGGTGCCGACCATGAAACCGGTGGTGTTGTGGAAGAACAGCAGCGGGGTCTGGCTCTGGTCGCAAAGCTGGATGAACTGCGCGGCCTTGCTCGCGCCCTGGGGGGTGATCGGGCCGTTGTTGCCGATGAAACCGCAGGCCCGGCCCTGGATCTGCAGGTGGCCGCAGAGCGTCTGGGCATCGAACTCGCCCTTGAATTCCAGGAACTGCGAACCGTCCGCCAGGCGCGCGACGATTTCCCGGGCGTCGTAGGGTTTTTTCGGGTCGTCGGGAACCAGCCCCAGCAGTTCCTCTATCGGATACAGCGGTTCGCTCCAGGTCCTGGGCGGCGGTGCCGGCAGTTGGGCATTCCAGGGCAACAGGCTGACGATCTCGCGAACGATGCGGATGCCGTCGGCATCGTTTTCCGCCAGGTACTCGGCGGTACCGGCAACCTGGGCATGCATTTCGGCGCCGCCGAGCTGTTCGTCGGTGGCCACCTCGCCGGTGGCGGCCTTGAGCAAGGGCGGCCCGGCGAGAAACAGCTTGGCCTTGCCGCGCACCACCACCACGTAGTCCGACAGCCCGGGCTGGTAGGCACCGCCGGCGGTGGCCGAGCCATGCACCACGGTGATCTGCGGCAGGCCCATGGCCGACATCCGCGCCTGGTTGGCGAAGCTGCGTGCGCCCTCGACGAAGATCTCCGCCGCGTAGTTGAGGTTGGCGCCGCCGCTTTCGGCCAGGGTCACCACCGGCAGTTTGTTTTCCATGGCGATCTGTTGCAGGCGCAGGGACTTGTACAGGCCGCTGGGGGAAATGGTGCCGCCCTTGATCGCGCTGTTGTTGGCCGCCACCAGCACGCGCACCCCGCAGACGTAGCCGATGCCGGCGATCAGGCCGCCGCCGGCCTGGCTGCCGTCCTTGTCGTCGTGCAGCTTGTAGCCGGCCAGGCCGGCCAGTTCGAGGAACGGCGCGCCCGGGTCCAGCAGCAGGTTGAGGCGTTCCCGGGGCAGCAACTGCCCGCGTTGTTCGAACTTGGCCTTGGCCTCGGCGGCCTTGTCCAACTGGTGTTGCTGGATGTCGCGCAGCTGTTGCAGGCCGGCCAGCATGGCTGTTTGGTTCTGGGCGAATTGCGCGCTGTGGGGGTCGAGTTGGGATTGGATCACCGGCATGGCTTATTCCCCGTCCTTGAGCACATCGGGCAGGTAGGCCCGATGAAAACCGTTGTACGAGTGGCTGTTGCGCGCCTTGCCCAGGGGCCAGGCGCGGCTGCCGAGGCTGGCGGCGCCGTCGATGCGCAAGGTACTGCCGCTGATGAAGGCCGCGCCGGGGCTGAGCAGGAACACGATGGCTGCGCTGACTTCCGATTCGCTGCCGATGCGCTTGAGCGGCACATGCTCGCGCAGGGTGGGGATCACCGCCTTGAAGGCGCCTTCGTAGGTGTCCATGCCGCTGGAGGCGATCCAGCCCGGGGCCACGGCGTTGACCCGGACCCCGGCATGGCCCCATTCGTAGGCGGCGGTCTTGGTGAAGTTGTCCATCCCCGAGCGCGCGGCGCCGGAATGGCCCATGCCGGGCATGCCGCCCCACATGTCGGCGAGCATGTTGACGATGCTGCCGCCGTGCTTGCTCATGGACTGGTTGAACACTTCCCGGGCCATGAGGAAACCACCCACCAGGTTGGTGCGCAGCACGGTCTCGAAGCCCTTCTGGTTGATCGAGGCCAGGGGCGCCGGGTACTGGCCGCCGGCGTTGTTCACCAGGCCATGGATCGGGCCAAAGCGCTCGATCAGCTCACCGACCAGGGCCTTGACTGCATCCTCGTCGCGAATATCGCAGGCTTGCCAATCCACCAGCCCACCGTCCTCGGCGATCTCGCCGGCGACCTGCTGGAGTTTTTCCGCCTTGCGCCCCACCAGCAGCACCCGGGCACCCAGGGCTGCCAGTTCATGGGCGGTGCAACGGCCGATGCCACTGCCGCCGCCGGTGACGAGGATGGTCTGGCCGGCAAACAATTGCGCTTTGAAGATCGAGTCGTACACCACGGCAGCTCCTTAATTGACTGCGTCGGCGATGCGCTGGGGCACCGGGATCTGGATTTCCAGCAGTTGCTGGGCGAAGGCCTTGCCCTGGGGGTCGATGCGCAAGCTGGCGACGCCACCGCCGCCCAGGGCGTTTTCCAGGAGGAAGTTGAGGCTGTGGGTGCCCGGCAGGTACCAGCGCTGGACCCGGCCATGGACCGGGTCCAGCACATGGCTCATCCAGTCCACCAGGACTTCCGGGGCCAGGGCCTCGGCGATCCACGGCAGGTAGTCGGGGTGGCGGGCCATGACCCCGATGTTGCTGTGGTTGCCCTTGTCGCCGGAGCGGGCCACCGCCAGCTTGACCAGAGGCACGCTGGCATCGGCCTGGCCCTGGGGCTTGGGCAGCGGGTGGGGAACGGGCAGGGCGCCTGGGTCCAGCGGGTCGGGCTCAGGCAGGGAGCAGGCATGGCGCTGGTCGGCGAAGTCGATTTCCAGGTGGCAGCGGTCCTTGTCCAGCAAGAATGAGAACAGGCGGATCACCGGGTACACCGTCGGCCGTCCGCCGACGATGCCGGTCAGTCCCGGGGCCATGCCGGTGGCGGCCTGGGCGATCTCCCGGGAGAACAGCACCAGGGCCGCCTTGTTCGGATGGCGCACGGCCAGCTTGATCACCACTTCGCGGCTGTCCTGGCGCTGGCCGTGGGGGCCGTAGGTGGCCTCGCTGCCCAGCAGTTCGATGTTCACTTCGGTGTAGGGTCCCCAGCCACGCTGGCTGAACATCTCGCTGGTCTTGTCGATGATCGCCTGGCTCACCCGACGGGCCTTGGCCACCGCGTCGATGCCGGCCAGCAGGCAACTGGCGGTGCAGCGGAAGCCGTCCGGGTAGGTGGCGCTGACCTTGTATTGATGGCTGGGAGGCATGCCCCGGGCGCCCTGGACGCTGACTTCGTCGGGGGCCTTTTGCTGCAGTTGGACCTGGGAAAAATCGCAGGTCACGTCCGGCAGCAGGTAGGCCTGGGGGTTGCCGATCTCATACAGCAGTTGCTCGCCCACCGTCAGCGGGCTGACCAGGCCGCCGGTCCCCGGTGCCTTGCTCACCACGAAACGGCCGTCGGCCTGGACCTCCACCACGGGGAAACCTATGTGCTCGTAGTCCGGCACGTCGCGCCAGTCGGTGAAGTTGCCACCGGTGCACTGCGCGCCGCACTCGATGATGTGCCCGGCCAGGGCGGCCTGGGCCAGGCGATCGTAGTCATGCCAGGACCAGGCGAACTCATGCACCAGGGCGGCGCTGACCACGGCGCTGTCGACCCCGCGCCCGGTGATGACGATGTCCGCTCCCAGTTCCAGGGCGGCGACTATTCCCGGGGCGCCGAGGTAGGCGTTGGTGGACACGCACATGGGTGGCAATGGGGCGCCGGTGAACATTTCCACGATTGCGGCGCTGGCCAGCTCCCTGGACTGTGGTTGCAGGTCGTCGCCCAGCAGCACGGCGACCTTCAGCGGCACCCCGGCCTTGGCGCAGGCGGCGCGCAGGGCGTCGGCACAGGCCTGGGGATTGACCCCGCCGGCATTGCTGATGACGCGGATGTTCTGGGCGTGGATCGAGCCCAGCAGCGGGGTGAGCACTTCGACGAAGTCCGTGGCGTAGCCCGCCGCCGGGTCCTTCATGCGGGCCCCGGCCATGATCGACAGGGTGATCTCGGCCAGGTAGTCGAATACCAGGTAGTCCAGGCTGGCGCCTTGCACCAGTTGCGCGGCGGCGCTGCTGGTGTCGCCCCAGAAGGCGCTGGCACAGCCGATTCGTACGGTCTTGGTCATGGCGGGGCTCTCGAGAAAAGAACTGCACGGAGGCTACCAAGCAAGCGCTTGGTTTGTAAATGCCTTGATCTATTCTTCTACCCAAGCGCTTGCTTGGGGACGGTAGGGAGCTTAAATTGCGCGCGCCGTGCCCGCTTTTAGCAGGCCGTTGAAAACGTCGGCGAGGCAGCCAGCGCAAGGTAAAAACAGGCGAAAAAGCGCAGTTTACGAGTGGTAAATGAGCATTTTGACCGGGCTGGCGCACCAGCCTGTTTTTAACGCAGCGATGGCAACGCAGGTAGTTTTTCAACGGCCTGTCAGGGCGCGGCGCCAGAGTGATCGATGAAGTGAAGTAGGAGAACACCGGTGGACGAGCAAAAAGCCTTGCAGGTGGTGCGCGAGCTGATCGCCAGCGGGCAAGTGACCGATCCCGAGAGCGCCCGGGGCAAGCTGT
Source organism: Pseudomonas sp. FW507-12TSA (assembly GCF_058781435.1). NCBI lineage: Bacteria > Pseudomonadati > Pseudomonadota > Gammaproteobacteria > Pseudomonadales > Pseudomonadaceae > Pseudomonas > Pseudomonas sp. FW507-12TSA. Next base: position 132,997 of record NZ_JBYSWT010000011.1, read on the forward strand.
TGCGCACGGCTGCGCATCTGTTTCGCAACAAGGGCTATGAACGCACCACCGTGCGCGACCTGGCCGGCGCGGTGGGGATCCAGTCCGGCAGCATCTTCCACCACTTCAAGAGCAAGGACGACATCCTGCGGGCGGTGATGCAGGAGACCATCCACTACAACACCGTATTGATGCGCGCCGAGCTGGCCGAGGCCGGCAGCGTGCGTGAGCGGGTGCTGGCGCTGATCCGCTGCGAGCTGCAGTCGATCATGGGCGGTAGCGGCGAGGCCATGGCGGTGCTGGTCTACGAATGGCGCTCGCTATCGGCCGAGGGCCAGGCGGCGGTCCTGGCCCTGCGCGATATCTACGAGCAGATCTGGCTGCAAGTGCTGGGCGAGGCCAAGGAAGCCGGTTTCATCAGGGGCGATGTGTTCATCACCCGGCGCTTTCTCACCGGCGCCCTGTCCTGGACCACCACCTGGTTTCGCGCCGAGGGCAGCATGACCCTGGAACAGTTGGCGCAAGAGGCCTTGCTGCTGGTACTGAAGGATCACTGAAGCGCCGATTAATTATCGCTTGCCAGATTGTCGAAGCGTCCGAAAACGCCTAGCTTTACGGCATTCCCATTCTCTTGCCCGAGGTGTGTTGCCTTGATGTCCCTGCCTTTGCGGCCAGCCTTGCGAATGCTTTTGCTGGCTCTGGCAACACTTTGGGTCGCTCCGGCCTCCTCGGCGCAACTGGTGCGGGTCGCGGCGGCCCATTTCCCTCCTTACACCGTACGCCCTGAAACCGGGGCCGACACTGGCCTGCTGCCGCAACTGGTAGAGGCGCTGAACCAGTCCCAAAGCGATTACCAGTTCGTCCTGGTGCCCACTTCGATTCCCCGGCGCTTTCGCGATTTCGAACAGGGGCGCGTGGACATGGCGATCTTCGAGAACCCCGCCTGGGGCTGGCAGGACATCGAACACACCAGCGTCGACATGGGGCTCGAGGATGCGGAGATCTTCGTCGCCCAGCGCCAGCCCGGGCGCGGCCAGGAATACTTCGCCGACCTTGCGGGCAAGCGCCTGGCCCTGTTCAGCGGTTATCACTACGCCTTCGCCCAGTTCAATGCCGATACCCGCTACCTGGCCGATACCTTCAACGCCACGCTGACCTATTCCCATGACAGCAATTTGCTGATGGTCTTGCGCGGCAGGGCGGATATCGCCCTGGTGACGCGTTCCTACCTCAGCGACTTCCTGGCCCGCAACGTCGACAGTACCGATCGCCTGCTGGTCTCCGAGCGCATCGACCAGGTCTACCACCACTACAGCCTGATCCGGCCCAAGGCGCCCATCAGCGCCCCGGATTTCGCCGGGTTGTTGCAAAGGTTGCGGGACAACGGCCAGATGCTGAAGATCTTCGAGCCTTATCGCATCGTGGTCACGCCCGTTCCCCACGCTTGAGCCCGTTTCCGGCCCGGTTCACGGCGGGCTAAATTTTTCCTGGCGGCCCACGTCACTTGCTTGAATGCCCATTCGACGGTGACCTTGCCATGGCCCTTGTGAATCCGCTGAGCGTTGAATCCCCAGGCACTGGCGTCATGCTGGGCATCGACGAGATTGCCGCACGGCGGATGCTGTTCCAGGCATTGCATGTCGAGGGGCAGGAGTCCGGGGCCGTGGATGCGCAGGCCATGGAGGCGGCCCGCCAGGACCGCCTGGCGTTCTGGCTGTCGGCCCAGGTGCATGCCTTGTACCTGGACCCACCGGGTTGCGAGCGCCCCCCGGTTCCCAACCACGAGCCAGCGTGTGCCGGGCCTGACCGTTGTCGGTATTGCCAGCAGGAATTCGATCTGTTGCACAAGCGTGCGGCGTTGCTGGTCCTGGGCCGGAGCGGCCTGCTCGAGAGCTGAGCCCGAGCGGTTCTGGTGCTAGGCGCCACGGCCCGGCACCGGTCGCGGGTCAGCGACGGGCGAAGGTGTCGGGACGGTTGCCCGAGACTTTGCGGCAATGCACCAGGGCATCGCGGATCATGAAGTTCACCAGGGTCGGCGAAACGCCCAGTTCCTTGGCGATATCTTTCTGTGGGACACCATGCAAGCGATACATCTCGAAGGCATAGCGAGTGCGCGAGGGCAGCTCGGTCAGTGCTTCGGCAATGTTTTCCAAGGTGGAGAAGTTCATGTGGGAAGTTTCAGGTGAGGCGCCATGGACGACGACGTTCAAGCCTTCCTCTTCGGTGCCCGAGTACTTCTGCTCCAGCGCCTGCTTGCGATAGTGGTCGATGGCCAGGTTGCGCACGATCTGGAACAGATAGCTGAGCTGGGCCTTGAACGATGAGGTGATCTGCGGTGCCGATTGCAGCCGGAAGAAAGCGTCCTGGACGACGTCCTCGGCCCTGGACCGGCAGCCGGTGATGCGTGCTGCAATCTTGACCAGGATCAGGCGGTTATCGACAAAAGCCTGGAGTAACGGTGAATCGCACCTGCTTGTGGATACTTGTTCCGTCATGGAAATCACCTTGTTGCAAAGAGGGTAGTGGGACTACTGCGGGGTCAGATTCGTCCTACACATCGAGCGACAAATTAGGCTGAATGATAATGATTGTCAATTGAGAAAAAGAACTAATGCTCTCCTGATTTACAGATTGCGAACGGGCGCGCATTAGCGGTCCTGAGCAGGGCTTGCCAGGCAGCATGCCGCAGGGTCTGTTCCCGTTTGGTGACAGCGCGCGACGAAGCCGTGCAAGCCCCGGGGCAGACGCCCGGCGGCAAACGGCGCCAGCAGCTAATTATTTTCAGGCGTCATCCGTTCCCATTGGAGAAAGATTCCGGGTAGCAGACCCGGCCACGGCGCCCTCCGGATGCCCGCGGCCCACGCATGACCTTTCGATCCGTCGATGGTCAACAGGGCACGGCAGCGCAGGGCCCGATCTCCATTGCATGCACAATCCTGGCAGGAAACCCCATGACGGACGCGTTCGAACTCCCCAGCACCCTGGCCCAAGCCCTTCAACGCCGGGCGGTCCTGGCCCCTGATCAAGTGGCGCTGCGCTTTCTCGCCGAAGAACAGGAGCAGAGCGTGGTCCTCAGCTACCGGGACCTGGACCTGCGGGCGCGCACCATCGCCGCGGCCTTGCAGGCCAATGCCGAGTTCGGCGACCGGGCGGTGCTGCTGTTCCCCAGTGGCCCGGACTACGTCGCGGCGTTTTTCGGCTGCCTGTATGCCGGGGTGATCGCGGTGCCGGCCTACCCGCCAGAGTCGGCCCGGCGCCATCACCAGGAACGGCTGATCTCGATCATGGCCGACGCCGAGCCACGGCTGCTGCTGACCAGCGCCGGGCTGCGTGAGGCGCTGTTGCAAATGGACGAGCTCAAGGCCGAGGGTGCACCGCAACTGTTGTGCGTCGATACCCTGGACAGCGCCCTGGCCGAGGGCTGGCAGAGCGTCGAGCTGGCGGACGATGACATCGCCTTCTTGCAATACACCTCCGGCTCCACGGCCTTGCCCAAGGGCGTGCAAGTCAGCCACGGCAACCTGGTGGCCAACGAGATGCTGATCCGCCGTGGCTTCGGCATCGACCTCAATCCGGACGACGTGATCGTCAGCTGGTTGCCGCTGTACCACGACATGGGCCTGATCGGCGGCCTGCTGCAACCGATCTTCAGTGGCGTGCCCTGCGTGCTCATGTCCCCGGCCTACTTCCTGGCCCGGCCCCTGCGTTGGCTGGAAGCCATCAGCGAATACGGCGGCACCATCAGTGGCGGCCCGGACTTCGCCTACCGCCTGTGCAGCGAACGGGTCAGTGAGTCGGCCCTGGAGCGCCTCGACCTGAGCGGCTGGCGCGTGGCCTATTCCGGTTCGGAGCCGATCCGCCTGGACACCCTGGAGCGCTTTGCCGAGAAGTTCGGTGCCTGCGGTTTCAGTGCCGATAACTTCCTGGCGTCCTATGGCCTGGCCGAAGCCACACTGTTCGTCGCCGGTGGCGTGCGCGGCCAGGGCATCCCGGCCTTGCACCTGGACGAGCAGGCCCTGGCGCAGAACCGTGCCGAACCGGGGCAGGGCAGCGCGATGATGAGCTGCGGCTTCAGCCAGCCGGAACACGCGGTGCTGTTGATGGATCCGCAGCAGCTTCACGAGCTGCCGGACAATCGCATCGGCGAGGTCTGGGCCGCCGGACCGAGCATCGCCCATGGCTACTGGCGCAATCCCGAAGCGACCGCCAAGACCTTCGTCCAGCACGCCGGCCGTACCTGGTTGCGCACCGGCGACCTGGGTTTCATGCGCGATGGCCAGCTGTACATCACCGGGCGCCTGAAGGACCTGCTGATCGTGCGTGGGCACAACCTGTATCCCCAGGACATCGAGAAGACCATCGAGCGCGAAGTGGAAGTGGTGCGCAAAGGCCGGGTGGCGGCCTTCGCCGTCACCGACCAGGGCCAGGAAGGCATTGGCATCGCCGCGGAAATCAGCCGCAGCGTGCAGAAGATCCTGCCGCCCGAGGCACTGATCAAGGCCATTCGCCAGGCGGTCGCCGAGGCCTGCCAGGAAGCGCCCAGCGTGGTGGTACTGCTCAACCCCGGGGCCTTGCCCAAGACTTCCAGCGGCAAGCTGCAACGCTCGGCCTGCCGTACCCGCCTGGCCGATGGCAGCCTGGACTACTACGCGCTGTTCCCGGATGCCTCGACGCCGAGCCAGGACGCCACCGGCGAAGCTCCAGGCAATGAGTTGCAGGCCCTGATCGGGCGTATCTGGCAGGAGCAATTGCAATGCGCTGCGGTGGCTGCCGACGATCACTTCTTCCTGCTGGGCGGCAACTCCATCGCCGCCACCCAGGTCATGGCCCGCCTGAGCCAGGAGCTGGGCCTGGAACTGGGGCTGCGCCTGTTGTTCGAGGCCCCGACCCTGGCGGCGTTCACTGCCCAGGTCGCGCGCTTGCAGCAGGACGGTGGCACAGCCCAGGGCGCGATCAACGCCCTGTCGCGCCAGCAGCCGTTGCCGCAATCCCTGGCCCAGAACCGCCTGTGGATCACCTGGCAGCTGGACCCATGCAGCAGCGCCTACAACATTCCCGGTGGCCTGCGCTTGCGTGGCGAACTGGACGAGGACGCCCTGCGCGCCAGCTTCCAGCAACTGCTCCAGCGCCACGAAGCCCTGCGCACGCGTTTCTTCGAACGGGACGGCCAAGCCCTGCAACAAGTGGATGAGCCCTGCGAATTCAACCTGCAACTGATCGATATCAGCGACCTGCCACCGGCCGAACGCGAAGCCCGGGCCCGGCAGATCCGCGAGGATGAGGCCCGCACCCAGTTCGACCTGGAGAAGGGCCCCCTGTACTGGGCGACCCTGGTGCGCCTGGATGATGAAGAACATCAACTGTTGCTGACCCTGCATCACATCATTGCCGACGGCTGGTCGCTGAACCTGCTGATCGACGAGTTCTCGCGCCTGTATGCGGCCTTCGCCCAAGGCCAGGCCCTGGAGCTGGCGCCACTGGCCCTGCAATACGCCGACTATGGCAGTTGGCAGCGCCAATGGCTGGCCCAGGGCGAAGGCCAGCGCCAGCTGGATTACTGGAAGCAGCAGCTGGCCGATGAAGTCCCAGCCCTGAGCCTGGCCACCGATCATCCACGCTCGGCCCAGGTCCGGCACAGCGCCGCGCGCCACGGCCAGCGCTTGAGCGCGAGCCTCAGCGAGGCCGTGCGCCAGGCGGCCCAGGCCCAGCAGGTGACGCCATTCATGCTGCTGCTGGCAGCCTTCCAGACCCTGCTGTACCGCTACACCGGCCAGGGCGATATCCGCGTCGGGGTGCCCAATGCCAACCGCCCGCGCCTGGAAACCCAGGGCCTGCTGGGCTTCTTCATCAACACCCAGGTCCTGCGCGGCCAGTTGCATGGGCGCCAGTCCTTCGCCGAGCTGCTGCAACAGGTTCGCCAGGCAGCCCTGGGCGCCCAGGCCAACCAGGACCTGCCGTTCGAACAACTGCTGGAAGCCTTCCCCGAGGCCCGCGAGCAAGGCCTGTTCCAGGTCATGTTCAACCACCAGCAACGCGACCTCAGTGCCCTGCGTCGCCTGCCCGGGTTGCTGGCCGAAGAGCTGCCGTGGCACAGCCGCGAGGCCAAGTTCGACCTGCAACTGCACACCGAGGAAGATCGCAACGGACGCCTGAGCCTGGCCTTCGACTACGCCGACGAGCTGTTCGAGGCGGCGACCATCGAGCGCCTGGCCGGACACTTCATCAGTCTGTTGGAACACGCCTGCCAGCAACCTGAGGCGGCCCTGGGCGACCTGCCGCTCTTGAGCCAGGCACAGGCCGTGCAACTGCAGCAGTGGAGCGTGGCTCCCTGTGCGCCGGCCGAGCGCTGGCTGCCGGAACGGCTGCATGAACAATGGCAGCTGACCCCGGAACGCACCGCGCTGGTGTGGGAAGGTGGCCAGTTGAGTTTTGCCGAGCTGCATATCCAGGCCAACCGCCTGGCCCACTATCTGCGGGACAAGGGCGTCGGCCCCGACGTGTGCGTGGCCATCGCCGCCGAGCGTTCGTCGCAACTGCTGATCGGCCTGCTGGCCATCGTCAAGGCCGGCGGCGCTTATGTACCCCTGGACCCGGACTACCCCGCCGAGCGCCTGGCCTACATGCTCGGCGACAGCGGTGTCGAGCTGCTGCTGACCCAGACCCACCTGCTCGAGCGCATGCCGGTCACTGCTGGTGTCAGCGCCATCGCCATGGACAGCCTCAAGCTCGACAACTGGCCGAGCCAGGCCCCGGGCCTGCACCTGCATGGCGACAACCTGGCCTATGTGATCTACACCTCCGGTTCCACCGGCCAACCCAAGGGCGTCGGCAATACCCACGCCGCGCTGATGGAGCGCCTGCAATGGATGCAGGACAGCTACCAGTTGCAGGCTGATGACGTGCTGATGCAAAAAGCCCCGATCAGCTTCGACGTATCGGTATGGGAATGCTTCTGGCCGCTGATCACCGGCTGCCGCTTGCTCATTGCCGCTCCCGGCGAGCATCGCGACCCGCACCGTATCGCCCAGTTGGTGCAGGAGCACGGCGTGACCACGCTGCACTTTGTCCCACCGCTGTTGCAGCTGTTCGTCGACGAGCCGCTCAGCGCCGGCTGCCATAGCCTGCGCCGGGTGTTTTCCGGTGGCGAAGCCTTGCCCGCCGAGTTGCGCAACCGCCTGCTGGAGCAACTGCCGGGCGTGCAACTGCACAACCGCTATGGCCCGACCGAAACCGCGATCAACGTCACCCACTGGCACTGCGCGGTGGCTGACGGCGAGCGTTCGCCCATCGGTCGTCCCTTGGGGAATGTGATCTGCCGTGTGCTGGACGCCGAACTCAACGTGCTGCCGGCTGGAGTGCCCGGCGAGCTGTGCATCAGCGGCCAGGGCCTGGCCCGGGGCTACCTGGGGCGTGCGGCCCTGACTGCCGAACGCTTTGTGGTGGACCCGTTGAGCGAGGAGGGCGCGCGCCTGTACCGCACCGGTGACCGGGTGCGCTGGTGCGCCGATGGGGTGCTGGAATACCTCGGTCGTCTCGACCAGCAGGTCAAGCTGCGGGGCTTCCGGGTCGAGCCCCAGGAGATCGAAGCGCGCCTGCTCGCCCAGGACGGCGTGGCCCAGGCCGCGGTGCTGGTGCGTAAGACCCAGGCCGGCGCGCAGTTGATCGGCTACTACACGGCCCATGCCGACGATGAAGATGAACAACAGCAGAGCGCGCGCCTGAAAACCGCCCTGGCCGCCGAGCTGCCCGAATACATGGTACCGGCGCAGCTGGTGCGCCTTGAGTCCATGCCCCTGAGCCCCAGTGGCAAGCTGGATCGGCGGGCGCTGCCCGAGCCGCAATGGCAGGTGCGCGAGCATGTGGAGCCCGGCACCGAGCTGGAGCAGCAGATCGCGGCTATCTGGCGCGAGGTGCTGGGCCAGCCGCGCATCGGCCTGACGGACGATTTCTTCGCCCTGGGCGGCCATTCGTTGCTGGCCACCCAGATCATTTCCCGCACTCGCCAGGCCTGTGATGTGGAGCTGCCCCTGCGCGTGCTGTTCGAAGCCAGCGAGCTGGGGACCTTTGCCGAACAAGTGCGACTGATCCAGGAGACCGGGGCGCACAACCAGCAGCCGCCGATCGCCCAGGTCGATCGCAGCCAACCGGTGCCGCTGTCCTATTCCCAGCAGCGCATGTGGTTCCTCTGGCAGATGGAGCCGGACAGCCCGGCCTATAACGTCGGCGGCATGGCGCGGCTGAGCGGTGTGCTGGATGTCGGGCGTTTCGAGGCGGCCTTGCAAGCGCTGATCCTGCGCCACGAAACCCTGCGCACCACCTTCCCCAGCGTCAACGGCGTGGCCCGCCAACAGGTGCATGCCGATACCGGCCTGCGCATGGCCTGGAAGGATTTCTCGGCCCTGGCCCCCGAGGCGCGGCAACACCGCCTGCAGCAGCTGGCGGACAGCGAGGCGCACCAGCCCTTCGACCTGGAAACCGGCCCTTTGCTGCGGGCCTGCCTGGTCAAGGCCGGCGATCAGGAACACTACTTCGTCCTGACCCTGCACCACATCGTGACCGAAGGCTGGGCCATGGACATCTTCGCCCGTGAGTTGGGAGCGCTGTACGAAGCCTTCCTCGACGATCGCGATTCGCCCCTGGAGCCGCTGCCGGTGCAGTACCTGGACTACAGCGTGTGGCAGCGCCAATGGCTGGAATCCGGCGAGCGCCAGCGCCAGCTGGACTACTGGACAGAACAACTGGGCCGTGAGCATCCATTGCTGGAGCTGCCCAGCGACCGGCCACGGCCGGCGGTGCAGAGCCACCAGGGCGAGCTCTATCGCTTCGACCTTGGCGACGCACTGGCGGCCCGGGTCCGGGCCTTCAATGCCGAGCACGGCCTGACCCTGTTCATGACCATGACCGCCGCCCTGTCGGTGCTGCTGTATCGCTACAGCGGCCAGACCGACCTGCGCATCGGCGCGCCAGTGGCCAACCGCATCCGCCCGGAAAGCGAAGGCCTGATCGGCGCCTTCCTCAATACCCAGGTGCTGCGCTGCCAACTGGATGGACAGATGAGCGTCGGCCAGTTGCTGGAGCAGGTACGCCAGACGGTGATCGAGGGCCAGTCCCACCAGGACCTGCCGTTCGACCATCTGGTGGAAGCCCTGCAACCACCGCGCAGCGCCGCCTACAACCCGCTGTTCCAGGTGATGTGCAACGTCCAGCGTTGGGAGTTCCAGCAGAGCCGGCAACTGGCGGGCATGACCGTGGAGTACCTGGTCAACGATGCCCGGGCCACCAAGTTCGACCTCAACCTGGAAGTCACCGACCTGGACCAGCGCCTGGGCTGCTGCCTGACCTACAGCACCGACCTGTTCGACGAGCCGCGCATCGCGCGCATGGCTGCCCACTGGCGCAACCTGCTGGAGGCGTTGCTGGGCGATCCGGCACAGCGCCTGTGCGAACTGCCATTGCTGCAGCCGGACGAGCAGCGTCAGCTGCTCGATAGCCTGGGCAGCGAAGCCGGCGAGCAGCGCCTGGACCAATGCATCCAGCAGTTGTTCAGCCAGCAGGCCCGGGCACGCCAGGATGCCCCGGCACTGACCTTCGCCGGCCAGACCCTGAGCTACAGCGAACTGGACAGCCGCACCAATCGCCTGGCCTGGATGCTCCGCGAACGAGGGGTGGGCCCGCAGGTGCGGGTCGGCCTGGCGCTGGAGCGCTCGCTGGAGATGGTGATCGGCCTGCTGGCGATCCTCAAGGCCGGCGGCGCCTATGTGCCGCTGGACCCGGAATACCCCCTGGATCGCCTGCACTACATGATCGAGGACAGCGGCATCGGCCTGCTGCTCAGCGATGCGCGGATGTTCCAGGCCCTCGGCGAACTGCCGGCAGGCGTGGCGCGCTGGTGCCTGGAGGAGGACGGCGCGCTGCTGGCCGACTACCCGGCCAGCGAATTGCCCTTGGTCAGCCTGCCGCAACACCAGGCCTACCTGATCTACACCTCCGGTTCCACCGGCCTGCCCAAGGGCGTGGTGGTGTCCCATGGGGAAATTGCCATGCATTGCCAGGCGGTGATCCGCCGGTTCGGCATGCGTGCCGACGATTGCGAACTGCACTTCTATTCCATCAATTTCGATGCCGCTACCGAGCGCTTGCTGGTGCCGCTGCTCAGCGGTGCCCAGGTAGTGTTGCGGGCCCAGGGCCAGTGGGACGCCGAGGAAATCTGCCAGCTGATCCGCCAGCATCGGGTCAGCATCCTGGGCTTCACCCCCAGCTATGGCAGCCAACTGGCCCAGCACCTGGCGACCCAGCAGCAAACCCTGGCGGTACGCATGTGCATTACCGGTGGCGAAGCTTTGACTGGCGAGCACCTGCAACGCATTCGCGCGGCCTTCCAACCGAGCCTGTTCTTCAATGCCTACGGTCCGACCGAAACCGTGGTCATGCCATTGGCCAGCCTGGCGCCGGAGCAGTTGGCCGAAGGCGTGGCCAGCGTGCCCATCGGCAGCATCGTCGGCGCGCGGGTGGCCTATATCCTCGATGCCGACCTGGCGCTGGTGCCCCAAGGCGCGACCGGTGAGTTGTATGTCGGCGGCGCGGGCCTGGCCCAGGGCTACCATCGTCGCCCGGGCCTCAGTGCCGAGCGTTTCGTCGCCGACCCGTTCAGCGGCGCTGGCGGTCGCCTGTATCGCACCGGCGACCTGGTGCGCCAGTGCGCCGACGGCCAGGTGGAATACATCGGCCGGGTCGACCATCAGGTGAAGATCCGCGGCTTCCGTATCGAGTTGGGGGAAATCGAATCCCGCTTGCTGGATCATCCTGCGGTACGCGAAGCGGTGGTGCTGGCGCTGGAGGCGCCATCGGGCAAGCAACTGGCGGGTTACCTGGTGACCGAGGTCGCGGGACACAACGAGGTGGCGCAGGCCAATCTGCGCGAAGCCCTCAAGCAGCAATTGAAGACCCAGTTGCCGGACTACATGGTGCCGACTCACCTGATCCTGCTGTCCAGCATGCCGCTGACCGCCAACGGCAAGCTCGATCGCCGGGCCTTGCCGGTGCCGGATCCGGAGCTCAATCGCCAGCAGTACGTGGCCCCGAGCAACGAGCTGGAGCAGAGCCTGGCGCGTATCTGGTGCGATGTGCTGAACGTGCAGCAGGTCGGCCTCAACGACAACTTCTTCGAACTGGGCGGCGATTCGATCCTGTCGATCCAGGTGGTCAGCCGTGCGCGCCAGTTGGGCATCCATTTCACCCCGCGTGACCTGTTCCAGCACCAGACCGTGCAAACCCTGGCGCGGGTGGCCAGCCGCAGCCAGCGCATCAGCGCCGAGCAAGGACTGCTCAGCGGCGAGGCGCCGCTGACCCCGATCCAGCATTGGTTCTTCGATAGCCGCATCCCGCAGCCGCAACACTGGAACCAGGCGCTGCTGCTGGAGCCGGTGGCGCCCCTGGATGCCCAGCGCCTGGAGCAGGCACTGCTGGCGGTGGTGGAACAACACGACGCCCTGCGCCTGCGCTTCAACCAGGGCAACGAACAATGGCGCGCCGAGTACTTGCCGCTGTCCGATGCGCCGTTGCTGTGGCAGGTACGGGTGCCGTCCATGGCCACCTGCGAAACCTTGTTCGCCGATGCCCAGCACAGCCTCGACCTGGAGCATGGGCCGCTGCTGCGTGCGGTGCTGGTGGACGGTCCGGAGGGTGAGCAACGGCTGCTGCTGGCCATCCACCATCTGGTGGTGGACGGCGTGTCCTGGCGGGTTCTGCTGGAGGATCTGCAGAACGTCTATCGCCAGCTGGAGGCCGGCCAGGCCGTGCAGTTGCCGGCCAAGACCAGTGCCCTGCGCGACTGGTCGAGCCGCTTGCAGGCCTACGCCGGCAGTGAGTCGCTGCGCGAGGAACTGGCCTGGTGGCAACAGCAACTGGCCGGCCCGGCAGCGCAAATGCCAGGGTTGCAGCCGGACGGTGGCCAGCAACACCAGCATGCCCGCAGCCACAGCGTGACCCTGGATGCCGAGCGCACCCGTCAACTGCTGCAACAGGCCCCGGCGGCCTATCGCACCCAGGTCAACGACCTGCTGCTCACCGCCCTGGCCCGGGTGCTGTGCCGCTGGAGCGGACAGCCTTCGGCACTGGTGCAACTGGAAGGCCACGGCCGCGAGGCATTGTTCGACGAGATCGACCTGACCCGCACCGTGGGCTGGTTCACCAGCGCCTATCCGCTGCGCCTGACGCCGTTGCAGGTGGAAGAAGCCGCCGGGCAGGGCGCCTCGATCAAGGCCATCAAGGAGCAATTGCGCGGTGTGCCGCACAAGGGCCTGGGCTATGGCGTGCTGCGCTACCTGGCCGATGACGCCTGCCAAGCGGCCCTGGCGGCGCTGCCGCTGGCGCCGGTGACCTTCAACTACCTGGGGCAGTTCGACCAGAGCTTCGGTAGCGATGCGCTGCTGCGTCCGCTGGACGAGTCAGCCGGCCCGGCCCATGCCCTGGAGGCACCGCTGCCCAACGAGCTGAGCATCGACAGCCAGGTCTACGGCGGTGAACTGGTGCTGCGCTGGACCTACAGTGCCGAGCGCTTCGACTCCGAGCTGATCGCCGAGTTGGCGGCGGCCTACCTGGGTGAGCTGCAGAGCCTGATCGCCCATTGCCTGAAGGACGATGCCGGTGGCTTGACGCCGTCGGACTTCCCCCTGGCGCGCCTGACCCAGGCCCAGCTCGATGCCCTGCCAGTACCGGCGGCGCAGATCGAGGATGTCTACCCGCTGACGCCGATGCAGGAAGGCATGTTGCTGCACACCCTGCTGGAGCCGGGCACCGGCCTCTATTACATGCAGGACCGCTACCGCATCAACAGCGAACTGGACCCCGAGCGCTTCGCCCAGGCCTGGCAGGCCGTGGTGGCCCGGCATGAAGCCCTGCGCGCCTCGTTCTGCTGGAACGTGGGCGAGGACATGCTGCAGGTTATCCACAAGCCGGGCAGCACCCCCATCGAGTACCTGGACTGGAGCGATGTGCCGGAGGCCGAACAGGAGGTCGAGCAAGAAGCCAGGCTGCAAGCCCTGCACAAAGCCGAGCGCGAGGCCGGTTTCGATCTGCTCAACCAGGCGCCGTTCCACCTGCGGCTGATCCGTGTCGGCGCCGCGCGCTACTGGTTCATGATGAGCAACCACCACATCCTCATCGATGCCTGGTGCCGCTCGTTGTTGATGAACGACTTCTTCGAGATCTACACCGCCCTGGGCGAAGGCCGCGAGGCGCAGTTGGCAGTACCGCCGCGCTACCGCGACTACATCGGCTGGCTGCAACACCAGAGCCTGGCCGAGGCGCGCCAGTGGTGGCGGCAGAATCTCGCGGGCTTCGAACGCACCACGCCGATCCCCAGCGACCGGCCGTTCCTGCGCGAGCATGCCGGCGACAGCGGCGGCATGATCGTCGGCGACTGCTACACCCGGCTCGATCCACGGGACGGTGCGCAATTGCGCGAGCTGGCGCAGCAGCACCAGTTGACCGTCAACACCTTCGCCCAGGCGGCCTGGGCCCTGGTGCTGCGGCGCATGAGCGGCGACCGTGACGTGCTGTTCGGGGTCACCGTGGCCGGGCGGCCGGTGGACATGCCGCAGATGCAGCGCACCGTCGGCCTGTTCATCAACAGCATCGCCCTGCGGGTCAAGCTGCCCGAGGATGGCCAGCGTTGCAGCGTGCGCCAATGGCTGGGCCAGTTGCTGGACAGCAACATGCAGCTGCGCGAGTACGAGTACCTGCCACTGGTGGCGATCCAGGAAACCAGCGAGCTGCCCAAGGGCCAGCCGCTGTTCGACAGCCTGTTCGTGTTCGAGAACGCCCCGGTGGAGGTCTCGGTACTGGACCGGGCCCAGAGCCTGAACGCCAGTTCGGACTCCGGCCGCACCCACACCAACTTCCCGATCACGGCCGTCTGCTACCCGGGGGACGACCTGGGGCTGCACCTGTCCTATGACCAGCGCTACTTCGAGCAGGCGACCATCGAGCGCATGCTGGGCGAGTTCAAGCGCCTGCTGCTGGCGCTGGTGCAGGGCTTTAATGGCGACATGGCCGAGCTGCCGTTGCTGGGCGAGGAGGAGCGTGATTTCCTGCTGGCCGGTTGCAACCAGAGCCAGCACCAGTACCCGCTGGAGCGCAGCTACGTGGAGTTGTTCGAGGCCCAGGTGGCCGCGCATCCGCAGCGTATCGCCGCCAGCTGCCTGGAACAGAGCCATAGCTATGCCGAGTTGAACCTGCGCAGCAACCGCCTGGGCCATGCCCTGGTGGCCCAGGGCGTGGATTTTGACCAGCCGGTGGCCCTGCTGGCCGAGCGTGGCCTGGAGCTGTTGGGCATGATCATCGGCAGCTTCAAGGCCGGGGCCGGCTACCTGCCCCTGGACCCGGGCCTGCCGGGCCAGCGCCTGGGCCGCATCATCGAGCTCAGTCGCACGCCGATCCTGGTCTGTACCCGGGCTTGCCGTGAACAGGCCCAGGCCCTGCTGGACGAGTTCGGCTGCGCCGGTCGTCCGCGCTTGCTGGTCTGGGAAGAAGTCCAGGCCGGGGCTGGGCGCGAGGACAATCCCGGACGCTACAGCCGTGCGGACAACCTCGCCTACGTGATCTACACCTCCGGTTCCACCGGCCTGCCCAAGGGCGTGATGGTGGAGCAGCGCGGCATGCTCAACAACCAGTTGAGCAAGGTGCCGTACCTGCAACTGAGCGAGGCCGATGTGATCGCCCAGACCGCCTCCCAGAGCTTCGATATCTCGGTCTGGCAGTTTCTTGCCGCGCCGCTGTTCGGCGCTCGGGTGGACATCGTGCCCAACACCATTGCCCACGATCCCCAGGGGCTCCTGGCCCATGTCCAGGAGCAGGGCATCACCGTGCTGGAGAGCGTGCCGTCGCTGATTCAGGGCATGCTGGCCCAGGATGCCATCGCCCTGGACGGCCTGCGCTGGATGCTGCCCACCGGCGAGGCCATGCCACCGGAGCTGGCGCACCAGTGGCTGCTGCGTTATCCACAGATCGGCCTGGTCAACGCCTACGGCCCGGCGGAGTGCTCCGACGACGTGGCCTTCTTCCGCGTGGACCTGGCCTCGACCCGGGGCAGCTACCTGCCCATCGGCACGCCCACCGACAACAACCTGTTGTACCTGATGGACGAAGCCCTGGAGCTGGTGCCCCTGGGTGCGGTGGGCGAGCTGTGCGTGGCCGGTACCGGTGTCGGCCGTGGCTACGTCAGCGACCCGTTGCGCACTGTGCAAGCCTTCGTGCCCCATCCGTTCGGTGCTGCGGGCGAACGCCTGTACCGCACCGGCGACCTGGCACGCCGGCGCAGCGACGGCGTGCTGGAGTACGTCGGGCGGATCGACCATCAGGTGAAGATCCGTGGCTACCGCATCGAACTGGGCGAGATCGAAGCGCGCCTGCACGAACAACCGGAGCTGCGCGATGCCGCGGTCGGGGTGCAGGAGGGCGTCAATGGCAAGCACCTGGTGGGCTACCTGGTCGCCAGCGATTCGGGCCTGGGGCAAAGCGAACGCCTGGAGCGGATCAAGCCGCGCCTGCGCGCCGAGTTGCCGGAGTACATGGTGCCGCTGCACTGGCTGTGGCTTGCGCGCCTGCCGCTCAACGCCAACGGCAAGCTCGATCGCAAGGCCCTGCCGGCCCTGGAGATCGGCCAGTTGCAGAGCCAGGACTACCTGGCCCCGAGCAGCGAGCTGGAGCAGACCCTGGCGGACATCTGGGCCGAAGTGCTCAAGGTGGAGCGAGTGGGGGTGCGCGACAACTTCTTCGAGTTGGGCGGGCACTCGTTGCTGGCTACCCAGATCGCCTCGCGGGTACAGAAGACCCTGCAACGCAACGTGCCACTGCGGGCGATGTTCGAATGCAGCACGGTGCAGGAGCTGGCGGCCTATATCGACGGACTGGAGGCCAATGAAATCAGCGAGGAGAAGGTTGATCGCCTGAGCGACCTCATGGCCGAGCTGGAGGGCTTGTGACCCAAGGGTGACGGGGCCTTGTTCGCTGACCAGCCAGGTTCTGTTGGCCAATAGCCCCTCAGGCCCTCTGTTATGATCGCGCCCGGCCCAGGTCCAAGCACCTGCGCCGGGCGTTTTCATTCAAGGACCGGAACCATGGCAGAGCAGCTTTACTGGCACGATATCGAAGACACCCTGGGCCGCTGGAGCGGCCTGGGCGTCGAGGTCGAACCCGGCGCCACGGACAAGCCGCCGCTGTACCTGCGCACCGGCGCCAATGCCCGGTTCAAGCTGATGCACCACGACACACCGCTGTTCTGGGCCACCATTGCCCGGGACCATGGCGGTGTCTGGCTGGTGCGCAAGCCGCTGGCCGAGGGCGCTGAATGCCGGTTGCTCGCCCCCATCGACTCACCCACCGTCGAACAGCACGCGGCATTGGCGCCCGAGCTGCGGATCAAGGCCTGGAGCCGCTATTTCGTCAGCCGTCTGGGCGCCAGTGCCCGGCACTTCCTCACCCCTGGCTATTGGCTGGCCCAGGGCCTGGTACCGGAACCGTCCAGTACCGGCCACGGCCTGGACAAATGGCGCTTCACCTCGAGGGTTGACCCGTTGACCCACGTGCCCAGCTGGTTCCTGTATGGCGAGGACTTTCTCGACAATCTGCAACCCCAGACCCTGGAGTGGATCGACTGGTGGCACGGCGGCGGCAAGCTCATCGGCCTGCATCGCGTCGACCCACTGGCGGGGCGGCTCAAGTGGTGGCGCAAGAAGGCCCGGGAGGGCAGCCTGCCACCGGTGCTGTTGTGGTACGTCGGCGGACTGGCGTCCTACCTGGTGATCGATGGGCACTACCGTTTGCAGGCCGCCATCGCGGAAAATCTCGCGCCGTCCTTCATCGTCCTCAGTGCTACCCGCGCGCGCGACTTCACGCCGAGCCTCGAGCATCGGCAACGGGTCATGGATTCGCTGCACAAGCGTGGCGATGCGGCGCCGCGCAACAAGGCCTTGAGTACCGAGAACCTCAACCGGGTGCTGATCCAGGCTTTCGACGATCGGCCGCACTACGTCAGCGCGACCCAGGCCTGGGCCGGCAATGAACCCCAGGAACAGTGGTGCGATGAGGTGCGCCAGTGCCTGATCGGGCAGGGGCTTGAGTGCGAGGTGGACGCAGTGATTGCCCGGCGTGGCTGACGGGGCCTCTGTTATAGTCGCGCCCGCGCGCCACAGGGCAGGGGATTAGGGACGATGGTGGAACAGGTTTTCTGGCGGGATATCGAGGACCTGGCTGGCAATTGGAGCGGCCTTGGGGTGGACGTCAGGCACCCGGCCAACGGCAAGCCGAACCTGCGCCTGCTCAGTGGCGACAACCGGCGCATGCAGTTGGTCGTCGGAGGCCAGACGCTGCTGTGGGCCACCATGTCGCGCTGTCTCTATGGGGTGTGGCTGGTGCGCAACCAGCTGCCTGGGCAACTGCCGCAAACCCTGGTCGAGCCCATCGATTCGCCCCAGGTGGAACAACATTCGCGTCTCGCCCCGCCCCTGCGGCTCAAGGCCTGGAGTCGGTTTTTCGTCCAGCAGTTGCTGCGACATCAAGCGGATTTTCTCTACCCCGGCTATTGGTTGGTGCGGACCCTGCAGCCTGCTGCCCACCCCTATGGGCGATCACTGCCCAGCGGCATCGACCAGTGGTACTTCAAAGGCGGCGAAGATGCCCTGAGCCATATGCCGCAGTGGACCATTGACGGCCGCAACATTCTCGACAACCAACGGCCTGGCCCGGCGCGTTGGGTCGAACTCTGGGAAGGGGGCGGCGCGGTGGTTGGCCTGCGTGGCGTCGATCCGCTGGCCGGGCGCCTGAAGTGGTGGCGCAAGAAGGCCCGTGAAGGCAGCTTGCCGCCGATCCTGTTGTGGTATGTCAGCGGCCTGAACAGCTACCTGGTTCTTGACGGGCATTACCGTTTGCAGGCCGCCATCGATGAGAACCTGCCGCCGCAGTTCCTGGTGCTCAGCTCGCCGCGGGTGACGGCCTACGCCCCGAATCCGCAGGAGCAGCAGAAGGTACTGGGGGCGCTGCAGGTGCAGATCCAGCGCAAGAACCTGGAGACTGCGCGCTTGAACCAGCTGCTCATCAGCACCTTCGACGACCGGCCATATCACGGCTTCGGTAGCCAGTCGTGGGCGGGGATCGCTTCGGAACAAGTGTGGATCGATCAGGTGAGGGGTGTTCTTGAGGAACGTGGGGAGGCTGGCGAGCTGGACGCTATCCTGGCTCGCGAAGCCCCCGAGCATGATTGATCCCACTCGCCGTTGCCGAGTCCCGCAGGCGCAGCGTGTTCTGGCTGATTACTTGGGACCCAGGATCTGCGCCAGCTTGCCCGGGGCCGGGGCGCCTTGCTGTTGTTGCAGCTCGCCTTTGTCGTCCAGGTAGAAGATCGCCGGGGTGGCCGACAGCTCCAGTTCCTCCATGAGCTTCATGTTGGCGTCGAGCTTGGCCTGGATCGCTTTGGGGATGCTTTGCAGGGGTTTCAGGCTGCTGCCCTTGCCGGCCTTCTCGTGATCCTGCAGGGCCTGGCTCGGGTCCTTGGCGGCCAGCAGGGCGGCGGATTTGCCCGGGCTGTCCTCGCGGATGATGCCGACCATGATGTGCCGCAGTTGCACCTTGCCGGCCTTGACCCAGGGCCGGGCCTGTTCCCAGAACATGTTGCAGTAGGGGCAGTTGGGGTCGCTGAACAGGTAGACGATACGTGGCGCATCGGCCTTGCCGTCGGCGATCCAGTCGCTTTTCTCCAGGTTGCCCCAGACTTCCTTGGCCATCGGTGCATAGACCAGTTTCTGCAACGGTTCGGCGCTGAGGTCCTTGCCGTCGGCGTCGTACAGGTTGCCCAGCAGCACGTGCTGGCCATCGGCGGTCAGGTACAGGGTCATGCCGCGGTTCTGGTACTGCGCGGCATAACCCTTGAGGCCAGCCGGAGCGTCGAAGCTGCCGATGATCTTGGCGCCCTTGGCTTCGATCTTGCGGATCGGCGCGGGCAGTTCCTCGGCATGCAGCAGCGGGACATTGAGCAGTGCCGCGCCCAGGGACAGGCTCAGCAGGTGGCGGATGAAGGGCATGGGGGTTTCCTTGAGGGGGCGACCGGAGTCGGATGGATGCCGTCGAAGTTCTCCAGGGCGCGGGCCAGGCTGGCCTCCGAGAGTTCCCCGAGGTGGCTGCCCAGCAGGCGGCCGTCGGCGCTGTAGAACAGGGTGGTGGGCAGGGCCATGGAGCCCACGGCCTTGCCCAGGCGGCCACTGCCATCGAACAGTACGTTGTCCAGGTTCAGCTCCTGGGTGGCCAGGAAGGTGGCGACGCTCTGCATGCTCTCGGCCTGGTTGACGAACAGGAAGGTCAGGTCCGGGCGCTGTTGCTGGGCTTTTTCCAGCACCGGCATTTCCCGTCGGCAAGGTGGGCACCAGGTGGCCCAGAGGTTGATCACCAGCGGCCCGCCCTGGTAGTCGGTGAGCTGCACGGTGTCGCCGTTGGCGTTGCGCAGGGCCACTTCCGGCAGGCGCGTGCCCTGGTCGTAGAGGCTCAGGGACAGGGTCGCCAGCAGCCAGAACGCCAGGCCGGTGGCGATCCCGGCGCCCAGGGGGCGGCGCAGGGCCGGGCGCTTCCAGCCCCAGGCCAGGGCTGCCAGAAGCATGACCAGCACCCCGGGCCAGGCCAGGAAACCGCCGTCGCGCAGGTCGATGGTCATCCACAGGTCGTCCCGGTAGTGCCTCCAGTAGGCGATGACGAAACTGACCCGGGCGGCGAGCATGCCGATCAGGAACAGCGAGAACAGCACCGACTCCGGGTTGTCACCGCCGCGCTTGGCCACGCGCCAGCCCACCAGCGTGGCCAGGGCCAGGGCGCTGATCAGCAGCAGGTGGTTGAGGGCGATGGCGAAGGTGCCGATGGTAAAGGTCAGCATCAGCGGGCTTCCAGGGTCTGGGTCCAGCGTTGCAGGAAGGTCGCGGCATCCACTTCGCCGGTGATGCGCTGGCTGCGGCGCTCGCTGCCATCCGGGCCGATCCACAGCATGCTGGGAGGTCCCGGCACCTTGTAGCGGCCGAGCAGTTCGCGGCCGTCGGCATTATCCAGGGTCACGTCCAGGCGCAGCAGGCGCACGTCCTTCAGGGCCTCGAGGATCTGGGATTGGCCGAATACGGTCTTCTCCATGATCTTGCACGACACGCACCAGTCGGCGTAGTAGTCCAGCAGCACCCACTGGCCCTGGGCCTGGGCGCTGTCCAGGGCGCCTTGCAGCTCGGCAGGGGTCTTGACCGTGATGAAGGCGTCGTGGGCACTGGCGTTGCTGGCGGGGGCGCCGCCGCTATAGACCTTCAGCGGGTGCAGCAAGTCGTCGCTGCCGCCGGCGGCGCCCACCAGCAGCACGCTGCCCCAGATGCCGAACAGCAACGCACCGGCACCGAACAGGTGCAGCAGGCGCCCGGCGATCGCCCGTTGCTGCCAGGCGCAGTAGGCCAGTACCAGGGCCAGGGCACCCCACAGGCCGATCCACAGGCTGGCGTTCAGCACCGGCCGCAGCATGTAGATGGCGGTGCCGAGGAAAAGGATGCCGAACACGCCCTTGAGCAGGTTCATCCAGGGGCCGGGCTTGGGCAGGAAGCGGTTGCCCAGGGTCACCAGCAACAACAACGGCAGGCCGATGCCCAGGCCCAGGGCGAACAGCGCCAGGCCGCCAAACAGGGCATTGCCGGTCTGGGCGATATACAGCAGGCCGCCGGCCAGGGGCGCGGTCATGCACGGGCCCACCAGCAGCGCGGACAGGGCGCCGAGGACCCCGCAGCCGATCAGGCTGCCGCCCTGGCGCTGGCGGCTGGCGCCTTCCAGGCGATCGCGCAGGAAGGCCGGCATCTGCAATTCGAAGAAACCGAACATCGGCAAGGCCAGCAGCACGAACAACGCGGCGAAGCTGCCCAGGACCCAGGGTTGCTGCAGCCAGGCCTGCAGGTTGCTGCCCAGCAGGGCGGCGATCACGCCCATGCCGGCGTAAACCAGGGCCATGCACAGCACATAGCTGGAAGCCAGGGCCAGGCCCCGGCGCGGGCTGGCGCCGCTGCCCACCACCATGCCGGCGAGGATCGGCAGCATCGGCAGCGAGCAGGGCGCGAAGGCCAGCAGCAGGCCGAAGCCGAAGAACGCCAGCAGGCCCAGGCCCCAGGATTTCTGTTGCAGGTCGTTGGCCAGCAACTGGTCTTGGGCCGCTGCGGTGCTGCCCTGGGCGCTAGCGTTGGCCGCTGCGACCGGAGCTCCGCCCAGATCCACTTCCAGGGTTTGCGGTGGGTAGCACAGGCCGGCGTCGGCGCAGCCTTGCCAGCCCAGCTTGACCTTGCCCGTGGCGGTTGTCGGCAGCTTCACCTCCAGGCCCTGGCGGTACACGGTCTGGTCGCCGAAGAATTCGTCGCTATGGGCTTCGCCCGCCGGCAGGCTCGGCTGCTGCTCCGGTGGCAGGCCGTCGAACTTCAGGCGTTTCTGGTACAGGTAGTAGCCGTCGGCGATCTGCCAGAACAGCTGGGTCTCGCCCGAGGGCAGGCGCTCGGAGCTGAATACGAACGCCTGGCCCACCGGCAGGAAGTCGGGCTTGACCTCGAACGGATTGTTGCCGGCTTGCGCCAGGGTGGTGAACAGCATGAACAACAGGATGAACAATCGACGCATGGTCAAGCCTTAAACCGGTGCAAGTTGCGAGCACAATGGCCGGCCCTGATTAACCGATGATTAAACCGCGCCTTGTGGCCCGGGGCGGGCGGGCATAATGTCCGCTTAATCCGCCGCTTGCTTAATCAACGCCCTTTGTACAGGACCGACCATGCACGTACTTGTCTGTGAAGATGATGAGCTGATCGCCAGCGGGATCGTCGCCGGCCTCACGGCCCAGGGCCTGACGGTCGAGCATGTGGCCACCGCTTCGGCGGCGCGGGCCATGCTCGGCGTGGCCGATTTCGACGTGATGGTACTGGATCTTGGCCTGCCGGATGAAGATGGCCTGAAACTGCTCAAGCAACAGCGCCAGCAGGGCCTGGAGATCCCTGTGCTGATCCTCACCGCCCGGGACGCGGTGACCGACCGGGTCGACGGCCTGCAGGCCGGGGCCGACGACTACCTGCTCAAGCCCTTCGACCTGCGCGAACTGGCGGCGCGCCTGCATACCCTGTTGCGCCGGGCGGCGGGGCGCAGCGTCAACCTGATCGAGCACGGGCGCCTGACCTACGACCCCAGCACCCGCGAGACCCTGCTCGGTGGGCAGCCGGTGGACCTGTCCCGGCGCGAGCAGTCGTTGCTCCAGGCCTTGCTGCACAACCGCGGCCGGGTGCTGTCCAGCGAGCAGCTCAAGGACAGTGTCTATGGCTTCAACGACGAGCTGGAGAGCAACGCCCTGAACGTGCACATCCATCACCTGCGGCGCAAGCTCGGCAATGGCATCGTCGAGACCGTACGGGGCCTGGGCTATCGCCTGGGGCCGGCGGATGGCGAGGAGAGTCGCTAAGTGAGGAGCCTGCGCCTGCGCCTGAGCGTGACCCTGGGCGCTGCCTTCATCCTGATCTGGACCCTGGCCGCGGCCTGGATGCTCAGTGATCTACGCAACCAGATGATGTTTTCCCTGGACCAGCGACTGGTGGCTTCGGCGCGAATGGTCGCGGGCCTCTTGGAGCAGATGCCGGCATTACCGTCCCATGGCCCGCACGATCACATCGACAGTGGTGCCCTGAGCATTCCCGGCGGCATGGCTTGCCAGGTCAGCTCCCTGCGCGGACAGATCCTGGCCCGTAGCCACAGCACCCCCGATCACCCGCTGGAAGCGGAGAAGCTGGGGTTCCACGACCAGATGATCGACGACGCACCCTGGCGCACCTTCACCCTGGTGCGCGGCGACCTGCGCATTACCACCGCCGACCGCCAGGTGGAGCGCGAGGCCCTGAACTTGTCGATCCTGTTGGCGGCTTCGGTGCCGGTGGGCGTGGCCCTGCTGGGGTGCCTGTGGCTGTTGTGGCTGGGGATCGGCCAGAGCCTGGCGCCGCTGAACCGCATCCGTGATGCCCTGATGCGGCGCAGCGCCGACTCCCTGGAGCCGCTGCAGATCCAGCCCATGCCCAGCGAGTTGCGCCCGCTGCTGGAGACCCAGAACCAGCTGTTCCAGCGCATTGCCCGGACCATCGAGCGCGAGCGGCGGCTGACCGGCGATGCCGCCCATGAACTGCGCAGCCCGCTGACGGCGATCAAGACCCACCTGCAAGTGGCGCGAATGACCGAGGGCGCGACCCACGACCAGGCTCTGGCCCGGGCCGAGGAGGGCGCCGATCGCATGCATCGGACCCTGGAGCAGCTGTTGTTGCTGGCTCGCGTCGAGGGCAGCCTGTCGTTCGATGACGGTGTGCTGTGCACGGCGGAGCAGGTGGCGCGCCTGGCGATCCAGGACGCGGTCGTCGGCGCTCGCCAGCGGGTCCAGTTGAATCTGGAGCCGACAGCGGCTGGCGCTGCGGTGGATATGCCCTCGACCCTGGCCATCGCCGCCTTGCGCAACCTGCTGGACAATGCCCTGCGCCATACGCCCGAAGAATGTCCGGTGGAACTGAACCTGGAGCTGGTCGCCGGCCGTGTGCGTTTCCAGGTACGGGACCACGGCCCGGGGATTCCCGAGGCAGACCTGCAGCACCTGACCCAACGCTTCTGGCGTGACAGCCAGAGCAGTGGTTGCGGCCTGGGGCTGGCGATCGTCCAGGCCATCGTCCAGCGCTGTGGCTGCGAGCTGCATTTCGACAGCCAGCCCGATGGCCTGCGGGTGGAACTGACCCTGCCTGCCCGGCCCGCTTGAGCCGACCTGGCCCGGGACGGGCCTTTGGGCAATTTCCCCGATCCAAGGTGTAAATCCCGACGCTGCTGGTGCGTTTTCAGAACAGGAAAACCTGTCAATGCGCACCCCCTCTCGGCTGCGCATCCGGCCGGTGGCCGTTTTGCTCAAATTGCAGCGTGAGGGTTCCACAGATGTCAGCCGTTACCAGCCTTATGGAAGATCAGCCGGTGGGGCTTGCCGCCCCGGTGGCCGAGACGCTCTACCAGTTCGACGAGTCGCCTCTGCTGGCTCGCCAGAATCGCCAGGAGTCCAATGCCCGCAGTTATCCGCGGCGCATCCCCCTGGCCCTCAAGCGCGCCAGCGGTATCCACGTCGAGGATGTCGAGGGACGGCGCTTCATCGATTGCCTGGCCGGTGCCGGGACCCTGGCCCTGGGCCACAACCATCCGGTGGTGATCGCGGCGATCCAGCAGGTACTGGCCGATGAACTGCCGCTGCTGACCCTGGACCTGACCACGCCGGTCAAGGACCAGTTCGTCCAGGACCTGTTCGGCCTGTTGCCCGAGGCCCTGGCCGCCGAGGCCAAGATCCAGTTCTGCGGCCCCACCGGCACCGATGCGGTGGAAGCGGCCCTGAAGCTGACCCGGACCGCCACCGGGCGCAGTACAGTGCTGTCGTTCCAGGGTGCCTACCATGGTATGAGCCAGGGTTCGCTGAGCCTGATGGGCAGCCTGGGACCCAAGCGGGCGTTGGCCGGGCTGTTGAACAACGGCGTGCAGTTCCTGCCGTTCCCCTATGACTATCGTTGCCCGTTCGGGCTCGGTGGCGCCGCCGGGGTCAAGGCCAACCTGAACTACCTGGAGAACCTGCTCTGCGATCCGGAAGCCGGCGTGGCGTTGCCGGCAGCGGTGATCGTGGAGACGGTACAGGGCGAGGGGGGCGTGATCCCGGCCGACCTGGAATGGCTGCGCGGGCTGCGCCGTATCACCGAGAAGGCCGGGGTGGCGCTGATCGTCGACGAGATCCAGAGCGGTTTCGGACGCACCGGCAAGATGTTCGCCTTCGAGCATGCCGGGATCATCCCGGATGTGGTGGTGCTGTCCAAGGCCATCGGTGGCAGCTTGCCGCTGGCGGTGATGGTCTATCGCGACTGGCTCGATACCTGGCAGCCCGGCGCCCATGCCGGCACCTTCCGTGGCAACCAGATGGCCATGGCCGCAGGTTCCGCGGTGATGCGCTATCTCAAGGAACATCGGGTGACCGAACACGCGGCGGCCATGGGCGAGCGCCTGCGCGAGCACCTGCTGATCCTGCAGCGCGACTACCCGCAACTGGGCGACGTTCGTGGCCGGGGCCTGATGCTGGGGGTGGAACTGGTGGACCCGCAAGGTACGCCGGACGCCCTGGGGCATCCGCCGCAACATCAACGCCTGGCGCCGCTGGTGCAGCGCGAGTGCCTCAAGCGCGGGCTGATCCTGGAGCTGGGCGGGCGCCATGGCAGCGTGGTGCGCTTCCTGCCGCCGCTGGTGATCACCGCGGCGCAGATCGACCAGGTGGCGGAGATATTCAGCAAGGCGGTGGCCGCCGCCGTGGCCGGCCTCTAATTTTTCGCGGCCCTGGTTCGTTACTTCTACACCATCGCCGCGCCTGGGCGCGCCGACACTCATTCAGTGATGGAGACAAGCAATGACTTCCGTATTCGACCGCGACGACATCCTGTTTCAGGTAGTGGTCAACCATGAAGAGCAATACTCGATCTGGCCTGACTACAAGGCTGTGCCGCAAGGCTGGCGCACCGTGGGCAAGAGCGGCTTCAAGAAAGACTGCCTGGCCTATATAGAGGAAGTCTGGACCGACATGCGCCCCTTGAGCCTGCGCCAGAAGATGGATCAGCAAGCGGTTGCCGGTTAAGCCGTCGCTGCCATGAAAAAGCCCGCTGGACGTTCGGTCCAGCGGGCTTTTTCGTTCCTGGGGCTCAGGCTCGCTTGACGGCCTGCAGGGTGTAGCTCAGCGGCAGGCGCCAGGGTGCATGCTTGAGTCGATATTCGCCGTGTTCGTCGACTTCCATCTGCCCGGGCAGGGCTTCCCATGGAATGCTCTGGTGCTCCACCAAACCGGTGATTTCCAAGCCCTGGCCCAGCAATGCGCTGATGATCTCGCCCAGGCCATGGTTCCATTCGTGGGTGACCGTGGCCTCAAGCTCCTTGTCGGTCTCCACGTAAGTACTGCTGTCATCCCAGACCAAGGGTTCGCTGCGTTCGAAGTAGGACAGTTCCACCCGTAGCGAATCGCTGTGATCTTCGTTGATCGCCCAGAGCATCGGGTGCCCTTCGCGGATGAACAGCCGGCCACCGGGCTTGAGCAGCGCGCCCACGGTCCGGGCCCATTGCTCGATGCTCGGCAGCCAGCACAGGGCGCCGATGCCGGTGTAGACCAGGTCGAAGCTGGCGGCCGGCAACACTTCGGCCGCCTTGAATACATCCGACTCGTGGTAATCGATGGCGGTGTCGCAGCGCTGGGCCAGGGTACGGGCCTCGGCGAGGGAAGCGGGGGAGAAGTCCAGGCCGCTCATCTGTGCGCCCAGGCGAGCCAGGGACAGGGTGTCGGTGCCGATATGGCATTGCAGGTGCACGCCGCGCAGGCCACGGATATCCCCCAGCAGCGGCAGGTCGAAACGCACCACGTCGGAGAGGTATTGCGGGTCGTCGATGAAGCGCTGCACGCAATAGTCCGGCGAGGCGGCATGCAGGGGGGCGCGCTCGTCCCAGTTGGTCTTGTTGAGGTTTACGTAATCGCTCATGGCGCTGTTCCTGGCGTCTATTTAGGCGAGGCGCAGACTAGCACCGGGAAATGAGCGCGATCTTGAGGAAATATGTAAGCGCCGCGGCATCACTTGTAGCCGTTGCCGAGCTTCCAGGTCATGGACGCATTGCAGCCCTGCGACGGGGTACCGCCCAGACCGTTTTCAGCTTCGGCAACGGTTACAGGCTCAGCTTTGCGGGGCCAGGGCCTGGATGATCTTCTGTTGGTTGGTTTCCAGCTCGCCAGCTGGGTCGGCGCTGTCGGTTTCCAGCACCAGCAACTGACTGCCGCCGGCGCTGATGGCGGCCTTCAGTGCTTCCGACGGCTGGCGGTGATGCAGGACCAGGGCCACGTCGTTGTCCTTGAGTCGAGCCTGCAGTTTTTTCAGGGCTTCGGGCGTCCATTCGTTGTCGGCCCGGGCGTCCACCTCCAGCAACTCCAGGTTCAGGCCGCCGATCAGGTAGCCGAAATGCTCGGACAGGCTCAGTACGCTGAGGTTGTCGGCTTCGGCCAGGCGCGCCTCGCTGGCGGCGCTGAGCTTGAGCAGGCGCTGTTTCAAGTTGGCCAGGTTGCTCTCGATCTGCGGTTTGGCCGCGGGAGCCAGGCGCACCAGGTCGGCCGCCAGTACGTCGGCCATGCGTCCCAGGTTATTGCTCGACAACCATGGCTGGGCGTTCAGGCCGTCGCTCTTGCCCGGTTGCAGGGCGACGCCGGGCAGGGCGCCATCCACCGGTCGTGCGGCATCGATTTCGACGATGCGGATATTGCTGCGCCGGGCGTTGGGATACAGCGGGTCGTCCGGCCAGATCGAACGCAGGCCGATCACCGCGTCGGCACCCTGGGCCAGCTTGCCCAGGGCCGGGGCACCGCGCCCGGTGAAGTAGGCGGTCTGCCGCGAGCCCGGCAGGTTGGCCGGGGCGGCCCGTTCGAGCTTGACATCGGTGCCTTGCAGCAGGATTTGCCCCAGGCCGAAGGTCACCGGCAGCGAGGCCAGCACCGTCAATGGCTGCTGGGTGGCGGCGGGTGCCGGTTGGCGCTGGCGGACATTGTCCGCTGCCGACAGGGTCGGGGCATGGAGCAGGCCGCCGAGAACCAGGACCAGGGCCAGGCGCGGCAGTGACAGATTGGGTGATGAATTGTGCATTTATCCGATATTCCCTTTCAGGCTGGGGACGGTGCCGCGGGCGATGGCGGCGAGGGCGAAGCAGATGCCGGCCACCAGGATGATCGCGGCGCCGGAGGGGACCGGCAGGTCGAAGACGATCGGCAGCAGGATGCCGCACAAGGTGCAGAGGGTGGCGATGCTCACCGAGATCCAGAAGAACCCCTTGAGCGACTGGCTGAGCAGGCGCGCCGCGGCGGCCGGGATCACCAGCAGGGCGCCGACCAGGATCGCGCCGATGACTTTCACTGCGGCCACGGTGATCAGCGTCACCAGGATCACGAACAGATAGTCCAGGGTCTTCACTGCCACGCCGCGTACCGCTGCCAGCTGCGGGTTGAAGCTGGCCAGCATGATGCGGTTGTACAGCGGCAGGCTCAGGCCCAGGACCAGGCTACCGACGACCAGCAGCACCAGCAGGTCGTCGCCATTGACCGTGAGCACCGAGCCGAACAGTACGTTCTCGAGAATGTGCACGTTGATCTTGCCGGCCAGGATCAGCAGCAGGCTGGCGCCCAGGGCCAGGGACACCGAGAGGAACACTCCGATCAGGGTGTCCGGGGCCAGGCCGGTGCGATTGCGCAGGTAGTTGAGCAGGATGCCGAACAGCAAGCAGTAGCCGAACAGGCTGCCGTAGGGGCCGGTGTAGGGCTCGCCCAGGAGGATGCCGATGGCCACCCCGGTCAGGGCTGCGTGGCCCACGGCTTCGGAGAAGAAAGCGAAGCGCTTGACCACGACCAGGGTACCCAGGCCGCCGAGCACCGGGCCGATCAGCAGGCCGGCGAGCAGGGCATTGACCACGAAACCGTAGGCCAGGGCTTCCGGCAGGTAGCCTGAAGAGGCCCAGCCCTGGACCATCAGGCGGAAAGCTTCATAACTCATCAGGCAGCGCTCCCGGCGGCTCGTGGATGGGTGGAAAACAGGCTGAGCAGGCGTTCCGGCGTCAGGGTCTGCTGCGCCGGGCCGTCGAACAGCACCCGGCGATTGAGACCGGTGACCCGGTCCGCCAGGCGGCCCACGGCTTCCAGGTCGTGCTCGATCCACAACAGAGTGATGCCGCGCTGGCGCCAGTCCTGGAGCAAGCGCTCGAAGACCTGGATCCCGGCCTCGTCCAGGGCCGACATGGGTTCGTCCAGCACCACCAGTTGCGGTGCCGGAATCAGGCCCTGGGCCAGCAGCACCCGTTGGCGCTCGCCGCCGGACAGGGCGCCCATGCGCCGCTTGCGCTTGTCCTGCATGCCGACTTGCTCCAGGGCTTCGCCGATGGCCTTGGCGTAATGCCGGCTCAGGCCGAGAAACGCCGGCCGGCGCTGGCACATGGCGGCCATGAAATCGTCCACGGTCATCGGCAGGCCACGATCGAACTCCAGGGCCTGGGGTACATAGCCGATGGTGCCCGGGGCGTCCGGCCACTGCAGGCGCAACTGGCCCTGGTGGGGCATCTGTCCCAGCAGGGTCTTGATCAGTGAACTCTTGCCGCCACCGTTGGGGCCGACCAGGGCGTGCAGGCTGCCGGGCTGCACCTGGAACGTCACCTGGTCGAGGATGGTGGTGCGGCCCAGGACCAGGCTGACCTGGTCGAACTCGATGGCCGGGCCCCGCAGCAGGGTCTCGATGGCGGTCATGCCCCGGCCTCCTGGATGGCGCGGACCACGGTATCGAGGTTGCCCTTCATTTCCTTCTCGTACTTGTCGGCGCTGTAGTCGCCGTAGGAAATGTGCGAGAGCGGGTAGAGCTTGACCCCGGATTCACGCTGGATGGTATCGACGTAGGTGGAGGGGAAGTCCATTTCCGAGAAGATCACCTTGACGTCCAGTTCGCGCAGCTGGTCGATGGTCTTCTTCAACTGGCTGGGGCTGGGCTCGATGCCGTGGGCCGGCTCGACCACGGCGGTGACTTCCAGGCCGAATTCGCGCAGCAGGTAGTCGTAGGCGGCGTGCACCGTGGCCACCCGCAGGTCGGCGTTGGGCGCCTGGGTCAGCTTGGCCAGGGCATCGGCGCGCATCTGCCGCAGGCGCTTGCCGTAGGCGCGGGCGTTCTGGGTGTAGGTCTTGGCATTGGCCGGGTCCATCTTGCCCAGCTCCCGGGCGATGTTGTTGACCTGGGCGATGGAAGCACTGATGGACAGGAAGGTATGCGGGTTGACCACCTTGCCGGCGCCGCGGGCGGCGATCCCGGTGGCGGCCAGCAGCGGTACGTTCTCGTTGGCCTCGATCACTGGGATGTCCGGGCGCTCGCTGGTGGCGATCATGCGATCGGCGAAGTCGTCGTGGCCCACGCCGTTGAGCACGATCACGTCCAGGGTGCCGATGCGCTTGATGTCCTCGGCGCGAGGTTCGTAGGCATGGGGGTTGAAGCCGGCCGGGATCAGCGGCACCACGTCGGCCTTGTCACCGACGATGTTGGCCACATAGCTGTAGTAGGGGTGCAGGGTGATGCCGATGCGCAGGCGCTTGGCCCCATCGGCGCTGGCCAGGGGGCTGAGGAGGAGGGCCAGCAGGCTGACCAGCAGCACCTGCAAGAATGGACGACGTGGAGATGAAATGGGCATGGGCTAGTGTTCTTCTCTCGGGGGGAATGCGTGGGCTCAGTGGCGGTGCTGGCGGGTCACTCCGGCATCGAATTGCACCACCACCTGCTGCCAGCCGGCGGCGATCAGCTGTTGCTGGCCGAGGTCGCGGGGGGCGCTGGCCGAGGGACTGCGGTTGAGCCAGATATCCACCTGGGCGTCATCCTCTGGGGCGATACGCATCAGGAAGGAGCCGGCCACCTGTGGGTTCTGGCTCAGCCCCAGGTAGGCCTGGTCCAGCACCTGCCAGGCATGTCCGCCACGGCTGACCGAGCTGGCGTCCTGGGCGAAGGGTGCGAAACCTTCCTCGGCCAGTTGCGCGGGACTGGGCAGGGCCTGGCCTTCGGTTTGCAGCAGGCGGATCTCGTCGAGGGTCACCCGCAAGTCGGCATAGATCCCTTGTTCGCCGGCGCTCAGGTCGCGGCGGGCATCCAGTTGATGGGCGGCGATGGTGTTGCTGGTGTCCGCCTCGCTGTGCCACAGCACCACGCTGGCGGCTGCGCAAAGGATCAGCAGGCACAGCAGCAGGACATACAGGGTTTCATGACCGGCGCCGGCGGGGCGCACGACCTGGGTGGTGGCAGGAGTCATGGGGTCTCGATATCCGCTTGGTCGATCTCGACGACGTGGCCGGGGCCGGCATCGAACAGGACGTAGAACTCGCTGGTGGGTTTCTTGAAGGTCAGGGTCGAGTCGGTTCCCAGCTTGCCGGGCACCAGGATGGTCTCGTCGTAGCCGATCACGTCCAGGGTCACGCCTGGGGCGCCGCTACCATCGGAAAAGCCCCCGGTGCAGCGGATCTGCTCGGCGTCGATGGCCTTGCATTCGCACATCGGGTTATGGGCCAGGGCGCTGTGGCTGAATGCTGCGCCAGCGAGCAGCAGGAGCGTGGCGCCGAAGCGTCGGGTGAAGAGTGCGCGGATCATGGTTTGCCTCCTTGTTTTTCGAGCCAGGCCACGGTGGCCGGCGAGGCCTGGCTCAGGGGAATGGCCGCCTGGTGCATGCTGCCGTCCCAGCCTTCCATGGTGATCCACAGCTCGGCGTCGGCCTTGGTCTTTTCCGGAATTGGCAGGCTGGCGCCCATGCGGTACGGGCTGCCGAAGAAGATCACTCCGGCGGCCCGCAGGCTGCGAGGCTTGCCGATGCGCAGGTAGGTGGCCTTGACCGGCTCGATGCAGGCCTGGCACAGGGCGGCATTGAAGCGTTTCAGATAACCGGCGGGGCCGTCGCTGCGCGGTGGCTCGATGCGCATCTCGGCCAGGCGCAGGCTCCAGGGTCCGACCTGGACTTCGCCGATCTCCCGTTCGCCCAGGCCGCTATCACCGCGAAACAGCGCGGCATCGGCGAAGTACTTGGGCATGAATCCCAGGGGAATCAGCACCAGGAGGATATTCAGGTGAAAGCGCCACTTGTGCCAGAAGCGGCTCAGGGATGAATCCGCGGTGGCGGTTTGGGTCTGGCTCACAGGGGACTCTCCGAGGTTTCCCGGCCCAGGGCCGGGGCGGGATTGCGGGCAGGGCGGGCACGGGCGGCCTTTTCCTCGCGCTTGAGGGCGTTGGCGGTGGCCAGGGCGGTGCGTTTGGTCCAGATCAGCAGGCCGCTGAGCACCATCATGCTCAGCACCAGGCCGAAGAAGAACCAGACCAGCTTGATCCAGATCCCGCCGAAGTCCCCGGTATGCAGGGGGCGCATGGATTCGGTGACGAACTCCAGGGTGGAGCGGTCGCCCAGCAGGTACGAGGAGTCCAGGGAGCCGGTGTAGGGGTTGATGTTGGCGGTCTGGAACATCAGCGGATACCAGCCGCGCCCGCCCACGTACAGGTGGCTATAGGCATTGCTCGGCAAGCTGACGAAGCTGATGTCGAACCCGGGAATCTTCTGGGTGGCGGTGCCGATGGCCTGTTCCAGGCTGATCATCGGCGCGGGGCTGCCGTCGGTGCTGACCGGAACCTGCTCCCGGGCGATCACCGGGACTATGGGTTCGCTGGAGATGCTGATGTGGTTGTCGCCCAGGATTGCGCGAATGAGAAACCAGATACCGGTGATGGAAATCACCGCGATGAACCAGATCGACCAGATGCCGCTCAGGCGATGGAAGTCGCCCCAGAAGATCCGCGCGCCATGGCGCAGGCGCAGGGTCGGCTTGAGAAAGCCCTTCCAGAACTTCTTGTAGACCACAAGGCCGGTGATCAACGAGATCAGCATCGGTACGCCGAGGAACGATACGAGGTACCAGCCCCAGCTATAGCCGTTGGTGAAGGGCACCAGCCACCAGCCATGCAGGGCGCGGGTGAAGGCCTGGAAGTCGAAGTCCGGGCTCGCGCCCTGGATCGCTCCGGTATAGGGGTTGACGTACAGCGTGGGCGAGCGGCCGTCCGGATAAGTGACGTTGACGCTCAAGGCAAAATGGCTTTCATCCGGGGTGATGATGGTGTCCACCCGGGTCTGGGGTTCGGCGCGCTTGATGGCCTGGACGATCTGGTCGTAGTTCAGGGGTTGGGCGTCGTCCGTGGGTTTGCTGGCACGGACATCGGGGTTGGCCAGCCAGACGATTTCCTGGCTGACCACTGCCAGGGTGCCGGTGACGCAGACGATCAGCACGAAGAACCAGATGGGCAGTGCCAGCCAGCTGTGCACTAGAAACCAGATTTTTGAGCGGGATTTCTTCGACATTGAATGGGCGTCTTGATTCGAGGAGTGGAGCGGCGCTGGAACTCCGGGCTGGCCCTGATGTGGTTCTCGCTGGGCATAGCCATGGCCAACGCGGCCTGCTGCATCTAGTTAAGACGAATGAGAATCGTAAATCCCGAAGCCGGATATGAAAGTAAATGTTACAGAGCCTTCCTGGGCCCAGGAATCAGGATGATGTGTGGATCGGCTGATGCCGGCCCGCTGGCGTTGAGGAGGGATTGCCGACCACCGGGGCCGGCAATCCGCTGGCGCCAGCGGCGAAAGGTGAAGGCGCTGGGGGGATCACTGCGACTGTTGCTGGAACAGCTCTACGGCGCGCTGCTTGATCTCCTCGACCGTCAGGTTTTCCTTGCGGGTGGCGATGAACCAGACATGCCCGAAAGGATCGCGCAGGGCACCGCTGCGGTCACCATAGAACTGGTCCTTGATCGGTTCCGCTTCGCTGGCACCGGCGGCAATCGCCCTGGCGAAGTAGCTGTCGACATCTTCGACGTACAGATGCAGGCCCACCGAGGTCTTGTGGGCTTCGGGACTGCCCATCGGCGTTTCCTCGCAAGGGCTGCCGAGCATGATGGGCGCGCCGCCGATAAGCAGCTCGGCATGGCCGACACTGCCATCGGGCATGTCCAGGCGCATGGTTTGCTCGGCGCCGAAGGCCTTCTTGTAGAACTCGATGGCTTCGGCGGCCTGGCGGATACCCAGGTAGGGAGTGACGCCAATGAAACCTTCGGGAATGGGTTTGACGCTCATGATGGGGCTCCTTGCTCTTGTTATGGGAGGTGGATCGAGCACTTTCACTCTATACCCCCAATGTTGCAGGACCGGGATGGGCCGACGAGGTGCAGTTCGGGCAGCAGCCTTCGGCGATTTGCCCAGGGATCTGGCCCAGCAGTCCCCATGAGCCTTGAGGGCGGATCTTTCGGTTCGACGGTTGCCGTCTCGACATGCCTAAGGTGCCAGGTCATCGCTGGGCGCATCGGGTTCCAGCAGGCGGGCGCCCTGGCCGGTTTCCCCGAGATAGTCGCCCTGGTTGCGCAGCGGACAGCCTTGCATCGACAGGCAGCCGCAGCCGATGCACAGGTTCAGGCGTTCGCGCAGCAAGGTGAGCTGCTGGATGCGGGCGTCCAGCTCGCGGCTCCATTGCTCCGACAAGCGCTGCCAATCCGCGGCGCTGGGCGCCCGGTCATCAGGCAGGGTGGCCAGGGCCCGGCCAATCTCCGCCAGGGGAATGCCCAGGCGCTGGGCCACCTTGATCAACGCCACCCGGCGCAGCACCGAGCGTGGATAGCGGCGTTGATTGCCCTGGTTGCGCTGGCTCTTGATCAGCCCCTTGGTTTCGTAGAAATGCAGCGCGGTGACCGCTACTCCGCTGCGGGCGGCCAGTTGGCCGACGGTGAGTTCCTTGTGGATGGTGTCGTGATCGATCATCGAGGGCGCCAAAAGTGAAAAACGGGCTTGACCTTTACTTAACTAGAGGTTTTACCCTGCCGCATATCCAACCGCAAGATCCTCTTCCGCAGTAGGGAATGACCCATGAGCGCCTTTGAAAGACATCGCAGCTTCACCCAATTGATCGAGTTCGAGATCGAGCCTCGCCAACAAGAGGCGCTGGTATCGGCCCTGGCAGCGCAGAGCGAACGGCTGGCCCAGGGCTACGGCGGTTTCCTCAGTGCCAGCGTGCAAGCCAGCGACGATGGGCGGCGGGTGCTCAACTACCTGCAGTGGCAAACCCGCGAGGCCGGCGAGGCGGCGTTCCAGCGTTTCGAGAGTGGCGAGCAGGACTTCTGGCAACTGATCCTGGCGCACCAGGCCAAGACCGTGACCTTCGGTTCCTTCCAGGTACGCACCAGCATCGCCCGCAGCCATGACGATGCCTTGCATTGCCACTTGCCGGGCTAGATCGACAACTGCAGGGTGCGCTCGTTGAGGTTGTCCGCAGGCCGGCGCTTGTTCACCGCCAGCTCGCCGATCTTGATCAGCCGGGTCCGGGTGACGTTGCGGCTCAGCCCCAGGAGGTTGGCGGTGTGCACCTGGTTGTAGTGGCTGAAGCGGTAGGCCGCGCGCAAGAGGGCGTCCTCGACCTTTTCGTGGAGCGCGCCGGCCTGCTCCGCGAAGAGTTTCTGGAAGGCCCGCTCCAACAGGCCCTCGGCTGAGTCGTCGGGGCCGCAGTGGCCGTCGTCGGCGCGTTCGATACGCATGTTCGACAAGCGCAGGTCGCCCTCGGCGATAACCCCGTCGCGGCAGATCAGCAGGGTGTGGTGGATGACGTTTTCCAGCTCGCGGATGTTGCCCGGCCAGCTGTAGCTCTTGAGCTTGTGCTCGGCCTGCGGGCTGATGCTGATGTTGCCGTAGCCCAGGCGCTGGCTGTAGGCCTCGATGAAGTGCCGAGTCAGCGGCAGGATGTCACCGGGGCGTTCTCGCAGCGGGCTCAGTTCCAGGCCGACCACATCCAGGCGGTAGTACAGGTCTTCGCGGAAATTCCCGGCGTTGATGGCCTTTTCCAGCTGCACGTTGGTGGCTGCCAGCACGCGCACATCGATGGGGATGCTCTTGCGTGATCCCAGGCGCACGACTTCACGCTCCTGCAACACCCGCAACAGCTTGACCTGGATGGCCATGGGCAGGTCGCCGATCTCGTCCAGGAACAAGGTGCCGCCATCGGCTTCCTCGAACCAGCCGGCCTTGGCGCTGAGGGCGCCGGTGAAGGCGCCTTTTTCATGGCCGAACAGTTCGGCTTCCACCAGGGATTCCGAAAAGGCCCCGCAGTTGACCGCCACGAAAGGGCGGTTGCGTCGTGCGCTGAGGTTATGGATATGCCGCGCCACCAACTCCTTGCCGGTCCCGGTCTCGCCAATGATCAGCACGCTGGCCTCGCTTGGCGCCACCTGCTGCAGGTGGGCCAGCAAGGCTTGGGATTTCGGGTCCTCGAACACTTGGGCAGTGGCGCGGATCGAGGTCGCCAGGGCGGGCGAGGGGGGCAGGGTCAGAAGCTGCATGGGCATTCTCCGCAGGCAGAAGGCTAGGAATAGAAAGTCGGGGTCGGCAGGGCCTGGTTCAGCGCCCAGTCCCCCAGCTCATGGAGCTTGTAGTCCAGTGGGTCGTGCAGGGTCTGGGTGCGCAGGTTGCGCCAATGCCGGTCCAGGCCCAGGGAAGCATGGGTCGAGCGAGCCCCGGTGACCTCGAACAACCGGCTGCACAGCTCCAGGCCCTGGCGGCTGGCGGCGACCTTGGCGGTAGCGATGGCGGTGGCCAGGTGTCCCCGCTCTTCGGCGCCCAGGGCGGGGCCTTTGGCCCAGGCCTGGTCCAGCATGACGCCAGCTCGTTCCACCAATAGGCGGATACCTTCCAGGGCCACCCAGAACTCGCCGTAGTGGCTGAGGATGTAGGGATCTTGGCTGATGTCGCGGGCGTTGGAGCGATGCCAGACCCGGGTTTCGCCGAGGGTGTATTGCCGGGCCTCGGCGAAGGCACCTTCGGCGATTCCGAGGAACATGTGGCTGAAGGTCAATTGGGCGATCAATGGGCGCAGGCAGGCGAATGGCGTGCTGAGCGGGCCCGGGTCCAGCAGCAGTTCGGACTCCTCGACCCTGACCCGCTCGAAGGTGGTGCTGCCACTGTCGGTCTGGCGCTGGCCGATATTGTTCCAGTCGTTGTGCAGGGTGATGCCGCTGCGGCCGCTGGGAATCGCCGCGATCAGCAATTTGCCGCCGTTGCTCTCGTCCACCGCCGAGGCGATGAGCATTTCCGAATCACTGGCCCCGGAACAGAAGCTCTTCTTGCCGGAGAATTCGCGCCAGCCCCCCAGGTTCTTTACCACCGTGCGGGTGTCCAGGGGGTTGAGGGCATTGCCCCAGAACCAGTTCTTGCGCGCCGTCTGCTCGAACCATGGCTGCCACTGCTCGGGCCGGGCGAACAGGCGCACGGTGGCCAGCATCAGGTGATGGAAGCCGAAGACATGGGCGATGGAGCTGTCGACCCTGGCGAATTCGCGAACGACTTGCAGGGTTTCGCTCCAGGAGGCGCCGAGACCGCCGAACTGGCGGGGAATGCTCAGGGCCAGCAGGCCGCTGTGGCGCAGGGCGTCGCGCTCGGCCTTGGGAGTGCCGCCGCGCTCATCGCGCTCGACGGCGCTCAGGGCGAATTCGGCAGCTAGCTGGCGGGCGGTCTGCAGGGGGGATAACAGGGCGCTTTGCGGTGTGGCAGTCACGCGGTGTTCCTCATTATTTGGCCGTCGCTGCGGCCGGGAAAGAACGGTGCAGGAGCCGTCGCTGGCGCCAGGGGCGCCTGGCCACGGCTGGCTGCGAAGCTCAGCGGTTGGGCAGCACGTCGTTGGCGATCATTTCGCCGAACGGCCCGGTCAGGTTGGTCAGGCCACGGCCGGCCAGGCTGGCGTAGGGTTGCGGTAGCAGCGGGAACACCAGTTCGGCGAAGCGGTAGGCCTCCTCAAGATGCGGATAGCCGGAGAAGATGAAGCTGTCGATGCCCAGGTCCGCATATTCCTTGATCCGTTCGGCTACTTGCCGTGGATCGCCCACCAGGGCGGTACCGGCGCCACCGCGTACCAGGCCGACCCCTGCCCAGAGGTTGGGCGCGATTTGCAGCTGGTCGCGGCGCCCGCCATGCAGGGCGGCCATGCGTCGCTGGCCTTCGGAGTCGAATCGCGCGAACGACTGCTGGGCGGCAGCGATGGTTTCGTCGCTGATGTGCTCGATCAGCCGGTCGGCGGCTTTCCAGGCTTGCTCTTCGGTTTCGCGCACGATGACGTGCAGGCGGATCCCGAACTTCACCTGGCGGCCCTTGCGGGCAGCGCGCTTGCGCACGTCGGCGAGCTTCTGCGCCACTGCCGCTGGCGGTTCGCCCCAGGTCAGGTAGACGTCCACCTGGTCGGCGGCCAGTTCATGGGCAGCCTCGGAGGAACCACCGAAATACAACGGTGGATAGGGCTTCTGCACCGGCGGGTAGAGGGCCTTGGCGTTTTGCACATGCAGGTGCTTGCCCTGGAAATCCACGGCCTCGCCTTGCAGGACCCGGCGCCAGATCCGCAGGAATTCGTCGGTAACCTCGTAGCGCTCGCCATGGCTGAGGAAGCTGCCGTCACCACGGTTTTCGTCCGGGTCGCCGCCAGTCACCACGTTGATCAGCAAACGGCCGTTGGACAGGCGGTCAAGGGTCGCGGCCATGCGTGCCGAGACCGTGGGCGAGATGATCCCGGGGCGGATCGCCACCAGATAGCGCAGGCGCTCGGTCAGGGGCACCAGGGCCGAGGCGATGACCCAGGAGTCCTCGCAGGAGCGTCCGGTGG
Source organism: Pseudomonas sp. FW507-12TSA (assembly GCF_058781435.1). NCBI lineage: Bacteria > Pseudomonadati > Pseudomonadota > Gammaproteobacteria > Pseudomonadales > Pseudomonadaceae > Pseudomonas > Pseudomonas sp. FW507-12TSA. Next base: position 171,302 of record NZ_JBYSWT010000011.1, read on the forward strand.
GAATCAGCACGCCGTGGTAGCCGAGGCTATCCGCGGCCTGGGCTACTTGCTTGAGGTAGTTGAGAGTGACCGGGCGCGCACCCTGGGTGGTGCCCAGGAAATGACCGTCGCCGTGGGTCGGGAGAAACCAGAACACATCCATGTTTGCTCCTCAGGCGATTTTCAGCAGTTTGTCCGGGTGCGCGGCAAACAGTGGCGCGGCTCGCTCGGCGGCCAGGCGGATGCGTGCCTGCAGCAGCTCGCTGGTGATCCGGTAGTCGCTGAAGTCGGCCTCGGTGGCATACACGCCGATCGGCAGGGTCAGGGCCTGGAAGAAGCTGAACAGTGGGCGCAACTGATGGTCCAGGACCAGGGCATGCCGCTCGCTGCCGCCGGTGGCGGCCAGCAGGACCGGGGTGTCCACCAGGGCGTTGAGGTCGATCAGGTCGAACAGGTGCTTGAGCAGGCCCGGATAGGAGCCGCGATATACCGGGGCGGCGACGATCAGCAGGTCGGCGCTCTCGATGGCTTGCAATTCGGCCTCCACTTCAGGCGGCAGTTCCTGGCGCGACAGGGCCGCACCCACGGGCCGGGCAATGTCGCCCAGTTCGATCAGGTGGCTGGCGATCGGCAGTTGGCTCGACAGTTCGGCCAGCAGGGCCTGGGTCAGGACCAGGGTCCGGGACGGGCGCCAGGTACCACCGGAGAGGGCAACGACATTCAAGGGACGGGACATGGACAACTCCTTGGCAAAGACAGTGGCTCGACGAGCCTTGGCAGGTGCCAGGCCCTGGAGCAAGAGCTGTACCAACCCCCTGTTAGCCTTGTGCCACGTGGCTTGCGCCTTGTGAGCAAGGTTTGGCTGTTGTTGGACCAGCACTGTTTTGTTGATCGGCTGTTGCCAGCGCAACAGTTGCCCTGGCAACAGTTGGATGACGGGATGCGGTTGTTATAAAGGCTGTTTTTTATTCCGCAAAAGAGCGTGTTTCTCTATTTATAGAATCCTTGGGAATATGCCTGTTGATTAGCGTCGATCCATGAACAGTCGATAGCGACTATCGAGCGGGATGATTTTTGCCCCGCGCGGGCCGCGAGTAGCCTGGCTCCATCGTTCGCAACCTGCTCCAGGTGCCCGCCATGAAGGCTTTATCCGTGGTCTTGCTGTTGTTGGTTTCCAGTGTCCTGGCCGGTTGCGCCAGCCCCGGTGCTCCGGAATTGCGCCCCTATACCGCCCAGGAAACCCGCGAGCTGGCCCTGGAAGCCCTGAGCCGGCGCGGCTTGTCGTTCGAGGAGTACCAGCAGAAGAAGGCCGAGTTGCAGGGGCATTCGGCGGCCTTCGACAACAGCGGTGAAATGAGCGCCCAACGTAGTATCAGTCGCATCCAGCCGGCCAGTTGAAGAAGACTGTACCGGTCGAAGTTTCCGTCAACTGTCCGTGGGTTTCGCCGTGGGCGTGGAGTAGGGTCGAAGCCTGACCGACCTGCTCCCGGATTCTTCAAACCATGCCGCTTAGCCCCGACCTGCTGTTGGCGTTCGCCCTGTTTGCCCTGGTCACTTCGATTACCCCTGGCCCCAACAACACCATGTTGCTGGCCTCGGGCGTGAACTTCGGCTTCAGGCGCTCGATTGCGCATATCCTCGGCATCAGCTGCGGTTTCTTCGTGCTGGTGCTGGCGGTCGGCCTGGGCCTGGGGGCGGTGTTCGAGGCTTATCCACTGTTGTACGGCGTGCTGCGCTATGTCGGGGCGGCCTACCTGTTGTACCTGGCGTGGAAGATCGCCCGTTCCGGTCCTCTATCCGATGAGCAGCAGGGCCGGGGCCGGCCCCTGGGGTATTGGGGGGCCGCAGCTTTCCAGTGGGTCAACCCCAAGGCCTGGGTCATGGCTGTGGGCGCCATCAGCACCTATACGCCGCTGCAAGGCTATTTCACCAATGTGCTGGTGATCGCCGCGGTATTTGCCCTGATCAATGCCCCGACCGTCAGTCTCTGGGCGGCCTGCGGCAGCCTGCTGCGCAATGTGTTGCGCAATCCGCGCTGGTTGCGCCTGTTCAACCTGGGGATGGCGGGGCTGTTGGTGCTGTCCTTGGTTCCACTGCTGGTGGAAAGCCTTTGTTAAGTCCCACTTCAATTTTGCGGTCCTGGCCTGTTAAGCTGGCTGCCAGGAGCGTTCCTACGCACTTTTAAATGAAGTCCTCTTCCTTTAAGCATCTGATCGGGTATCGCCTCGCTGACTACCGTTGATGCGCCTGCTGCGAATGACGCGTCGATGGGTCTTCTTTTTCGAGTCGACCCCGGTCCTGGAACAAGCTCTGCAGGTTTTCAGCCATGAACACACGTCCTCTTTATCTTGATTACGCTGCCACCACGCCGGTGGATGAGCGGGTCATCCAGGTGATGCTCGAGTGCCTGGGCTTCGATGGCAATTTCGGCAATCCGGCGTCCAGCTCCCATGCCTTCGGCCAGCAGGCGCGTCGCAGCGTCGAGAATGCGCGGCGGCAGGTGGCGCAATTGGTCGGTGCGGAGCCGGAACAGATCGTCTGGACGTCGGGGGCCACCGAGTCCAACAACCTGGCGCTCAAGGGCGTGACGCAGGCCCGCGGCCATGTCATCACCAGCCAGATCGAACACAAGGCGGTTCTGGATACTGCCCGGCAGTTGCAGGATGCCGGCGTGGCGGTGACCTACCTGGCGCCCGATGCCGATGGGCTGATCGGCCCCGAGGCAGTGAGCCGGGCCATGAGAGATGACACCGTGCTGGTGTCGCTGATGCTGGTGAACAACGAGCTCGGCACTCTCAACGACATCCCGGCAATCGGCCAGGTGGTCCGTGAGCACGGGGCCTTGTTGCATGTGGACGCCGCCCAGGGCGCCGGCAAGGTCGCCATCGATCTCGCCCGCTGGCCGGTGGACCTGATGTCGTTTTCCGCCCACAAGCTCTACGGCCCCAAGGGCATTGGCGCCTTGTATGTCGGGCCCCGGGCTCGCCAGCGATTGCAGGCGCAGATCCATGGCGGCGGGCATGAGGGTGGGCTGCGTTCCGGGACATTGGCCACCCACCAGATTGCCGCCATGGGTGCGGCCTTCGCTTTGGCGGGGCAGTCGTGGCAGGAGGAGACCGCAAAGATCGCCCGCCTGCGCCAGCGGCTGCTCGCGCAATTGGCCGATATCGCCGGCCTGCGCCTCAATGGCAGTGATACCCAGCGCATACCCCATACCTTGAGCCTGACCTTCGCCGAAGGTGGGTTCGATGCCGCCGCATTGAGTGCGTCCATGGCGTTTTCCGCTACGTCGGCCTGCAATTCGGCAAGCAATACCCCGTCCCACGTGCTGTTGGCGCTGGGGCTCGATGCCCGGCAGGCCGGCAGGACCATTCGCTTGAGTCTCGGACGTTTCACCACCGAGCAGGATGTGGACCGTGCAGCACAACTGATCAAGGCGTCACTCGCCACTGCTCCGGCATTCTGGGCCGGAGCCAAGACCTGAGGATCGGGCGGCCCCGATCTTCCATAACAATGATTAGCCGGTTAAGGAGACACAATGAGTACGCAGCCTTCGACCAACGCAGGGGTCCCCCAGCGCCTGGCGCATGTCCGCCAGTTGATGAATCGCGAGGGTATCCATGCCCTGCTGGTGCCCTCGGCCGATCCGCATCTGTCGGAATACCTGCCGGGCTACTGGCAGGGGCGCCAATGGTTGTCGGGTTTCCACGGTTCGGTCGGCACCTTGATCGTGACTGCGGACTTTGCCGGCGTGTGGGCCGATAGTCGTTACTGGGAGCAGGCCACCAAGGAACTCAAGGGCAGCGGCATCGAGTTGGTGAAGCTCTTGCCTGGCCAACCCGGTCCCCTGGACTGGCTGGCACAGCAGACGCCTGCCGGTGGTGTGGTTGCAGTGGATGGCGCGGTCATGGCGCTGGCGTCGGCCCGTACCCTGGGCGACAAGCTGGCCGAGCGTGGAGCCAGCCTGCGTACCGATATCGATTTGCTCCTGGAGGCCTGGCATGATCGCCCGGCGTTGCCCGACCAGCCGGTGTACCCGCACCTGCCGCCCCAGGCCACGCAAAGCCGGGTGGAGAAGCTCGCGGCGCTGCGTGAGGTGCTGAAGGAGCGTGGTGCGGACTGGCATTTCATCGCCACCCTGGACGACATCGCCTGGCTGTTCAACCTGCGTGGCGCGGATGTGTCCTTCAACCCGGTATTCGTTTCCTTCGCCCTGATCAGCCAGCAACAGGCCACCTTGTTCGTGGCCCTGGACAAGATCGATGCGCAGCTGCGTGCGGTACTTGAAGCCGATGGCGTCAGCCTGCGTGATTATTCACAAGTGGCGGCGGCCCTGGGTGCGGTACCCGGCACTGCGAGCCTGCTGATCGATCCGGCACGGGTCACGGTGGGCTTGCTGGAGCACCTCGATCCGCAGGTACGGCTGGTCGAAGGGCTCAACCCCACGACCCTGGCCAAGTCACGCAAGAGCCTGGCCGATGCCGAACACATTCGCCAGGCCATGGAGCAGGACGGTGCGGCGTTGTGCGAGTTCTTCGCCTGGTTGGACGGTGCGCTGGGCCGTGAGCGTATCACCGAGCTGACCATCGATGAACACCTGACCGCGGCCCGTGAGCGGCGTCCGGGTTATGTGTCGCTGAGCTTCAATACCATCGCGGCGTTCAACGCCAATGGCGCGATGCCCCATTACCACGCCACTGCCCAGGAGCATGCGGTGATCGAGGGTGACGGCTTGTTGCTGATCGACTCTGGCGGCCAGTACCTGGGGGGGACCACCGACATCACGCGCATGGTGCCGATCGGTACGCCCAGCGCCGAGCAGAAGCGTGACTGCACCCGGGTGCTCAAGGGGGTCATTGCGCTGTCCCGTGCGCAGTTCCCGCGGGGCATTCTCTCGCCCTTGCTGGATGCCATCGCCCGTGCGCCGATCTGGGCCGAAGGCGTGGACTACGGGCATGGCACCGGGCATGGCGTCGGGTATTTCCTCAATGTCCACGAAGGTCCGCAGGTGATCGCCTATCAGGCGGCGCCGACACCGCAGACGGCGATGCAGCCGGGGATGATCACCTCCATCGAGCCCGGGACCTATCGCCCTGGACGTTGGGGGGTGCGTATCGAGAACCTGGCGTTGAACCGCGAGGCGGGCAGCAGCGAGTTCGGCGAGTTCCTGCGTTTCGAAACCCTCACCCTGTGCCCCATCGATACCCGTTGCCTGGAGCCTTCGTTGCTCACCCAGCAAGAACGTGAGTGGTTCAATGCCTATCACGAGGAAGTGCGGCAGCGCCTGAGCCCCCTGTTGCAAGGGGCGGCGCTGGATTGGCTGCAGGTGCGTACCGCGGCAATCTGAAAACCACCATCACCCGCGCAAGGCGGGTGATGCCAAGGAGCGTGCTCCCGGTGAAGGCCACCGGGAGCACTCGGCCTTACTGTGCAGCCAGTGCTTCGCGCACGAAATCCAGGCGGTCCTGGCCAAAGAACAGTTCGTCTCCCACGAACATGCTGGGGGCACCGAATACTCCTCGCTGCAACGCTTGCTCGGTCTTGTCCTTGAGCCTGGCCTTGACCTCTTCATCATTGCTCAGGTCGAGGATCTGCTGTGGATCGAAACTGCTTCGTTCCAGGACCTGGGTCACGGTGGTGGGGTCGTTGAGGTTCTGTTTGTCGACCCAGAGTGCGCGGAACAGGCAGTCGATGAAGTCGACGAAACGTTCCGGCAGGCGCATCTGCACACCGGTGGTTGCGCGCATCAGCAACAGGGTGTTGATGGGGAAGTGCGGGTTGAAGCTGAGCTGCACCTGGTAGCGCCGGGCGAAACGTGCCAGGTCGTGCAGCATGTAGCGCCCCTTGGCGGGGATGCTGATGGGGGAGGCATTGCCTGTGGTCTTGAAGACGCCTCCCAGCAGCATGGGGTGGTAGATCAGTTGGCTGCCGGTCTGGGCACAGATCTGCGGCAGTTGGGTGTAGGCCAGGTAGGCGGTCGGGCTGCCCAGGTCGAAGAAGAACTCCACGCTTTTGCTCATGATCGAATCTCGATGATTGTTCTTGCAGAGAGGGGTCACCAGCGCTCGCTCCAGGGGCGCAGGTCCATCTCGAAGGTCCAGGCATCCCGGGGTTGGCTGTGCAGGTACCAATAGTTCTCGGCGATATGCTCGGGATCGAGAATGCCGTCCTGGTCCTTGAGGGCGTATTTCTCGGGGAATGTGCTGCGGATGAAGTCGGTATCGATGGCGCCGTCGACTATGACGTGGGCCACATGGATATTCATTGGCCCCAGCTCGCGGGCCATGCTCTGGGCCAGGGCGCGAATGCCGTGCTTGGCTCCGGCGAAGGCGGCAAACCCGGCGGCACCCCGTATCCCGGCGGTCGCGCCAGTGAACAGGATGGTGCCGCGCTGGCGGGTAGCCATGCGCTTGGCCACTTCACGGGCATTGAGGAACCCGGAAAAACAGGCCATTTCCCAGATCTTGAAATACTTGCGCGCCGTTTCCTCGAGGATGCTGCACGGCACGTTGGCACCTATGTTGAATACGAAGGCTTCGATGGGGCCGAGCTGCGTTTCGATCTGTTCGACCAGGGCGATCACTTCCTCTTCCTTGCGGGCGTCACACGCGAAGCCATGGGCCTCGCCGCCTGCCTGCTGGATGCTTTGCACCAGAGGTTGCAGTTTGTCCGCGCTGCGCCGGGTTACGCAGGCGATGAAACCTTCGGCGGCGAAACGTTTGGCAATGGCGCCACCTGTGGCATCGCCGGCACCAACCACCAGTACGACTTTCTTCTTGTTCAAGGTCATGAGGGGCTCGCTCTTTGGTAAACGATCGTTAGATAAACGAACGTTATGCTATGATTTTTCAGTCGTCAAGAATGTCTAGGGGAGCTTTCAGGGATGCGTTATTCCGCCGGTCACAAGCAGGAAACCCGTGAACGCCTGTTGCAGAGCAGTTCGGTCCAGGCCAAGGACGAAGGTTTTTCCACTGTTGGGGTCGATGCCTTGATGAAGGCCATCGGCCTGAGCGGCGGGGCTTTCTACAGCCATTTCGCTTCCAAGGACGAGCTGTTCGGTTCGATTGTCGAGCGCGAACTGCGCCAGAGCCTGGAGCGTCTGGCAGGCAACGGCCAGCACGATCGGGAGAAGTTGCGACGCTGCCTGAAGCAGTACTTGAGCATGGCCCATGTGCAGCAGCCGGGAGCAGGCTGCGCGTTGCCGGCGCTGGGGGCGGAGATTTCCCGAGGCCCTGGGGAGGTGCGCCAGCGGGCCGAGGATCTTATCTATCGATTACACCAGGCCTGGGCGCAAACGCTGGGCAGCGAGAGCCTGGCCTGGTCGATCCTGGCGCAATGCGTGGGGGCCCTGGTGGTGGCGCGGATGCTGGTGAGCCCGAGCCTCCAGGAGCAGCTCCTGGCCGGCAATCATGAACAGATCATCGGACAACTGGAGCGCCTGTCCCAAGACTGAGAAGTCGGGTTATTTGCAGATCACGATCATGCTGCGGCTGGTATAGCCGGCAGGGTTAAGGCCGAAGGGGTAATCCCCTGGATCTTCGACCGCATCGCCTGATTTGGCGATCACCTTGTAACCTTTCGGTCCGCAGGACTCGCTTGCCTTGGTGTAGCACTTGTCCCAAGAAGAGGACAAACCCGAGCAACTGATGTGGAGTCCTTTTTTACCCCGTTTGACTTCGGTCTTGCTGGTGGTTGCCGCACAACCTGTAATGGCAAGTATGGTCAGCAGAATCAAAAATCGTTTCATCCCCGTCCTTATCGCTAGCCTCGGATCTGGTGCCCGAGTGTGACTGCAGTATCTGGCGTCTTTTGCGTTGGCGATATCCCTGTCCGACAACTTCCTGGGTGACGTTGAACAGCCGGCTAAACATGGCCTAATTGAGCGTCAATTACCAGAGTTGCTTCTCAATCAGCTGCAACTAATGGCTTTGAGTCGCGGCGCATGGTCAGGGTGGCCCCAACGGAAGCGAGGATGATGCAAGCGATTGCGGCCCATTGAGCCAGGGACAGGTATTCATGCAGGAACAGCAGGCCGGAGAGTGCACCGAAGGCAGGCTCGATGCTCATCAGGGTGCCGAAGGTTCGTGCGGGGATGCGAGTCAGCGCGACCATTTCCAGGCTGTAGGGCAGTGCGGTGGATAATACGGCCACCCCCAGCGCTACGGGGATCAGGGATGGAGTGAGCAGTGCCGCGCCGGCATGGGCGATACCTATGGGGGCGACCAGCAGTGCTGCGATCAACACGCCAAGGGCTGCTGTCTGGATCCCGTTCTCAGCACCGGCCTTTTGGCCGAAGAGGATATAGAGCGCCCAGCAGATTCCCGCGCCCAATGCATAGCTGGCACCGACCAGGTCGATGGCGGTCTCGGTGGCTCCGGTCGGGATCAGTAGCACCAGGCCGACGATCGCCAGGGCTATCCATAGAAAGTCCTGTGGCCTGCGCGAGGCGCAGAGAGCTACGGCCAGTGGGCCGGTGAACTCCAGGGCCACGGCGATTCCTAGTGGCACGCTGCGCAGGGACATATAGAAGAGGAAGTTCATTCCACCCAATGCCATGCCGTAGACCAGCACCGTGCGTAATGTCTTGCCGGTGAACCTGGCACGCCAGGGTCTTAGCAGGAGCAGCATTATGACACTGGCGAAAACCAGCCTGAGGGCTGTGGTGCCTTGCGCGCCCACGACGGGGAACATGCTCTTGGCCAGGGAGGCTCCTGATTGGATCGAGGCCATGGCAATAAGCAGCAGGCCGACCGGAAACAAGGTCGAGGCGAGGCTGCGGGGGTGGTCGTTCATGCAGGGCGTCCAAGGTATGGGGAAGAAAGAGTACTTGGCGCATGATGCTCAACTAACGTTAGATGAGCAATATAGTGCGCAAAGTCTTTTTCATGCTTCTATATAGAGGTGTCGAATCGGCTGTTTTGCGTTGAGTCATAGAAAATGCAAATTAATGCTTGACGGCAGATTCTACAGGTCTATAATTCGCCCCACTTCCGGCGCAGTCGAAACGAAAAACTCCTTTAGATTCAACGAGTTACGAAGATTTCGACAGCGGTCACGCTTCAGTTCATCGAAGCCCGAAAGGAGCTGATAAGGCAGCGAAAGTGGCCTTGTTAGCGTTTCGATCCTCTCGGTCGAAAGCGGTTAA